>NZ_CP019343.1:958302-1277736 GCF_002117105.1 Oceanicoccus sagamiensis | reverse complement strand
GTGTTTGATGATTTAGGCAACCGTTATCCCAGAGGTGAGCGTATCGCTGTTTCCCGTCGCACCTTTGACTTAATTAAAGACGGCCCTTATGCCAAAGATTTTGTTTGTATGTCGCCAGCACAAGAAGCCAACCTGGGCTGCTTCTCGAAACCGGCGGGCACACTTCGCCCGGTGGCAGAAACCAAAGGTGGGCTTCAGGTGGGTACAGGTACCAGCGAAGCCTGTTGCTAGATTGTCATGGAGGCATCCATTAAAACGGTTGAACTGGCTCATTTAGCTCTGGCATTTATTCCCGTCATAGCCGTGTTGCTAGTTTATTATCGCTGGTCCCTCAACTACGGCAATGCCACTTATGCAGTGGCCCGTATGCTGGTGCAATTACTCACGGTAGGTTACTGTCTTGCCTACCTGCTCTCTACCGATCTACCCATTGTGGTGTTGGCAGTGCTGCTACTAATGATTGTGGTATCCAGTTGGATAGCCTTGAACACGGTACTGGAGTATCGCCGCGCATTATTACTAAAAGCCTGTTTGGCCATTGCCATCGGTGGTGGTGTCACACTGTTGATTATCAGCCAGGCGGTATTAAAGATAGAGCCCTGGTATGCGCCACAGTATATGATTCCTTTGGGGGGATGGTTTTCGCCAATGCCATGACCAGCGTGAGTTTGTCGGCGGAGCGCTTTTCATCCGAAATCCAGCATGGCGATGATTTTCAGCAGGCGAGGGCTGTGGCCTTTAATGCATCGCTTATTCCCGTGGTTAACTCATTATTTGCGGTCGGTTTGGTTTCGCTGCCGGGTATGATGACCGGGCAAATCCTATCAGGCGTTTCGCCGCTGATAGCTGCCCGTTACCAGATTATGGTGATGTGTATGATCTTTGCTGCTTCGGGAATCTCCTCGGCATTATTTCTGTACTTTTTAAAGTCGGCCTATCAAAAACTGTTTACAACAAACCCCTGCTAAACTTCGTAGGGTGGATTATAATCCGCGCTACAGAATGATCGGGGGGAACCTGTTATAATTCTCGGCAGATACCTGCCCAAGTACCCCAATAGGCCCCCTGTGACCGATAATGCATTCTCAACCCTGAACCTGCCCGCTGCCCAGTTGGATAACCTGCAACAGCTGGGTTATCAGGCAATGACCTCCATCCAGCAGCAAAGCTTACCTTTGGTGTTAGAAGGTAAAGACCTTATCGCCAAGGCCAAAACCGGTAGCGGTAAAACCGCCGCTTTTGCCATTGGTATGCTGACCAACATTAACCCCAGAGATTTTGGTGCTCAGGCACTGGTACTGTGCCCAACCCGGGAGCTTAGCACCCAGGTGGCTACCGAGATTCGCAGGCTGGCCCGTTATCAGCAAAATATTAAAGTCGTGGTCTTATGTGGTGGTCAGTCTATCGGTCCGCAGATTGGTTCATTGGAACACGGTGCCCATATTATTGTTGGAACCCCAGGTAGAATTAAAGATCATTTGCGCAAAAAAACCTTATCTCTGGCCCGTATTAATACACTGGTGCTAGATGAAGCTGACCGCATGCTGGATATGGGTTTTTATGAGGATATGGAGATTATTATTGGGGAGACACCAGAGCAGCGCCAGACGCTGTTATTTTCCGCCACCTATCCAAAAAAAATAAAATCACTCAGTGCGGCCTTTCAGCGCGAGCCAGTAGAAGTCACGGTAGAGTCTATTCATAGCAATGCTCATATCAAACAGGCCCTATATATCACCAGCAAAGACAACAAGCTCTATGGCTTAGAGCGCATACTGGCCAACTATGACGTTCAGTCCGCGGTGATATTTTGCAATACCATCAAAGTAGTTAAGGAAGTCTGTGAATATTTATGCCAGCAGGGTTTTAGTGCCAAAGCATTACACGGTGATTTGGAACAGCGTGACCGTGACCAGATCTTGGTGCAGTTTTCCCATCGCAGTTGCTCGTTGTTAGTGGCTACTGATGTTGCAGCCAGAGGTCTGGATATCGATGACCTTGAGGCGGTGATTAATTTTGATTTGCCCCGCGACCCTGAAATTTATATTCACCGCATAGGGCGCACCGGCAGAGCGGGCAAAGAGGGTTTAGCGCTGGCCGTATTTTCTGATTCAGAGAAATACAAAGTTGATGCTATTGCCGAGTATCAGGCGATGCCGCTGGATTTTGAAGCTATTGAAACTCTGAATAGCGATAAGGATGCGATCACAGAGCCGCCGATGGTGAGCTTATGTATTGGCGGCGGCCGCAAAGAAAAAGTTCGGCCCGGAGATATTTTAGGGGCGTTGACTGGTGATGCCGGTATCCAGGGTAAGGCAGTGGGTAAAATAACCGTGCTGGACCATGTGGCCTATGTGGCTATTGAGCGTGATGTAGCGCGCCAGGCCCTAAAACGGTTGGAGCAAGGCAAGATCAAAGGGCGAAAGTTTAAAGTCCGGCGCTTACGTTAGAGCTTGCCTAGGCAGCATCATCGACTTCCAATAGGGCCATAAGCTCAATATAGGATTTGTCGATTGAAACACCGGTAGCAAATAGTATATCCATCCTCTCGCTAAGGTCGGTGATAATGTCGGTAATGCACTCGGTCTGTAATTGCGAAAATTCAACGCTTTTCGAAAACTGATCGAACTCTGAATTAAAAATATCCACGGCCTCTTTAGCCTGGTCAATAATCAATTTATGCCGGCTTTCCATGGCGCTTAATGAGCCTTTGGTTTTTTTAACAATGTTATCCAGCCGGTTCTTTTGTTGAGAGACTTTTATTTGTAACTCAATCCGCTTGGTGGCGGCATTGGCAATAGAGAAGGCTTTTGCTAAACGTTGCAGGTCGACGGGCGGGTTGTCGACACTTACACCTAAAACAATAACCCGGCAATAGTCCAGCGATAAAATGGCGCCGTCAGCCGTTTCAACCCAGCGTTCATCGCCGCTGGAATCGATGCCCAGTAATAATTTTTGAATCCTTTCATCAGTATGCTCTCTGGTTCCGCCCCAGAAAGTCATTAAATTATTTCTTAGCAAAAAACAGATGTCGATATCAATACCTTTGGCTAAGCGGATAAGTTGGGTAGACACATCTTCCGGTTCATTCAGCCCGGTAATAGCGATTAGGGCATCCAGTAGCATTCGTCCAAATTCACCAAGTTTGCTGTCTTTTTTGACCTCAGGTACGGCTACTTCAGCCCCTGTTTGATGGATAACATTGATTTCTTCTTTTAGCTCGTGAACTTTTTCCCGCAGATTGTCGGTTTCTGATTCCAGTACTGCGGTGCACATTTGAGAGTCGCGAAGTTCAGTTTTTAGCTTTTCTATAATACCGCTAATTTCCTCGCTGGACTCAGTGCTCATTTTCTCCTGCTCACTCTCCAGTCTTAAGATAATGCTACGTTTTTCACTGTTGCTAAGGCGAAGCTTTTCCAGTTGGCGTTTGGCGCCGTTATATTTACCCAGTAAATCCTCCAGTACATCCCTGAGTCTTTCAACTTCATCCTGGGTATTGTTGCCGGTGGGTTGCTGGTTTTTTTCCAGTGTCAGAATGGTATGCGCGTTTTTGTTTTTTTCCAGTTGCCGGATTTTTTCCTGCGCCTGTTGGCACATAGCTTCGGCCTTGGCTAATTCATCTTTGAGCTGTTTAATAAGGTTTGATTCATCCTCAATGTCTTTGATCAGCGAGTCGGCAGCAGCCTGGTCGACATTGCCTGCCTCAGCTTTCCTAAGCTTCTCTGTCAGTTCGATAACCAATTTGTTACGCTTTATCAGGTTTTCTTGCAAGGTTTGCAGTTTGTCCCTGATGGCCTGCTGTTGCTTGGCGTCAACCAGTTCAACTGCGTGGTCACCACTTAATGTCAGGGCTGATTTTGAAGGGGGAGATACAGCTAAGGCGTTTTTTAAAGATGCTTTGACAATAGACAGCTCTGAAGGGTTTTCACCAGCCTGTTGTAGGGCTTCTAACTCGGCACTGAGAATTTTTTGACGAAGAGATAAGATTGGCTTATCACAGGCTTTGCCGCTGTGCTGGCGCGGTTCTGATAAGGAAATTTCACGTTTAAGGAAATCTGCAACTTGGGTGTGTGTGTTATTAACCCCGGCGATTTTAAGCTCCAGGTCTTTTATTTGGTCAATTTTTTTCTTGAGCACAAAAAGTAATATCCCAAGCAGGACAATGAGGATAAGGTACATCTCCAAAGCCATATAAAAAACGCCGTCATCTATTTCCATTGCTGGTATCCTTAACAGGCTAAAAGGGGGATCTATATAAATTTCTTTTTATTACTTATCTTTAAACCATAGTTGATGGGGCAGCACTTGACAATTAACCTGTCAAGCGTTGATGGCCTGAGGATGGTTGTCTGCAATAATATTTGATTTGAGACAAAAAGGGATAGCCAAGCAAGGGGCTGCGATTTAGAGGGCGGGGGTCGCTCACCGTAATTTGCCATGATGATATTCTTTTTTCTTGTTAATATCCCCTTGCTCATTCCATTTAATTAATAAGCCATGCTTTTTGCCATTAACGTAGTGGAGTTCTTCCTTTTTTACACCGTTTTTATACCAGCGAATCCATGTGCCCGAGGGTTGTCCTGCAGTCATTGACCATTGATGTTTCTTTTGGCCGTTGTCGTAGTAGCTAAAACTGGTGCCATCTTCTTTGCCGTCTATATAGTTGGAGGCAACTTTTTGCTGGCCGTTTTCATACCACTCCGTTTGCGCACCGTGTTTTTTGCCTAGCTGGTAATTGCGGGCATATTGCTGTTGCCCTGAAGGATACCAGGCTGACCAGGTGCCGTGGCGCAAGCCCTGTTGGTAATGTCCCTGCGTTTTTTTGCTGCCATTATCATAAATACTGCTGACATCGCCGGAGTAGGGTGTTTTGCTTTTCTGGTTATAGGCTAATTTATCAACCGTATAAACTTGGCTGATATCAATAGTCTGGGTGCTACAAGATGTTAATAAAAAAAGTAATAGAACGCTTAGTATTTTTATCATGGCGGTTACTCTTGGATTGACAGTGATTGTTGCAGGCTTTCCAGTTCATCGTTCAACGTTAGCCATTTTTCTTCTTGCTGGTCTTTTTGCTGGGTGAGCGTGGCTTGTTCTTGTAGCAGTTGTTGCAGTTTATCCTTGTTCTCCGCTTCGTAGAGGCTGTTATCCCCCAGTGATGTTTCTACGCTGCTAAGCTGCTCGTCTGTTTTTGCTATCTGCGTTTCAACTTTCTTAATGGCATTGTTGATAGGGTTAAGTTTTTTCCTGATCGCTGCAGCCTGTTGGCGCTGCACTTTTTTATCCACTTTGCCGTCGCTACTGGAATGCTTATCGGTGCTTTTGCTATCCACCTTTCTTTGTGCAATTAGCCAGCGGCTATAGTCATCAAGGTCACCTTCAAACAGGTCCGCCTTGCCATTGGCGACTAGCAAAAATTGATCGACGGTATTGCGTAATAAATGCCTGTCGTGCGAGACCACGATAACCGCACCTTCAAAGGCTTGCAATGCTACGGTTAATGCATGGCACATTTCAAGATCAAGATGGTTGGTGGGTTCATCCAGCAATAAGAGATTCGGTTTTTGCCAAACGACAATGGCCAGCGCTAGCCGAGCTTTTTCACCGCCGGAGAAATAGCGTATTGGCTCTACCGCCATATCACCGTGAAAATTAAAACCACCGAGAAAGTTGCGTATTTCCTGTTCGCGAGCTTTTGGGCTTAGTCGTTGTAAATGCAGGGCAGGGCTGGCATCTAAATCCAGGGCTTCCAGCTGATGTTGGCTAAAGTAACCTAATTGTAAATTCTCACCCTCGGTAAAATCCCCAGACAGCAAAGCAATCTCACTGGCCAGGGATTTAATCATCGTGGATTTACCCGCACCATTGGCCCCTAATAATCCAATACGACTGCCGGGGTGAATGCTAAGATTTACGGCGTTAACAACCGTAGTTTCGCCATAACCTAAATTAGCATGGCTTAAATTTAATAAGGGGTCAGAAAACTTGCCGGGTTCCGGGAAACTAAAATCAAACGGCGAATCGATATGGGCAGGTGCAATATCTTCCATCCGCGCTAATTCTTTTAAGCGACTTTGCGCCTGTTTGGCTTTGGTGGCCTTGGCGCGAAAGCGACGAACAAAGTCGTTAATTTCTGCTTTGCGCACTTGTTGCTTTTCATAGTTGGCTTGTTGTTGTGCCAGCCGTTCAGCGCGTTGGCGCTCAAAGGCGGAGTAGTTACCCTTATAGGCGTTTAAACGCTTGTGCTCAATATGCACAATACCTTCGCAAACACTGTCGATAAAATCCCGGTCGTGAGAAATTAATAACAGGCTGCCTTGATAGCGTTGCAGCCATTGCTCTAGCCAAAGTTCGGCGTCGAGATCAAGGTGGTTGGTCGGTTCATCGAGCAGCAATAAATCAGAAGGGCTCATTAAGGCCTGCGCCAGATTTAAACGAATGCGCCAGCCACCGGAAAAACTATTGGCGGACTTATCAATATCGCTAAGTTTGAACCCCAGCCCCAACATTAGTTGCTCGGCCCGCACTTTAGCGTTATAGCCGTCAATGGTATCCAGTTGTTCGTGCAGTTCGGCTAGCTTGTTGTGGTTTTCTTTTTGCTCGGCCTGTTGAATATCAGCTTCAATAGCACGCAGTTGTTGGTCGCCATCGATGATATAGTCCAGTGCGTTACGTTCACTGGTGGCGACTTCCTGAGCCATATGAGCTATTCGCCAATGCTGGGGGATAGACGCCGTACCGTCATCGGCACTCAGTTTCCCCAGCAGCAATTGAAACAGGCTGGATTTACCGGTGCCATTGGCTCCAATGAGTGCTATTTTCTGGCCGGGGTGAAAAACAGCACTTGCCTGCTCTAGCAGAAACTTGCTGCCCCGTTGTAAGCTTATCTGTTCCAGTGTAATCATGGCGCAGCATTGTACTGGAAATGATGAACTGACAGTATGTAAAACATGGAATTTACTATGCAAGACAGCCCCTTTTGGCAATACTCCCTGACGGTCTATAGTCGGCCCGGGGTAGAGCCGTTATTAATTATGTTGCAGGACCGCTATCAAGCCGATGTGAATATACTGCTTTGTTGTGCTTGGTTGGGTAGTCAGGGGCAGCGAATAAGCCCTGAAGGCTTGCAGTCTTTGCTTGATCTCGCCCTGCCATGGCAGCAGCAATGTGTGCAGCCATTGCGGTCAGTTCGGCGTTATCTCAAGGGCAGGGAAGATGACCACGCATTTCGTGAGCAGATTAAGGCTATAGAAGTTGAGGCAGAGCGGCGTCAGCAAGTCTTGATTGCCCAGCAGTTGCAGTCGCTTAGCGTATCTTCGGCTGATCCTGAGGTAGCGCTGAGCGATAATCTGGACCTATATGGCTCGCTATTAAGCCCGGCCAGTCAGGGTTCATTATCCCCCAGCCTTAGCCAATTAGCAGAACTGATTAAATAGCAGGCATAAAAAAACCTGTTCACGCCTGGCCTGAACAGGTTTTTGGACGGATATCCCGCTAGAAATCAAACAGGCTACGAATCACCGGAGCGCCACCGTCTTTGGCGTTTTCTTTTCTGACTTCTTCCTCAAGCTTCTCCATGGGGTCTTCGGCCAGACTTTGCTCGACCCGGTGAATCACCTTTTTCACCGGTGGTGCTTTGGCTACGGGCTTTTCAATGGGGGTTTCCACCTGTAACTCAGCTTTAACCTGTTCCAGAGTCGTGGCCTCTTTGGGCTGCTTTGGTGTTGGTTTAGCGGCTGCCTTGGTCTTTTTGGGGGCTGCTTTCGCCTTAGTCACTGGTTTTGCCGCTGCCTTTTTGCTAACGGCTTTTTTTGCTGGTGCTTTTTTGGCCGCGGCTTTTTTGGCGGTCACTTTTGTAGCTGCCACTTTGGCTTTGACGGGCGACTTGGCCTTGGCAGCTGCTTGCTTGGGAGCTGCCTTTTTAGGCGTGGCTTTTTTCTTCGGCACAGCTTTTTTGGCGGCGGCCTTTTTGGGGGCTGCTTTTTTCTTGGCAGCGGCTTTTTTAGGCGCGGCTTTCTTGGCGACTACCTTTTTAGCGGCGGCTTTTTTCTTCGGCACAGCTTTCTTGGTAGCGGCTTTTTTGGTGGCTACTTTTTTCTTGGCAGCGGCTTTCTTAGGCGCTGCCTTTTTAGGTGCCGCTTTTTTGGTGACGGCCTTTTTGGGCGCGGCCTTTTTCTTGGCGGCTACTTTTTTGGCCGCTGTTTTCTTCGCCGCGGTCTTCTTGGCAGGTGCTTTCTTGGCAGGAGCCTTCTTGCTCACGGCTTTCGACTTGCCAGCGGCTTTGACTGGAGTTTTCTTCCTGGCTGCTGCTTTTTTGGCCGGGGCTTTCTTATTTTTAGTCGCCATAGGTCATAACCCTTTGTATTCCCTCATATTTATTCAGTATAGACGATATAACCTACTCGTCTAGATAGGCCTTTTGTATAGCTCATATCGAAGTATTAAGGGACATTATAGTCGCGTTTTTGCCAAAATGTGGTTTTGCTCTGATTAGATAGTGCACAAGCTAGACAGGTTCAACGTTATGGTCGACTATATCTCTACCTTTAAGGCTTAAGGCCGGCCGGATAAGGGAGGTACAAATGGCTGTTTTTTAACCATTCGTAGTCGTTAGGTGGCTTAACTATTAGCATAAGGATGCTAGAAATGAGTTTTAAGGCAAAGTTTACACTGCTGTTATTTGTCCTGTTGGCGCTGGGTATGCCAATGGTGATGAAGGGGCCCGATGGCCGGCCCTTAATGACCTTGAGTGATTGGGTGCCCAATTTAGATAGCTTGCCCATTGATCAGGCAGCGATTAGCGGCGTTGTTGATCAGCTACAGCAGGCCAGTCCTCCAGCACAGTCTGATAGGGGGGATCAGACCGCTGCGCAGACCGACAATAGCGCAGCATTGGTGCAAGCTGCGCCAACCCCTGTTTCGAGCAGCGCTGGCACTCTGTATAAGTGGCAGGATGAAAAAGGCCGCTGGCATTTTTCCAATCAAAAGCCGGTGACCAGTACCCAGGTCAGTATGGAGGCCTTGCCAGAGGTAGAAAACGTGATGGAAGCCCCTGTTAATAAGGGGGATAACAGTAGTAGTATACGCCTACCCGGCGGCCTTGGCTTTTGACGTTAAGCGGCCACATAAATCACTTTTATTAACCAGGAAAATAACCCAGGAACAGGAATCATAATGAAACGACAATTATTACTCGCCGCTGCCATCAGCACGGCTCTGATCGGTTGTAACCAACAAGCTGCTGAACCTGCGGCTGAGGCTGCACCTGCAGCTGCGCTTGATACCGCTGAAAAGCGTATCAGCTATGGCATGGGTATTGGCCTGGGCCAGCGCCTTAAACAAGAAACCTTTACCATTGATGTGGATACCTTTGCCCAGGGTGTTAAAGATGCGGTCAACGGCGGCGAGCAGTTGATGACCCAGGAAGAAATTATGGCCGAAATGCAGGCCTTCCAGCAGCAGCAAATGGCGGCCCAACAGGAAGCGGCCAATAAACTGGGTGAAGACAATAAGGTAGCTGGTGAAGCCTATTTGGCGGAGAACGGTGCCAAAGAAGGTGTAACGACAACAGAGAGTGGTTTGCAATATGAAGTGATTAGCGCCGGTGAAGGTGCCAAGCCTACTGCCGCTGATACCGTTGAAGTACATTATGCCGGTACCTTATTAGACGGTACTGAGTTTGATAGCTCTTATAAGCGCGGCCAAACAGTTAGCTTCCCACTTAATGGCGTGATTCCCGGTTGGACGGAAGGTTTGCAGTTAATGCCTGTCGGTTCCAAGTATCGCTTTGTAATCCCTTCTAATCTTGCTTATGGCCCTGGCGGCACCGGTGGTGGACCGATCGGCCCTAATGCGACGTTGATTTTTGAAGTGGAGTTGGTGGCGATTAAGGATGCTGCTGCGGAAGGTTAAGTTGTTGTAGTTTGACCGTTTTGTAGTTTGACCGTTTTGTAGTTTAACCGTTTTGTAGTTTAACCCTTAAGAAGGCCGTGCTTTTTAGTGCGGCTTTTTTGTTTCTGCATTACTGCAGTAAATGCAGAAACCCATTAGAAGCCACCGCATAATACTGCCCCTTCTTGCCACTAAAACTCACCGCCGTAACCGCCGCACTAGTAGGCTTCCATGGGTCGCGTTTGGGTACAGTCCATCGTTTTAATTCCTTCAAGGCTTTGGCATCCCACAGTTGCACCAGCCGATCAGAGTTGCCGGTCAGTAATTGTTTGCCGTCATTGGAAAACCGGGCGCTGGTAAATGCCTGGCCGCGTTTTATTGCTGTGGCTCGCAGTGGTAACTGGCCAATGGCTTTGCCGGTAGCGGTATCCCAGATAACCGCTTTATCATATTTGGCAACGCTAAATGCTCGGCTGCCATCCGGGGAAATAGCCACGGTGACCACCTCATCCGTATGCTGCCAGCTAAATAGTTCTTCGCCGCTAGTTATATTCCATAACTTGGCGGTTTGGTCTTCAGAGCCGGTAATGGCTAACTCGCCATTATTACTTAGCTCAACACTGCGAACCCGGTCTTGATGGTAGAAAGAGCGCTGGATGCCGCCGCGTTTAACATCAAACAGCACCGCACTGTAATCTTCCAGCCCAAGCAGGGCATAGTTACCGTTGGGGGTGAGGTCCAAATCCATCACCTCGTTGGGGGCGGTCCAAAAAGTCAGGGCTTTGCCGGTGCTGGTATCCCAGAGCACCATGGTTTGATGGTCCGCGGTCAGGGCAAACAGCCCCTCGGGAGAAAAGCCACTAGCGATAATATTGCTGTACTCGCCCTGTTTATGATTCCAGTCGAACTTCCGCTCATGTTTAGTTGTCGTCCACAGGCTGCCGCCGTGGGTAATGGAGCCAATCACGCTGAGCTTGCCATCTTCAGAGAGGGTCGCGCTATAGCTGCCCTTAACGGCGTTCTCCCAGCTTTTTGCCGGGCCATTGCCGCTATCACAGGCGCTTAGTAGCGACAGTAGTACGAAAAAGAGGCTGTATTTGATGGTGCTGATAGTCTTTATCCTAATGGCAATTGGGAAAATCGCTTGGGCCTACTCACTGTTATAGTTCACAGGAGGAAAAACCCCAATATCTTTCAATATCTATGTAATCTTTATCGGGCAGAAGGGGAGAAACTTGATGGGGCATGCAATAAACCGCGTAGGGTTTATTGCATGGGAAGAGGCAGGTCTTAGGCGACAGCTTCGCGGTGAGATTCGTGCATCGTGTCGATCAGGCTGTCTTCCATTTCAAAACGGGAAGCCAGAGTTTCCCCCAATTTTGACAGGCTTTTAGGCAGGGTCATCAAATTGCCTTCAGCATTGGCGTAGCGATCATTAAAATCCATGGCAATATCAGTGGTCAGCGTTAGTTGGGGCATTAGGTCATTGGCGATATCCGCACTGCCATCGGCAAAGGCTTCGGCTTCGCGGATTAGCTCATAATAGACTTCAAAGTGACCGGCAGACATATAGTCGACCATCTGCTGGCAAAATTGCTGTAAGCGATTATTGGAGGGGTCAGCATCAGCCTTCAGTTCATGGACCCCACTAAGTGCGCAAAATTGTACGATAATCGATTGGCGCTCTTGTAACCAGCGTGCCACCAGTTCATTAACTCCGGCCCAGCGTTCTTCGATAGTGCAATTGTCCAGCATGATGTTAGCCCTGTTTTATTATCTAATTCTTGAATGATGCGAACATTCTTAAATTGGTTGTTTTTTGACTAGCCAACTTAAGCCATGGATTAAATATAAGTGAGGTTTGCTTTAAGAACAAGCTTTAAATGAATGAAATTGTTAGAAAAATTACTTTTTTAAAAATGACTTAATCACTTTTTTAGTCATGCCTTGAATGGATTATGACAAAAGTTTAACCACCAGCGGGATTAATGCGGCGCTAAAAGCGCCGGTCAGGCACATAGCCAGGCTGGAAAAAGCACCGGCGGTAGGGTTCATTTCAAAGGCTCTGGCGGTACCCATACCATGGGCGGTAATGCCTAAACAAAAGCCCCAGATTTGCGGGTCTTCAATGTTTAGCACACGAAACACAATCGGTGCCAGACACATGGCCGTGGCGGCGGTTAGCGCTACACAGCCCGCGGCCAGAGTAGCCAGACCGCCAATCTCATTGGCTAGCTCAATAGCAATCGGGGTGGTGACTGATTTGGGGGCAAGGGATAACATCGTGGTTTCGCTACCACCTAACCAGTAGGCAATAGCCACCGCGGAACCCGCCGCAAAGGCGGCACCAAAAGCGCAGGTTAATAAAATCGGCAGCGCCATTTTCCGAATTAAATGTAACTGCTGGTAGAGCGGTACTGCCAGGGCAACAGTGGCGGGGCCCAGCCAAAACATTAATAGCTGGTTGCCCTGAAGATAGACCTGATAGTCAATATCCAGCCAGGGCAGTAATAGTGCGACGAGCGAGGCACCGGTTACCGTTGGGTGCAGCAGCGGGAATTCATTCAGTCGGCGATAGAGCAGATTGCCCAGCTGAAAGGCAGCAAGGCTTAAGGTAATGGCAAATAAAGGGCTGCTCAGTAATTCCATCAGGATTTACCACGGCGCTTACGCGCTAAAAACGTCATTAGCAGACCGTTAAAGATCAACGATAGTAGCGAACCGATAAGCACGGCCGCGATAATCGCCGGCCATTGATCGCTGTACTGCGAGCCCAGAAAAAATAAGCCGGTAGCGGCGGGTAGGAACATCAAGCCCAGCATTGGGATTAAGCTGCGGCTGGACTTGGCGACAGCCTCAGGCACATCCTGGTAAATCAGCAGGCCAATAAACAGGATAAACATACCGAGCACAGGCCCCGGCAGGCTAAGGCCGAAATAGCTTTTAATGGCTTCACCTGCGCACTGGCAAAGCAGCAGGATTAGTACGCCGTTAATCAGTGACATCGTTAGCTGCGGCGAAGCAGTTGCCAGATAAAGACCGCGGCATAACCGGTAAAGCAAATCAGTGACCACTCACCCATGCTAAAGCCAACAAAAGTCCATACCACCTCAGCGCAGTTACCGTCGCCACGGATCATGGTCATCAGGGTTTCGCCGAGGGGAAAGGTTTCCAGCATATATTCCAGGCTGGGGCCACAGGCGGGGACTTGCTCCGGTGGCAGATGTTGTAACCAGACTTGTCGGCTGGCGGTGGCCATACCGCCAATGGCACTGACCAGAGCCAAAGCACCATAGAGCTTATATTTTGCCTGATGAAAAACCGCTATCAGTGCAAACAGTGCGATCAGTACATAAAAGAACCGCTGGGTCATACACAGGGGGCAGGGCTCTAGAAAAAGATAGTATTCGGTATAAAGTGCATAGGCCATCATGCCGATAACCCCGAGTACCATAAGAGAATTGGTTTGCCTGATGGTGGGTAATATCATGGTTATGGGTCCTGAATGGCGTCTGTATTTGGCTTAGGCGGCTACATTAGGACAAAGCTGTGCCCGACTCAAGCGGCAAACTGCACAGGAACAGCTAAAATTAGCCATGAAGTTGTTAAATATTGGAGTTTATAGAATGCGTTTCCCCCTGCTTAGCTTGTTGTTGTCCCTTAGTTTGTTATTGCCTGGCCTTGCCTATGCTCAGGATGAGCAGGCAGAAGCTGAGGGTGAAGGGGCTGCCACCGCCGGGGTTCGGCCAGCTATCTGGACCTAAAACCCGCCTTTGTGGTGAATTATGGGGGGGCAGGCAGGCTGCGTTATTTAAAAACCGATATTGCTTTGCGTTTAGCCGGTGGCCCCGCTGGCCAGAGCCAAATCCGTCACCATATGCCTTATATCCGTCATACTATTGTGATGCGCCTGAGCCGCGCCACTGAGGAAGAGCTATCTTCTATGGAGGGTAAGGAGCTGCTGCGCCAGGATGTGTTGGAAGAAACACGGAATATGCTGGTTAGGGAAGAGGGTCAGCAGTTTGTGGATGATCTGTTGTTTAATTCATTTATTGTCCAGCGCTAGCAGGCTAGCGGAACGCTTTTCTCAGCTCTCTGGTGTGCTGTTGCAATTCGGGATAAAACTGGAGAAAAATATCTTCCAGTGTTGAATAATGGCCCTGCATCTCCCTTGCCCCTGATGCCAGCGGGTTGTCCCGTAGCAATCGCTGGCTAATCCGTTCAAGCGCTGCTTCCACCGTTTCCCAATGCTGATAATGCTCAAAGACATCATAGCGTGCGAGGTTCTCAGCCTGACGTTTAGCCGGGGGCGTTAACTGATCGCTGCTAGTGATGAGTTGAAAAACTTGCTGGCTAAACAGACGGAGTGAATCCGGGTGAAACTGTTGCCAGTGTTGATTAAGAAAGTGATCAAAAGCTACGTCGGTCATAATGCCAGCATAGCGTCGATAGTGCGGCGAAAATAATTGATGGGCTTGCTTTAGCAGCGGGTGGCTGTCGGTATAAGCATCAATTTTCCGATGCAAAAAAATACCCTGCTCGATCGATGGTTTGCGCTCACCTTTTAGCGGCCCCTTAATAAAATCACCCAGCAGCGCACCGATTAATAAATCATCGCTGCCGTGACTTAAATGAAAGTGAGCAAGGTAATTCACAGATTGTCCTGTGCTATCGGCTTTGCAGGCTTGGTGCTATTTGATATTGCTGTATTGTTGATAATAATCTGCCAGATACTGATCAAAACTAATGCTGTCGGCGGCTTCAATCTCGGCTTGCTGCTGCTTAGAAAGCGCTGTTTTTTGTAAAAAATATTCCAGGTCTTCGCCCGTTAAAGGGCGATTATGAAAATCTTTACCATGCTGCTCGGCTAAATCCATAGCAAAGCGGAAAAACGGCTTTTTCTGCTTATCCATATCCGCAAGAATAGTGGCGGAGGGTGTTAATGAGGCATCGGCGATCTTGCCTCGTTGTTGCTGGCAGACCCGTTGGTAATTATTGCCGCCATGTGCAGCGTCCAGTTGCTCAGCAATTTTATCGATACCGTCCAGCAATTTATTCGCCCAATCGTTCAGGCTGCGATCGCCGGTGCGGGTTTGTAGCATCAAGCCAGGTTCACGCCCACGGTTAACCACGGCTTTTAAATTATTATTAATCCGTTCACGGTCATCATCATCGCACAGTGGGCTGCGTTCAAATAAGCAGTACAATAAGAAGCAATCAATAAAACGAATCTGGTCCGCATCAATACCCAGAGGCAGATAGGGATTGACATCAATACAGCGCACCTCGATATATTCAACGCCGCGGTCTTTTAAAGCGCCTACCGGTGTTTCGCCAGACTGGGTAACACGCTTGGGGCGAATAGTACTGTAAAATTCATTTTCTATTTGTAATAACGCCGTGGAGAGTTGGCGGTAGTCGCCATCTTCTTTAACGCCAATTTTTTCATAATCAGGGTGTGTGTTAGTAATGGCCTGACGCAAAGTATCAATATAATTATCAATACTGTTATAACAAATTTTTAAATTTTCCTGTGCGCTACTTTGGTAGCCAAGATCACCCATGCGCAATGCAGTGCCATAGGGGGCATACACGGTACCGTTATCTAAGGTTTGTAAATTATGATCGCCATTACCCCGTAGAAAGCTTTTGCAGACAGCAGGCGATGCGCCGTATAAATAGATAAGCAGCCAGGAAAAACGGCGGAAGTTACGGATTAACTTAAAATAGGATTCGGTTTTATAATCTTGCAAGGGGCGCTTGTCATAATCCTGTTGTTGCAAAGACTCCCATAAACCATCCGGTAGCGAAAAATTATAGTGAATACCGGAGATGGTCTGCATCAGGCGACCATAGCGATTACCCAAACCTTTGCGGTAAGCGGTTTTCATGGTGGCAACATTGGAGCTACCATATTGCGCCACAGGAATATTGTTATCCCCTTCCAGAATGCAGGGCATACTGGCAGTCCAGAGCAGCTCATTGTCGAGATTTGGGTAAGTAAAGCGATGTACGTTATCGAGGCATTCCAGACTTTGATCAATATCGGTAAATACCGGGGTAATAAACTCAAGCAGGGCTTCAGAAAAATCGGTAGTGATATGGGGGTGTGTCAGGGCCGAGCCCAGCGCCTGCGGGTGGGGTGTTTGCGCTAGCTTGCCGCTGCTGCAAACACGCAAGCTTTCTTTTTCAATACCCCGTTGCAGGCCAGTCAGCAAAGGTGAATGTTCGTTGCTGGCTATAAGTTCTAGCCGTTCGGTTAGTTGATCCGGCAAAATATATACTCCGCTCTGGCATCTGGCTTTTTAAGGATAAACGACATTATATCGCTAGGGCGGCAGTTTACTGGTGGGGAGAATGGGGTACAAGGGCTATAGTGGTTAACATCAGTAAAGAAGTGTTGCATAGCAATAGGGTATAACCATGACAGAACAGGGTGTCCCCCACAAAGAACAGCAGGCCATTGATGATATTCTGCGCTATTGGTTTGCCGATATTGGTGCCGGTTTCGAGGTCACTGCTCAGCATAAGCTCTGGTATTCCGGTGGTCCAGCTGTCGATAAGGCGATTGAACGGCAATTTGGTGGCTGGGTGGCGCAGGCGCTGGAAGGCGAGTTGGCCGCCTGGCAGGCAACCGCACAGGGCACTTTGGCGCTAGTGATACTGCTGGACCAGTTTACCCGCAATATCTACCGCGGTAGTGCTCAGGCCTTTGCCGGGGACCCGTTGGCGCAGACACTGGTTAAGCAGGGGCTTAGGGCCGGGCTGGATAGTCAGTTGACGGCCGTGCAGCGCAGTTTTTTCTATATGCCGCTGGAGCATTCAGAATCTATCGCTGACCAGCAGACTTGCGTCGCCCTATTTGAGCAATTATTAGGCGAAGTGCCAGCAGCAGGGAAGGCGACAATACAATCGAGCCTGGACTTTGCACTTAAGCACCGGGATATTATTGCGCAGTTTGGCCGCTTTCCACACCGCAATGAGGCGCTGGGCCGCGGCACGACCGCGCAAGAGCAGGCCTATCTTAGTGGCGGTGGTGCACGTTTTGGTCAATAGTTCATTCTATGACGTACAGCAGGCATGTTGATGGTGACAGTGCTATGGTGGGTAGATGGCTTGGCAACGAATTAACATGGGTTTATGACTGATGGAATTTGCAGATTACTTAAAAATACTGGCTTCTAAAGATGGCTCCGACTTATACCTGAGTACCGGGGCACCTCCCTGCGCCAAATTTGAGGGGGTGTTAAAACCGCTGGAAAAGGTCGCTATGCAGCCCGGGCGGATCAAGGATATTGCCTATGAGTTAATGGACAAAAGACAGCAGGAAGAGTTTGAAGAAGAGTTGGAAATGAATTTGGCGACGTCTATCCCCAGTGTCGGCCGCTTCCGGGTCAATATTTTTAAGCAGCGCAATGAAATTTCTATTGTGGCCCGCAATATCAAAACCGAAATTCCCAACTTTGATGATCTAAAGCTGCCAGAGATTTTAAAAGATGTCATCGTACGCAAGCGCGGTCTGGTTTTGTTTGTTGGTGGCACAGGTTCGGGTAAGTCCACCTCATTGGCCGCGTTAATTGATCATCGCAATAGCACCAGTTCCGGTCATATTATTACGATTGAAGACCCGGTTGAATTTGTTCATCGCCATAAAAAATCCGTGGTCAATCAGCGCGAAGTGGGTGTTGATACACGTAATTTTAGTAATGCCTTAAAAAATACCTTGCGACAGGCGCCGGATGTTATTTTGATTGGTGAGGTCCGTGACCGCGATACCATGGAACATTGCCTGGCGTTTGCCGAAACTGGCCACTTAGCGATTTCAACCTTGCATGCGAATAATGCTAATCAGGCTCTGGATAGAATTATTAATTTTTTCCCGGAAGAGCGTCGCGCACAATTATTAATGGATTTATCCTCCAATATACAGGCCTTTGTTTCGCAGCGCTTAATCCCAACGGTGGATGGTAAGCGGGTGGCGGCGGTTGAGATTTTATTGGGTACGGCCACCATCAAAGAAAAAATTCTACGGGGCGAGCTGGAAGATATTAAAGAGATTATGGCCAAGTCGGAAAACCTGGGCATGCAAACGTTCGATACGGCCCTATTTAAGCTTTATAAGGAAGGGCGAATCACGTTGGAAGAGGCGATTAAAAATGCCGATTCCGCCAATAATTTAAGATTGAAAATAAAATTAAGTGATGAAGGCGGTGTTGATTCTTCGGCGAGTTCGGCGACAGATTCGGGTGGTGGTTTTAATCTGAGTTTAGAGGAAATCGAAGAGGATGCGGAGGATGAGGTTCCAGATAATCCGTTTTTAAAAAAATAAATACGGTGCCCCGATAGTCGTCATGAGTATTCGGGGCTAATTTAACAAACTGGCAACCAGCTTTTTCCAGCCAACAATATCCGTGTTCTCAGCATCGTAGAGTTCAAAACCAATATTAAAGTGGTCGCCGGCGGGCTTAACCCATTTGGTTTCCCCAACCAGATAAAGCGTTTCACTGTCGTTAAACTCAGCACATAACCTTAGAATGGACCCGATAGCGACTTCCTGATCGATTTCGACCTGAATACCATTGGCCGAGAGGTCTATGCTATTGCAGATAATAATATTGGCGGGTGAGGTGTTGTCAAATGATGATGAGCAGACCTCGATAAAGATGGTCGTTTTTTCATCAATGCGCGTTTCACTGCGGCGTTCATCGGTCATGATTATTTCCTTGTCCTTAGGTTGTTAACCACTTGCTCAAGTGTGTTTTCAAAGTCACTGCCAGGGTCAATTATTTTGGCGGTTCCGTTGAGTAGCTGTGCAGAGAGCTGCTGTTTATTTAATGCGTGCTGTTTGATGCCATCACGATTGACAAAAATATGCTCGTTCGATGACTGGATAATGGCGGCCAGTTTACATTGGTCACCTTGATTGGCGTCATTATAAAAAATCACGACGGCGCCTACTCGTAGCTGTGCTAATTGTGTGATGACATCTTTCTTGTGTTGTTCAGTGGCCAGGCGTTCAGCCTGTGCTCGCTGTTCCTGCTGGGCTTTAATTCTGGCGGCTTTTTGCTGTTCAGCAAAAACTTTGGCCTCTTTAAGGGCTTTGTCTTTTGCCGCCTGTCGGGTGATTTCCTGCTGCCGGAGAATCTCTTCTTCAATGGCGGCATCGCTGGCGGCTTGCTGCTGTTGCTGCGTATAACGTTCCAGTAATGAATTGAATATTTTTTCTCCAGTGGCTTTAAACGGGTCTCTGGAGTTGATGGGTATCGCGATTTTTGAAGACAGCATATAGGCAAATTCCTCAAAGCTATGCTGAGCCTTTTTGATACCAAGAAAGTTGGTAAACAGTAGTTGCTGTGCCTGAGTGATTTTTAGGGATAGTTTAATCCGGGTAGTGCCTTCACTGTTTTGCAGTTCAAACCATTGACCTTCATGATAGGCCGCAGCTTGTTTAATCAGGTTTTGACTCACAGAAACTTGCGAGCTTACCAGTGGGTCGGTGTTATCAATTAATTCAAACGCTTGATATTCCAGTGCTTCACCTTTTAGTATTTTAAGGTGCTCTTTCTCGACGATACCTAATTCTTCATCCAGCATCGTGCTATGGTGCAGGCCGATAGTTGTTTGGTGCAACTGCTCTGCGAGTTCTGAAATTGAATTGACAATATGTTGCCGATGGTTGTCGATGTCATCATTGATAGGTTGAAAAGACCAGATTAAAGTTTCGGTTAAGCGCAATATTTTTTGCCAGTTTTGGCTGTCTTTACCATCGCTGATAATTAGCAGGCGCATAGATTCACGCCATGGCCCTTGCAAAAACTGAGTGATGCAGGCAGGCAGCTGCTGCCCGGCCATGTGTTGATTTAAGGTGCGGGCACTTAATTGCTGGGCATGTTTTGCATGCAGCGCACCTAGCTCAGCATCGTGCAAACGTTTTTCCAGTTTTTGGATGCGCCCTTGTTCTTTTTGGAAAAAAACGTTGAATGAATCCAGCGTTGACTCAGGGGTTGCTGAGGTTTCGCTAGATGCATTAAAGATGGTTTGTAGTTGATGGTAAAAACGTTCAGCGGCACGGCCCAGTTCTGGCTGCCAGCCTATGGCATTGGTGTAGAGGTTATTAAACTGCGCAGTTAAGCCCGTACTCTCATGCCAGGGCAGGGTTTGTTGCAACATGGCAATAG
The DNA here is from genome assembly GCF_002117105.1 of Oceanicoccus sagamiensis. Classification (GTDB taxonomy): domain Bacteria; phylum Pseudomonadota; class Gammaproteobacteria; order Pseudomonadales; family Dasaniaceae; genus Oceanicoccus; species Oceanicoccus sagamiensis. Next base: position 1,257,667 of record NZ_CP019343.1, on the reverse strand, counting down.
CACTTTCACCCCGAAAATGATTTAGCATGGGGTGAATATCCGAATGCAGTTTGTTATTTTTAAGGTAGTTGTCGAATAATTGGTCAATAAATTTTAAGCAGGCATAGCTCTCGCCATCCAGACTTTCAACGGGCTCAAGTTCTGCTTCGATAGCTTTGCTAATATTGCTGCTGCCAGACGTTTTTTTAAGCAGACCGATTAAATGCGTATGCTCAATCGGACGCTTATTGTCATTGTTAGACAGCGGATAAGCGTATGTCAGCAGTGCCAGACATTGCGGCCACTCCCCGGCAAGCAGGGAGTTGATATCGAGCAGGATGGCTTGCGTATTAGTCATTCAGAATTCTTTGAGCAGGTCCGGTAGTTGGCGCCAGTGGGTTTATTGCAGTTTTTCATATAAGAGAAAGAACAGCAGTCCCCATAATCCAAGCAATAAAACCAGACGAAGATTTTTGTATCTATCGGCTTCCGGGCCCTGCTTTTTTGGGCCCCCGGAAATATTAAAAGAGCCACAGGCTGGGCATTTACCACTGCTGAACGAGCCCTTATGTGTGTAGCTACAATCTTTGCATCGGTAGGCCATGGCTTATCGTGTTTTACTGCGTAGTTATTGGATGAGGCTAAAAAGGTTCACCCTAAACCATAGAACAAAACCCCCGTCCCGGCAAATGCCGAGGGCTTTTGTCGGCTATGTTTGGCGCTGAGCTCTTATAGCGCGTTGATTATCGCCATAATGAGCATGGTCCACAGGGCAATACAGGATATCAGGTAGCTGATAAAGCGGTGCATCGCATTATTGTAACTGCAATGGATAAGGGTATGGACATAGCGAAAGGCGACAAAGACCCAGGCCAGGTTAAGGTAGTTGCTATCCGCTGTGCCGGTAACAAATAAATAAAAACACAGGGCTAAAAAAATCATCGGCACTTCAAAAAAATTATTGAAGTTATTCACTGGCTGCATGGCTGATGGGGGCATGTTTTCGCGGACAGATTCCGGTGTTGCCATCTCGCTGGCCGGAATAGCTTTGGCCAGTATCACTTTAAAGCGGGCGACAAAGAGCGTGAGCCAAATTAAAAAGCCGAGAAACAGTGTCGCGAGAACGGGTAAAAGAATACTGTGTTGATTAAATAGAGTGACGTCCATGATGGTCCCTGCTTGGTGGGTTTATCTTATGGGTTGTTATCTGCCAGTGCGCGCCGTATAGCCTGCTTGTCAAAACCTTGTACTACTTTATCACCAATAACAATCACTGGCACGCCGCGGCCGCTGATACGTTGATACTCCTCATAGGCGCGGGCTGATTTTTCAACATCATACTCCGTATAGGGAATATTGGCTTGGCGAAAAAATAGTCGCGCTTTACGGCAGTAGGGGCACCAATTGGTGGAGTACATAACCACCGCTTCCTCATTGATCGATTCTGTGCTGATGGGATTGAGTACTAAATCGACTCGCCACCAGTTTTGCAAGAGCAGAAATACAGCAATAAAGAGAATTAAAGGTATAAAGTTTTTAGCTTTTTTGTTCATAGTGTTTTATCAATAAGGGTCTGCTTTTTGAACAGTTCATCAGAGCCAGCGCCGCAGGCAATAATGGTTCTCAGTGCTTCATCGACTTTAATATTTGGCAAAAGTTCCACTTGTTCAGGGGGCAAGTGGTAGATCATACCAGAGGTCGGGTTGGGACCAGTGGGGACAAAGACGGTATACCAGCCATTGTCATGGGTGCTGGTGACAATTACGGTAGCCTCAGTAGCCACGTCCGCACCAAACAGTTTGGCTCTGGCCACATCGCCCCGGCTAAAGGGAGAGTTGGCATTGTTACCAAGAAATTGGTGGATAATGTCTCGGACCAGATTGTATCCGGGGCCAGCTTTGCCAGCGTATTATCAAAGCGCGAGTGCAGCCATTTACCCGCACTGGTAGAGACAATATTACCGACAATAAAGCAGCCCACCAGAATTAAGATAATCACTAATAGGTCAACGGCAGCTTCGGGGGCCTGGGTGCTACGGGCAATGGGTGCCGCCAGTGGTTGAATGAACTCCGCCACGGTAAAAAAAGCCCAGCGGATAGCAAAAAAGATAATCACGACGGGCGATATAACCAGTAGCCCACCAATAATTGATTGTTTGATAAACGTGTTGATGCGGTTCATTGTAGCCTCAATAGTCTATTGCTTTATTGGCTGTGCTAGCAGAGCATAACAGCTTGGCTAGGGTAGACAATGCGCGGGTGAATAAAAAGGACCCGCTCCCTATAAAAGGAGCAAAGCGATGCAAGCGATTCAGGACAAAATGCAACACAACCATTGTTATGGCTGTGGCCCGGAGAATGAGCAGGGCTTACAACTTAAAAGTTACCGCCGTGAAGATGGTATTACGGTAGCGACTTTTATTCCCGCGGCGCACCATAATGCGGGACCAAAACATTTTTTGAATGGCGGTATACAGGCGACGATCCTCGACTGCCACGGCATTTGTGCGGCGCTGGGTGATGCCTATTATCGCGCAGGCCGTGATGTGGGGGAGGGGGAGATGATGTGGTATGCCACCGGCCATATGGCAGTGAGCTATCAAAAGCCAGTGCCGGTTGACCAGCCCGTTGAATTAACGGCGGAGATCGTTAGCACAGCGGAGAAAAAGACTGAGGTGAGTTGCCAGCTATTATCAGGTGGTGAAGTCTGTGCTACGGCAGAGATTATTGCGGTTAAGGTGCCTAATAGCTGGTATGAATAAGAGTTTAAACCGTTTCAGAGCGATAGTGTTTGCTGTTAACAATATCGTGTAACTCGGCCAGAGCCTGATCAACTTTGTCATAGGCCTGGCGTAAGCTGGGTTCTTGTTTTAGCAGCAGGTGGTTGCCGAGAATCTGGTTGATATAACCCGAGGCTCTGGTGGTTTTGCTGACATAGTCCGCCTGCAAGTCCTTGCCAGGCTCATTCATTCTTTCGGCAACCAACCGGGCTTTGCCATTGATATAGCGCTCTTCCAACACTGGCTGCCTAAAGGCGCCCAGAAAGGATTGAATATCATTGCGCAGGCCGGGCTCGCTCACTCCCAGAGGTTCTACGGGGGTGTGATTCCAGCAGTCGATGCTGCCGTCTGCCAGATAGTAGACTTCGTGGATTTGGTATGTGACTTCTCGGGTGTTCGCGCAGTTTTTTCTTATGACGCGGTAATTCCAAGTGGTCATCGCAGGGCCTGCTTATTATTGGCTGATGAATCGGTAGGGTCGGTTAAAAAACCGCCTATCACTTGGAAGGCAATAATAAGAGTGACCTGTGGTGCAAGGCAAGGATTTTTTTAATTAATTCATTGGCTTGGAAGTGGTTTTTGAAGTGTTTTAGTGGCTTTGTGATAGAAGAGTGGAAGCTGGCTGAGGTAGGAAGGAGTTTCCTGAGCACGCTTTTTGCCATCTCTGGCCGCTCTTCGGCAGCTGTTGTCGCTGCCAGGGATGACGGTGATGCAGAGATTGCAGGAGCAAAGATCTGCCTGCCGACGGCTCCGGAAACACAAGCCCTTGCTCACTTCTCTACTAGTCTAAAAGGCCCCAAAATCACCGATTAAGCACATCATCCTTAACGCTATTGGCAATATTTGCGACATCATTAATATCAGATTCCGCCACATTCAGTTCCTGCAATGTGGCCGCCAAATTCTCTACCACCGCATCAAAATGCTCTTCATTAAGGCCAAGGTGGGCGTGGCCTGAGCGCATATCCTTGCCGCCATAGTTGCTGGGGCCGCCAAACACCATCGTCAGGAAGTTTTTCTGCTTGGTGGCCTGGGCGACCATATCCAGATTGATAAAATAGTCGCTGATCCGCTCATCGGCGATAACCTTGTCATAGAAAATATCTACCGCTGCATCAACCGCTTCTTCACCGCCTAAACGTTCGTAAAGTGTGCTCATCGTTGTATCTTCCTTCTCAGTCAAATATGTATTTGATATGCATGTTTAATAAGGTGCATATTAAATGCATATTTATAGTGTGTCCAGCTTTAATTCAGTTTATGCTTGGTTTTTATTGTTGATAACCCTAACAGTTAAGATCTATGCACCTGACCCGTCAAACCGATTTTGCCCTGCGAACCATGATTTATCTGGCCTCGCGCCCAGCGGGTGCGCTGGTGAGCGTGCGTGAAATCTGCGAGCAATTTGGCTTGTCAGCCAACCACCTGTCAAAAATCGTGAATAAACTGGCCAATGAGGGCTTTATCCTTTCCCGGCGTGGCCGGGGCGGTGGTATTAGTCTGGGGCGGCCGGCAGAGGATATTGGTGTGGGGGAGCTGGTTCGGTTGATGGAGCCGCTAAACGATCTGGTGGATTGCACTACGCCGCGCTGTATATTACTGCCAGGCTGTCAATTTAAAGGGATATTAGCTGAAGCCAGCCAGGCTTTTATTGCCGTGTTTGATCAATATACCCTGGCGGATCTGGTGGACAGTGAGACCCAAAAACTTATCTGGCATGATGCCAGTTAGTTTAGCGAATCAGCTTTAGTAACTGGTCAACCACCCGTTCCAGTTGTTGCAGGGATTGGCATTCCGTCGCAAAGTGGCAGGCAGTTTGATAGCGGCGCATTTCTGAATCACCACTGCCCCAATTAATTCTCCGTTCAGGGTTTAGCCAGATTACATGTTTGGCGCGGTTGTAAATGCTTTGCAAAATATCCAGCCGGGCCTCGCCATTATTATTGCGGGCATCCCCCAAAATAATCAGGGTGGTGTTATGGTCAATATCATCAAGGCATAGTTCAGCAAAGTCGACCAGCGATTGCCCATAGTCACTGGAGCCCTGTCCCCATTGTTCAAAGGCCGCTTCAATGGCAGCAGCAGCCTCTTCGTTAGTAAACAGGTCAGTGACTTCGCCGGTGCGATTAGAAAAACAAAAGCTGCGAATTTTTGGCAGCACGTCATTTAAACTATAGAGAAATAATAATAAAAATTTGGCATAGGCGGAGACTGAGCCGCTTACGTCGCACAGTGCAATCACTTTAGGTTGGTCTTTGCGTTTTTTCTTCCAGTAGGTTTCAAAAAGAATACCATCGTGATGAATATTTTTGCGCAAGGTTTTTGCTACATCAAGCTTGCCACGTTTTTCAATATACAGACGCTGCGAATGGCGGGCAGACAATTTTTTGGCCAATTTTCTAATCAGTGTTTGTAGTTGGCTAAAGTGTTGTCGCTCAAGGTTGGATAGTCGCGCATTGCGTAGAGTGTTTTCCCGGAGCTTTTTGCCTTCTGCATTTGCGGTCAGTAAAAACTGTTGCTCTATCTGTTGTTTGGCCAACACACGAAGCTGTTGCTTTTTGTTTTGCAAGATATCGATCATAAAATCAGCATTGTCAGTTTCAATGCTGCGTAGTTTCGTCATGCTATCTTCAATCTCTGAAAAATTGATGGCATCCAATAGCTTACGTGAATAAAGGCCTATTTGGGTAAAATAGCGAAGCTCCTGAGTAGGTAGCTCGGCACTGGCCTGTGCAATCGCTGCGCTAAGTTTAACGGGACTATCTTCCAGTAGGCGTTGTACCAGTGGAGAGTTTATTGCTTCCTGAATAGTGCTGTCGTTAGCTATATCATAGTTAATGTCACTGCTAATTTTTCGGTTTTCTTTTTCTTGCGTTTCCTTTGTGGTGGCAATATCCAGCCTGTCTCCACCATAAAACAATTCAAAACAACGGTCGTAGATAATTTTTTCTTCGTGGGTTTTTGCCAGAGTTATGCCGAGGGAAGATTTAAGCACTGCGCGGTCATGGTATCCAATCAGTGCCAACACTCGCATGGCATCCAGACTTTCAGATGTAGAGATCCTGATATCATGGCTTCTTAAAGAAGTAATAAAGTCCAGCAGCTTGGCTTGCATAATGGCTAAGGTAGTTTTTCCAGTTGGCGTAGCAGGTTGGCCAATTCATTCCTGGTGGTATCGATATCTTCCTCAAATTTCAATACAACGTTTAGGGTTTGTTCAATAATCGTTTTGTTCAGGCTGTCGGCATGTAGCAGCACCAGCGCTTTGGCCCAATCGATTGTTTCGCTAACCGCAGGGGATTTCTTTAAATCTAATTGCCGTAACTGCTGTATAAATTGGACTAACTGATCGCGTAATTGTAACGGTGCCTCAGGTACTCGGCTCTCGATAATGCGGCTTTCAAGGGCTTGGCTGGGGAAGGGGATATATAAGTGCAGGCAGCGGCGCTTTAAGGCATCGCTGATATCCCGCGTATTATTGGAGGTTAAAAATACCAGAGGTTTTGATTGTGCTTTGACAGTGCCAATTTCCGGTACCGAGACTTGGTAATCCGATAAAATTTCCAGTAACATAGATTCAAATTCATAATCGGCTTTGTCGATTTCGTCAATGAGCAATACCGAGCCCTGTTTCTCTCGCAGTGCTTTGAGTAGCGGTCGCGGCTCTAAAAAATCTTCTGAATAAAAAATATCACCAAAATCATGCAGCCGTTCAACCGATTGGGCTAAACCTTTGGCGCCTTTTAAAATATCCCCGAGCTGCTCTTTTAATACCTGTGTATACAGTAATTGCTTGCCGTACTTCCATTCATACAGGGCTTTGGCTTCATCCAGCCCTTCATAGCACTGTAGCCGTACCAGTGGCAGACTGAGATATTCCGCCGCTGTTTTAGCCAGTTCAGTTTTGCCAACGCCGGGCGGGCCCTCAATTAATATGGGCTTTTCCAATTGGTAGGCCAGATAAATGGCCGTAGCGATATCGGTGCTGGCAATATAACCCAGAGCATCAAAACCCTTGCGAATATTGTCGGCTGATATCATTAGTGGAGAATCTTTGGTCATTGATCATCCCGGTTATGGATTAGAGATGTGGCTATCAGTGTACCATGACACTGCCCCATCAGAATTTGCAGAAGCGCTTTAGATCAATTTTTTCGGCAAGCTTGGGGAAGTCCCGTTGTAATTCTTCGAGTTTGGCCAACGTCATATCGGCATAATCAAAACCCGGTGCAACCGCTTCCGATAATAATCCATAGTCACCGTTTTCCAGCAAGGTGGCTTTCCAGTATCCCCCCGGCACCGTCATTTGAAAACTGTCACCTGCGGCCAGATCTGGCCCTAATCGGTGAGAGGAAAAATTGCCCTCAGGATCCACCAGATAATAAGTCAGTGCTGAGCCACTGTGCCAGTAGTGAATAATATCGGATTGATTGCGATGGAAAAAACCGATAGGGCTATCACTGCACAGCATATAATAAATAGAAGACAGCAGCGCTCTTTCTGAACCGTTGGCAGTCGTTACTGCTTTTTCGGAACAATAGGTCCTACGGTAGTAGCCACCCTCAGTATGGGGTTCCAGTTGCAGCGCTGCGATAAGATGTTGTTTATCCATGGTTGGATTTTTTGCCCAGTCGGTAACTATCAATGACGCCAAACACCCAGCAGCCAATCAGGGTAAAGGATACCGCTGCGATCATGGTGGTATCAGTATTTTCAACGGATTTGTAAATCAGTGCGGTGATTTCTTCTTCGCTTAACGGTGTGTTTGAAGCATCGATCTGCGAGATAACCGTTTGCGACTGTTTGATCGCTTCTGCGATATAAAAGCCCAGGCAAATAACAACAAGCAGTACTAGTGAAATCGCCTTGGGGTAAGACTTCAGGTAGAGGTGGCCTGCGCCGGGGAAAATCAAACCAGAGAGTAAAACCGCTTTAGTAGGGCTGCTCATCAACAATGCTCCGCAAAATTAGCCTCCGGTCATATTCATAAAGCGAACAATATCCGGCTCTTCGTCCAGGTTAAAATGGTGTTTTTCAGGTTTAAGGTCCATGGCTGCGATAATTGCATCTTTGAGAGGTTCTATCGCACCAGGGTTGGCTCTTAATACCGCCCTTAAGTCCGCAGAATGTTCATTGCCAAGGCAGAGTAGCAAGCGGCCTTCCACGGTAACCCGAACCCGGTTACACAGATGGCAGAAGTTATGGCTATGGGGCGAGATAAAACCAATTCTCGAGTCGCTATCGGCCATGGTGTAGTAGTGGGAAGGGCCGCCGGTTGTTTCATCGCTGGAGGTGAGAGGATAATGGGCGGAAACGGTCTCACGAATTTCATCGCTGGAACAAAAACTTAAAGCGCGGTTATGCTCGTCGATTAAGCCCAGAGGCATTTCTTCAATAAAAGAAATATCGACGTTTTTATCCCGGGCAAAATTCACCAGGTCAATAATTTCGTCCTCATTGCGGCCTTTTAAAATAACAGCATTCAGTTTTATCCGTTTAAAACCAGTGGCAATAGCGGCATCGATACCTTGTAACACGGTTTCAAGATCGCCCGTACGGGTGATGGTCTTAAACCGCTCCGGTTTTAAACTATCAATGCTGATATTGATCCGTTTAACGCCACCATTATAGAGTGCCTTAGACTGCTTGCTTAGTTGTGATCCGTTGGTGGTCAGGGTCAACTCATTCAGGTCATCGAGTTGGCCGATATGGTCTACCAGTGACATGACATTCTGCCGGACCAAAGGCTCACCACCCGTTAGGCGAATTTTTTTTACCCCCAGCTCAACAAAGGCCTGGGCAATTAGGCCCAATTCTTCCAGCGTCAGGATTTCGGCTCTGGGCGCAAAGGTCATATCCTCCGCCATGCAGTAAACACAGCGAAAGTCACAGCGGTCAGTCACCGACAGTCGAACATAGTCAACTTGGCGGTTAAACCGGTCAATCAGTGTGGGTTTTACAGCATTATTCATGGGGGAGATATTACACCGGTATGGGGCTAAAAGCTTTATTTTCTATTCGTTTCCCGCCGTGGCAAAATATCGGCTAATAATAATTTTGGAGAAGCCCCTTTGGCAACCTTTAGAAATGGACTGCTTATCGCAGGCCCTTTATTGGCTCTGGTCGTGACGTTTATTCTGCAAGGCCAAGGCCTATCTACAGATGCTTCTATTACCGCGGGTATCACGCTGCTGTGTATTCTCTGGTGGGTCTTTGAGCCTATTCCTATTCCCGTGACATCAATGATTCCCTTTGCCCTGCTGCAACTGACCGGGGTACTGGATAAAAACGAAATTGCTCAAGCCTACGGCAGCCCGTTGATTTTACTATTGCTGGGCGGTTTTATTTTATCCAAAGCCATGGAGCGAAGCGGGGCACACCGCCGTATTGCGCTGGGTATGATTAATATATTTGGTGGCAGCAGTAGCCGACAACTGGTGTTTGGCTTTATGGCCACTGCCGCCGTGCTCAGTATGTGGATCTCCAATGCTGCCACCACCTTGATGCTATTACCGGTAGCCATGGCTGTGCTGGAAAAGGCCGAGGATAAAGCTCTGGCCGCGCCTTTAATGCTGGGGGTTGCTTATGCTGCCAGTATTGGTGGTATGGGTACGCCGATCGGCACGCCCCCTAATCTGGTCTTTATGCAAGTCTATGAGGAGCAGGTGGGTAAAACCGTTGGCTTTACCGAGTGGATGAGCTGGGCGGTACCCGTGGTGGCTATTATGGTGCCGCTAGCCGGCTTATGGCTAACGCGTTCACTCAGTTATCGCGGCGGTTTTCATTTGCCCGTGGTGGGGCAGTGGCGGGTAGAAGAGCGCAGGGTGTTGATTATATTTGGTTTAACCGCATTGGCCTGGATTACTCGCCGTGAACCTTTTGGTGGCTGGTCAGAGTTATTCGGGATCAATGCCAACGATGCATCGGTTGCCCTAACAGCCGTCATTATTATGTTTATGATGCCCAATGGTCGCGGTGGTAAGTTAATGGATTGGGAGGCCGCTGCCACCATCCCCTGGGGCGTCTTGTTGTTATTTAGTGGAGGCATTTGTTTGGCAAAAGGTTTTGTTGTCTCCGGCTTAAGTGATGTTATTGGTCAGGCATTAAGTGTGTTGTCTTATTGGCCAGTGATCACCATGATGTTGGTACTGTGTTTATGCGTGACTTTTCTGACAGAAACCACCAGCAATACTGCAAGCACGGTGTTATTGATGCCGGTGTTGGCGGCCGCGGCCTTGGCGGCGGATATTGATCCGCGCTTATTAATGGTACCGGCTGCGATTAGTGCCAGTTGTGCGTTTATGTTGCCGGTGGCGACGGCGCCTAACAGTATTGTTTATGGTAGTGGTTTTGTAACAACCCAAAGGATGGCGCGGGAGGGTTTTGCGTTGAATCTGATGGGTGCTGGTGTTGTTGCTATGGTATGTTATTTGCTGCTTTGATAGGGGCTGTTTTCGCGATGGCGCATACCGTCCGGGAAAAATGCCTTATATGGGCCCCAGCCTATTATAGCGTCGGTGTTCTAAGCCATTAAGAGTTTTCAAGACTCTACTAACAGCTGGAGTAGGGTGGATTATAATCCACCGGTATAGGCATAGCTTATGGCAGGGCTTGGTGGATTATAATCCACCCTACGGGGTATTCCCGCTTTCGCGGGAATGATGGTGAATGGCTAGCGGCCAAATATTGCGCGGCCGATAATTTCTTTCATAATTTCCGACGTGCCGCCGTAGATGCGTTGAATACGTGCATCAACAAACGCTCGGGCAATCGGGTACTCGGTCATATAGCCATAGCCACCAAATAATTGTAAGCAGCCATCGGCAACACGGCCTTGCAGTTCGGTGGTCGATAATTTCAACATGCTGACCGTTTCTGCATCCAGCTTGCCGTTAACAAATAGTTCAATACATTCATTGGTAAAGGCACGATTGGCACGGGTATCGGTTTTCATTTCCGCGACTTTAAAACGGGTATTTTGGAAGCTGCTAATCGGCTGCTTAAACGCTTTACGGTCCTGCGTATACTCAATCGTCCAGTCCAACATACCTTCACAGGCGGCAATAGCGCCCACCGCAAGAATTAAACGTTCACGGGGCAGTTCAGTCATTAATACTTTAAAGCCGGCATCGAGACCGCCCACAATGGCTGAGGCAGGTACTCTGACATCTTCAAAAAATAATTCCGAGGTATCGGCGGCATGCTGGCCAATTTTTTCAAGATTGCGGCCGCGGCTAAAGCCTTCGCTGCTGGTGTCTACGGCAAACAGTGAGGTCCCTCTGGAGCCGGAAACTTCCATATTGGTTCTGGCGACAGTGATAACCACATCGCAGTGCTGGCCATTGGTAATAAAGGTTTTAGAACCGTTGATAATATAGTCGTCACCATCGGCTTTGGCGCTGGTGCGAATGCCTTGCAGGTCAGAACCGGCACCGGGCTCAGTCATGGCAATAGCGCCAATGCATTCGCCGCTAACCATTTTGGGTAGGTACTTTTCTTTTTGCGCCTCGGTGCCCGCATTGGCAATATAGGGGGCAACAATATCCGAGTGTACGCTGATATTGCTGGCCAGTGCGGCGCAGCCGGCGCGGGAAAATTCTTCGACAATAGTGGCAGAGAAAATAAAGTGGGCGCCAAAACCGCCGTATTCTTCAGGGACATCTACACAGAGAAAACCTGCCTCCCCAATTTTGTTCCACAACTCGCGGGGGATTTTGCTGTCTTGTTCCCAGCCTTCGTAGTGGGGCAGTATTTCTTCATTAATAAAGCGTTGCACGTTTTCACGGAATAATTCAACTTCGCTTTGGTCGTAATCTGTGCTCATGGTGTCATCCTTAGCAGTAGTCATTGCTTGGCAGCCGTTATTTCGGCTAGCCCACTATTATCCTTAGAAATCGGGAAAGTACCAAACTTTGCCGCGATAATAGCTCGCTTTGGGAGGAAAAAGTCCGACTTAGAGGGGGATTGTGGCCTTGTTGGCCTCTGTGGCTGGAGTGGTGGCGGTTTTGCAGTGTAAACTATGGCCTCCCAAGGCTATCAAGCAGCAAAAAGGAACAGCTATGAACGATTCTTATACGGGATTGCCGGATAATATCGCCAAATGCCTCGCCTATGTTTTTGGTTGGATTTCAGGCCTGGCGATCTTCTTTATTGAAAAGCAGGACCCAGCGGTCCGCTTCCATGGCGCACAATCCATTGTGTTATTTGGCTCATTGACCGTATTAAATATCTTTTTACCGATTATCCCCGCTCTGGGCCCACTGATTATGGTAGTGCTGGCGCCGATATCGCTGATTCTGTGGTTGGTTTTAATGGCTATGTCGCTGGCGGGTAATGCGCCAAGGCTGCCTATTATTGCTAATTTTGCTGATCAGCTATTGGACAAAGGCAGTGACGACGATTTTGATCCGTCGGATAAATTGGATAATGAGTAGTATAGAGCGGTGCCCGCAGGGCGCTGGCACCGCCAATAAGGGCTAGCGGGTACCGAAGACCACCATGGTTTTACCCTTGGCTTCCACCAAACCCTGCTCTTCCAGAGTTTTTAGTACTCGACCTACCATCTCCCGGGAACAGCCGACGATGCGACCAATTTCCTGACGAGTGATCTTGATCTGCATACCGTCCGGGTGGGTCATGGCATCCGGCTGCTTACAGAGGTCTAACAGGGTGCGAGCAACACGGCCGGTCACATCCAAAAAGGCCAAATCGCCTACTTTGCGGGTGGTTGCGCGCAGGCTTTTTGCCATCTGGGTGCCGACGGCAAACAGAAATTCTGGGTTGGTTTTGCTCACTTCAAGAAATTTGGCGTAGCTGATCTCGGCCACTTCGCAGGCGGTTTTGGCTTTTACCCAGGCACTGCGTTCCTGTTGGTCGTCAAACAGGCCCATTTCACCGAAGAAATCGCCTTTGTTTAAATAAGCAACAATGATCTCCTTGCCATCATCGTCCTCGATCATAACGGTGACTGAGCCCTCAATAATGTAATACAGGGAATCACTGGTATCACCGGCATAAATAAGGGTACTTTTGGCCGGAAAACGGCGGCGATGACAATGATTTAAAAATTCGTCTACATTCTCGATGTGCGGGCTTAAAGCTAGGCTAACCAACGGTCTTTCCTCATATTCAACAGTTATTGTTTGGCCGATCTATAAAGAGCGGTTTTCTGACTATTCATTATGGCGCAAATGCTCAGTTTCGCTAGGTTCTGGGCGAATTTGTGAGCCTGTTTACATATTTGGCACTAACCGGGGATGTGCTAAGCTTGCTGCCCTTATCGGTACCGCGGTGGTACCTCAGACCTTAAGAAGTGAATCAGTGAATGAAAGCAACAGTTGAATGGGTGGACGGCGTGAGTTTTGCCGCGCAATCAGAGACCGGTCATCGTGTGGTCATGGATGGGCCGCCGGATTTGGGAGGCCGTGATTTGGGGCCTCGCCCAATGGAAATGTTATTAATGGGTATGGGAGGCTGTGCCTCTTTCGATGTGCTGAGCATGTTGAAAAAATCCCGTCAGGATGTTGAAAGCTGTGTGGCCGAGTTGGATGCTGAGCGCGCCGATGCGGTGCCTGCGGTCTTTACCAAAATACACCTGAAGTTTATTGTTAGTGGCCGCAAGCTAAAAGAAGCCCATGTAAAACGTGCAGTTAGTTTATCCGCTGAGAAATACTGTTCGGCTTCTATTATGATGGAAGCTGCGGGTGTGGAAGTCAGCCACAGCTATGAGTTGGTTGAACTGGCCGAGTAACTCTGCTCCCATCGCATTAAATCGTTAGCATAAGGATATTTCTATGACAGTTGATGAAAGTAATCGCCCCCAGCCCACAGCAGGTCTGCGTCATGTGGCGCTATTTGTTGAAAGCTTTGAAGAGACGGTGATTTTTTATACCAAGCTGTTAGGTATGCGTATTGAGTGGGAGCCGGATATTGATAATGTCTACCTCACCTCAGGTAATGATAATTTAGCGCTGCATCGTTTTACCGGTGCCGAGCGACCGCCTGCGGTGCAGCGCCTCGATCATATCGGTTTTATTATTGATGATATGGATCAGGTCGATGTGTGGCATGATTTTCTAAAAGCGCATGGTGTGCGGATTAAAAGTTCGCCCAAGACCCACCGCGATGGTGCCCGCAGTTTTTATTGTCTGGACCCAGATGGCAACGTAGTACAAATGATTTTCCACCCGCCCATCAGTCGTGCCACTGCCCAGCCTGAATGAAGCAGCCCGCCTTACATTTAAACAGCCTGCTTCAGCTCAGTGTGGGGCAGGCAACCAGTGCCGGTATTAAGGCCGTTAACGAAGATTCTATTGGTATTCGTATTCCCGATAGTGAGGTGATGACGACTAAAGGGGCAGTGGCATTAATTGCTGATGGTGTTAGTGCGGCTGAGGCGGGCAGGGAAGCCAGTGAGACCTGTATTCAAAATTTTCTCTCGGATTACTATTCCACACCAGATTCCTGGACGGTAAAAAATTCTTCACAAAAAGTATTAACAGCATTAAATCGTTGGCTATATGGCCAGAGCCAGCGTTTTGCCGATGAGCGCAAAGGCTATTTGACCACCTTAAGTGCAGTCATTTTTAAATCCCATGGCGCACATATTTTTCATGTGGGCGATAGTCGTGTTTATCGTTTGCGTGCTGATGACTTAGAACAATTAAGCCGCGATCATGCCGTCGCTATTTCAGAGCATCAATCTTATCTGACTCGCGCCATGGGGCTGGATATTAATCTGGATGTTGATTATCAGCAGGCGGAGTTGGAAGTGGGTGATATCTTTATTTTGACCACGGATGGTGTGCATGATTTTATTGGCAAAAAAACCATTATCCAACTTATTATAGATTGTGCGGGTGACTATGAGCAGGCCAGCCAGAAAATTATTGATAGCGCTTTGGCCAATGGCAGTGACGATAACTTAAGCTGCCAGATTCTTCGTATTGATAAATTACCCGACCAGCAGGTTGATGATGTCGTATCAAAATTAACCGCATTGCCTTTTCCGCCTTTTTTAAGCTCAGCCATGGTGATTGACGGCTACGAAGTTGTGCGGGAAATTTATGCCAGCACCCGTAGCCAGTTATATTTAGTCAAGGACCAGCAAAGCGGCCAGCAGTATTGCATGAAAACTCCCTCGGTTAATTTTTCCGATGACCCCGCCTATATTGAGCGCTTTGTGATGGAAAGCTGGATCGGTAGCCGGGTTAATAATAGTCATGTGGTTAAGGTGGTAGAGCATCAGCGCACAAAAAGCTGCTTGTATTATCTAACCGAATATATTGATGGCTTAACCCTAAGCCAATGGATTAAAGAAAACCCCAAACCCGCAGTACAGGAAGTGGTTTATCTGGTGGATCAAATTGGCAAAGGTTTGCGAGCCTTTCATCGGCGTGAAACTTTGCACCAGGATATTAAGCCCGACAATATTATTATCGACCGGGATGGGGTGGTAAAAATTATAGATTTTGGTTCTTGTTGGGTGGCGGGCATTGCTGAAATTAATAGCCCGATAGAAAAAGATATTGCTCTGGGTACGGCCAGCTATTCTGCACCAGAGCATACTTTGCATAAGCCTTTAAGCTATCAGTCAGATATTTTTTCCTTGGCGGTGATTAGCTATGAGATGTTAACGGGTAAATTACCCTTTGGTGAAAAGTTTGAGCAATGCCGTAGCCAGCAGGATTTTCTGAATACCCGTTATACCCCAGCTACCAATTAAATCCCTTGGTGCCGGTGTGGATTGATGGCGCACTGAAAAAATCATTGCGCTATAGTCCGGAGCGTCGCCATCAGGATATCTCTGAATTGGTCTATGAGTTACAACATCCGAACGAGAAATATCTGGAAGTGGGTTTTCGGCCCTTGGCTGACAGGGATCCGTTATTATTTTGGAAGGTGGTGGCGGGTACTTTATTGCTGACTCAATTGCTGAGTTTATACTTTTTGCTGTAAGGCGGTGGGTAGAACAGCAGGGAAGTAAAGACCTCCCCGCTGATCATTGTTTAAAGAGCCGCTAAAACAGCATCCGCTGCACTGGCTTCGATCGCCTTGGCATCAACCCCTAAATAGGTGATTTCACCATTATCAACAATCATGGCATAACGCTGGCTGCGCTGGCCCATACCAAAAGCGCTGGCATCTAATTCCAGGCCTAATGCCTTGGTATAGTCGCCACTGCCGTCGGCAGCCATAATTAATTCTTCAGCATTCTGGGCTTTGCCCCAGGCGCCCATAACAAAGGCATCGTTAACTGACAGGCAAATAATGCTATCAACACCATTGGCTTTGATTTTGTCGGCGTTAACCACAAAGCCTGGCAGGTGAGTCATTGAGCAGCCTGGGGTGAAAGCACCTGGCACCGCAAACATAACGACTTTTTTGCCATCGAATAATTCGCTGGTAGTTACTTCTTGAGGGCCTTCTGCGCCCATTACTTTTAAGCTGCCTGCTGGAAGCTTGTCGCCTACTTGTACAGTCATTGTTATTCTCCTAAAGAGTGAGGATGGAGTGGTAAAATTCAGACGGCAGATCTTAGCAGAATCGATAGCAAAGACACAGAGATAAGCTTTTATTATTGTCTCCCTAGTCTTTGCAAGGGTATTATTTATGGCTAGCTGATAACAAGAGAGAAGACGTGAACTTACTATGTCCATTATGTTCTGGTGATAGCACAGAGCTGTATTACCAACAGCGGTCAAAAAAGCTAAGCCGGGATTTTTATCAATGTGGACACTGCCACCTGGTATTTGTTGATCCCGCTCAGCGCCTGAATGCTCAGGATGAGAAGGCCGAGTATGACCTGCATAACAATGATGTGGATGATGCTGGCTATAGGCAGTTTTTATCCCGCGTACAACTGCCAGTGCAAGCGCGTATTAAACCGGCTGCCCATGGTCTGGATTTTGGTTGTGGTCCGGGTCCGGCCTTATCCGTCATGATGGCTGAACAGGGGTATAGTGTGTCGGTCTATGATATTTTTTATTACCAGGATAAAACAGTGCTTGATCGCCGCTATGATTTTATTACGGCCACCGAGGTGGTCGAGCATTTGTTTGCGCCCGGTGAGGTCTTGTCGCAGTTATGGTCGCTGTTGGAGCATGGTGGTATTTTAGCGTTGATGACAAAAATGGTGATTGATCAGCAGGCCTTTGCTCAATGGCATTATAAAAATGACCCTACCCATATTGGTTTTTTCTCCCAGCCAACCTTTGAGTGGTTGGCCGGGCAGTGGGGGCTCAATTAGAATATATTGGGCAGGATGTGATTATTTTTACCAAGGCTTAGCTTTTGGTTTTTATTTTACCCGCATCGGCAAACAGTTGGGCAAAGGTACCTTGTTGCTTGCCGCTGCCACTTTTATCTTTGCGCTGGGTGTTGTGCTGATTATTGTGCTGCGCTTTATTGGCTTTGCCGCGGGAGCGATTATCCCTGTCGGCTTTTTGCTGGGGTTCGGCTTTATCGGTCAGGCGTCGGGTTAGGGCGATACGCTTGCGGGGAATATCGACTTCCAGCACTTTAACTTTGACGATATCGCCGGCCTTAACCACGGTTCTCGGGTCTTTTACAAAGGTGTCGGATAAGGCTGAGATATGCACCAGCCCATCTTGATGTACACCAATATCCACAAAGGCTCCGAAGTTAGTCACATTGGTCACTGTGCCTTCCAGAATCATATCAGGGATCAGGTCAGAGAGTTTTTCCACACCGTCTTTAAATTCTGCGGTTTTAAATTCCGGGCGCGGGTCGCGGCCCGGTTTATCCAGTTCGCCTAAAATATCGGTAACGGTGGGGAGGCCAAATTGTTCGTCCGTAAAGTCGGCGGGGTTTAAGGCTTTTAAAAAACGGCTGTCGCCAATGGTGCTGGCAATACTGCGGTCATTAAGGCTGACAACTTTTTCCACTACGGAGTAACTTTCCGGGTGCACAGCCGAGGCATCCAGCGGATTGTCGCCGTCCATAACGCGTAAAAAACCAGCCGCCTGTTCAAAGGTTTTATCGCCAAACCGTTTAACAGATTTTAGGGCTTCGCGGTTTTTAAAGGAGCCTTGCTGGTCCCTTAGCTCAACAATATTGTGGGCAATGGTTTGATTCAAACCGGAGACTCGGCTTAACAGGGCACTGGATGCGGTATTCACATCAACCCCCACACTATTAACACAGTCTTCGACCACGGCATCCAGTGAGCGTGCCAATTGTGTTTGGCTAACATCGTGTTGATACTGACCAACTCCGATAGATTTGGGTTCTATTTTGACTAACTCGGCTAAGGGGTCCTGTAAGCGGTGGGCAATAGAAATAGCACCGCGGATAGTAACGTCTAAATCCGGATATTCTTTTGAGGCATATTCCGACGCTGAATAAATCGAGGCGCCCGCTTCATTAACCATCACTTTTTTAAGTTTTAATTCCGGGTGCGCCGAAATAATATCGCCGACAAAACGGTCTGTCTCGCGGCTGGCGGTACCGTTGCCAATAGCAATCAGTTCTACCTGATGTTCTTTGGCTAATCGGATCAGGGTGGCTGCTGCTTCGGCAATTTTATTTTGTGGCGGAGTTGGGTAAATAGCACAGTGGTCCAGTACTTTGCCGTTGCCGTCAACCACGGCCACTTTACAGCCCGTGCGCAAACCCGGGTCAAGGCCTATAGTGGCTTTGGGGCCAGCGGGGGCTGCCAATAATAAGTCTTTTAGGTTGCCAGCAAAAACACTGATGGCTTCCTGTTCCGCCGCTTCTCGCAGCTGCCCCATCAAGTCAGTTTCCAGATGGGTATACAATTTGATCCGCCAGGTCCAGCGCACCACTTCTTTTAACCAGCGATCGGCGGCGCGTTGTTGGTCTTTTATATCCCAGTGTTCGGCAATCATTATCTCACCGGGGTGAGTGGCTGTTTTGTCGTCGGGGTCTCCAACCACGATTGATAGATTTAAAATACTTTCATTGCGGCCGCGGAACATGGCCAGAGCGCGGTGAGAAGGGGTTTTATTAATGGCTTCGTCGTGCTCAAAGTAGTCGCTAAATTTAGCCCCTTCCTGCTCTTTGCCCTCGACCATCCGTGAGGAGAGTTGCCCCTCTTGCCACAGGAAGTTACGTAATTTGGCTAACAGGTCCGCATTTTCGCTAAAGCGCTCCATCAAAATATATTTGGCACCATCAAGGGCCGCTTTGTTATCGGCAATGCCCTTGTCAGCATCGATATAATGGGCGGCCTGTTGTTCTGGCTCTAAATTAGGGTCCTGGTAGAGCGCGTCAGCCAGTGGCTCCAAGCCAGCTTCAATGGCAATCTGGCCTTTGGTTCTGCGTTTTTGCTTATAGGGCAGGTATAAATCTTCCAGTCGGTTTTTAGTATCGGCTGCCAGAATATCCTGTTCAAGTTCCGGGGTCAGTTTGTCCTGCTCAGTAATACTTTTTAAAATCGCTACGCGCCGGTCTTCCAGTTCCCGTAGATAGTGCAGGCGGTTTTCCAGCTGCCTCATTTCGGCATCATCCAGGCCGCCAGTCACTTCTTTACGGTAACGGGAGATAAACGGAACCGTTGCCCCTTCATCTAATAAGGCGACGGCGGCATCCACCTGTTTGGGTTGTACCTTAAGTTCATCGGCGATTAAACGGGTAATTTTGACTAAAGTGCTGGGGGAGGTTTGCTGTGTTGTACTGCTCATAAGGAAGATACGTCTACCGCTTTTTTTCAGGATCGCTATTATGCAAAAAGCTTTCGCAAGTTGGCAGCTTGTGGAGGTATTTTTTTTTTGCTAGGGCGTCAGGTTTTAGGGTGGGATCGTGCAATGATTAACCAGCCAGTGTGGCGCCTTGCTCGTGATACTTGGCAAGGTCAATACCAAAGGCGTCATCAGAAATCAGGTGTTTGATTTTTATACGCTGGCCGTTGCTATCTTGAATATCTTCATCAAGATTGATGGTGCGCTCCGGACAGGGTTGCTTGTCTTTATCTCTGACGATTAAGACGTTGGGAGTGTTGCGCTGTTCAAGGGGGGAGGGTAAAACCAGTGCAATTTCTCCGGTGCTGAGTTCTGCCACACTGCCCGCAGGGTAAATACCAATACACTCGACAAAGCGGTCTACCAGCTCGGGATCAAAATGGCTGCCCTTGGCGCCGATTAAAATACGCAAACCTTCCAGAGAAGTTTTGGCGGGGCTATAGACGCGCTGGCTGGTAATCGCATCATAGGCATCGGCGATAGCAACTATACGGCTGAAGTAGCTGATTTTTTCTGCCGGTAGCGCTCTGGGATAGCCTCTGCCATTGAGGCGCTCATGATGGCTGTGGGCGACATTGGCCACTTCGTCCACGATATCGGATTTCTCACTGAGAATCTCATAACCCAGAGTGGTATGGGTTTTCATAATATCGAATTCTTCGTCAGAAAAAGCCCCTTCTTTATTAAGGATCTCTAAAGGAATTTTCGACTTGCCCATATCGTGCATCATGCCACACAGGCCAACGGTTTCCAGTTCGGCGGGTGACAGCCCCTCGGCGCGGCCGAGAATAATAGAGAGCAGGCCAACATTTAAACTGTGACGGGCGGTATATTCATCCACATCTTTTAGCAGGCCCAGCCAGAGCATGGCTTCCTGATTGGCAATCACGCTATCTACACACTGCTTGACGGCTTTTTTGGCGACGGATGTTTCAAAGCCCTGACCCAGGCTCAGGTTTTTAAAAAAGCCTTTGACGACACTTTTTGCCTGACGATGGGCGCTCTTGGCTTGTGGTAGTGCCTGTTGGAAGGATTGGGTATTGGTATAGTCCTTGCGCTTGGCCGGCCTGCCGGTATTCTCGTCGGCACGTTTAACCTTGGCTGCCACATAAACATAGTCACAGCTTGCCTGCAGTTTCTGGATTTCATGGTCGGTAGTAATACGAAAGCCGTGAACGGTAAACGGTGAGTCAACCCATGGGCGATCAAGTTCCACGACTTTCATGCCTATGGTAAGTCGTTCACAGTTGATACGTATTGCTGTGCTATCACTTGCCAAAGAAAAATGCTCTTAATTAATAACAGGGAAGTTTCTAACGAGTTGGCTCAGTCCTTTGTTCTAGCTTTTTGCTGTGTCATAGAGATTATAGACTTTAATCACGTTTTTTAAATATGGTTTTACATGTTTTTACATTATCGGCTGAATACGATTAACCATGGTCGACCAGCTATTTAACATTTTTGACAACAAAAAGTAGGCAATAAAAAAGGGACGACCTTTAAAGTCGTCCCTTTGTTTGTTAACAGGCTTTGCTTATGAGGCCTTAGGGCCAGCCTTAACAATATCTTCAGACACATCAAATTTCTTGATATTGTCCTGAAACAAGTTAGCCAGTTTAGTGGCTTGCTCATCATAGCCAGCTTCATTGCCCCAGGCTTTACGTGGGTTGATATATTTTTCGTCAACACCGGGGATTGAAACAGGAATATTCAGATTCAGTGCATCCAGGTGCTCAGTTTCAACATTTAATAGAGAGCCGTTCTGGGCTGCAGTCACTACCGCGCGAGTGACAGGGATAGGGAAGCGTGAACCGCTGCCGCCTTCACCACCTGAACCGCCGGTCCAGCCGGTGTTGATCAGGTAAACCTGTGAATCAAAATCTTCAATACGCTTCATTAACAACTCAGCGTAGTCACCGGCAGGGCGAGGCATAAAGGGCGCGCCAAAACAGGTTGAGAAGGTTGGGTGGATACCGGCTTCAGCGCCAATCTCTGTTGAGCCAACTCGTGCGGTATAGCCAGACAGGAAGTGGAACGCAGCGGCTTCTTTTGACAGGATAGAGACGGGTGGTAAAACACCAGAAACATCACAGGTTAAGAATATAACGGTTTTAGGTTCGCCAGCGGCATTTTCGATAACGCGTTTTTCAACATGCTCTAAAGGATAAGAGCAGCGACCGTTTTCACTCAGGCTAACGTCGTCGTAATCTGCGGTGCGGTTTTCATCCAGTACAACATTTTCAACAATGGCGCCAAAGCGAATTGCATCCCAAATAATGGGTTCGTTTTTCTGGCTAAGGTTGATGGTTTTTGCGTAGCAACCGCCTTCAATATTAAATACGGCGCCTTTGGACCAGCCGTGCTCATCATCACCAATCAGGTAGCAGGCCGGGTCGGCCGATAGTGTGGTTTTACCGGTGCCAGACAAACCGAAGAACAAGGTGGTGTTACCTTCTTCATCAACGTTGGCTGAACAGTGCATCGGCATAACGTCTTTTTCGGGTAACAGGAAGTTCTGTACCGAGAACATCGCCTTTTTCATTTCACCGGCGTAGCGCATGCCAGCCAGTAGTACTTTGCGCTGGGCAAAGTTAACTAATACAACACCGTCAGAGTTGGTGCCGTCGCGCTCTGGATCACACTCAAAGCTGGCAACGTTAAGAATGGTCCATTCTTCTTTTGACTTGGCGTTGTACTTTTCAGGGCGAACAAACATGTTGTAGCCAAACAGGCCTTGCCATGCCGTTTCGGTGTTAACCACAACAGGGATATAGTGCTCATCATGAGCGCCTACATGCAGGGTAGAAACAAAGCGGTCTTTCTGTGACAGGTAGTCTTCAACCCGATTCCACAGTGCATCAAATTTGTCGGCATCGAAAGGACGGTTTACTGAACCCCAATCGATAGCATCGGCTGTGGATGGCTCTTGCACAACAAAGCGGTCTGCTGGAGAGCGGCCGGTACGTTTGCCAGTGGTGATATAAAGTGCGCCGGTATCAGTCAATTGACCTTCGCCGCGGATCAGCGCCTGCTCGATTAATTCGGAGGCGGATAAATTTGTGTGTGTGGTCATGCTAGTTCTCTTTTCCTGTCTAGTGGCCTGGTGCCCGAGCTGGATTATTCTCAGTCTGTTTTTATACGGTAAATGGTCTGCCCTTTAACGCTGAAAGCAGCGTAAGACAGTTGTCTACCGGTACCCGCTCTTTTGGGGGGCGCCATTATGGCAAAAAATACAGGGGGACGCTAACCCTGAGGGTGGGTTTTTATGGGTCTTTTTGCGTAATAAAACTACAGATGAGGGCTGGATAGAAGCCTGCTAAATCAGGGGCGGGAGTGGGCTTGCGGGTGTGGGCGTCACTTTGGCTAAAAAACCCGATAATTCCAGCCGCTGTTTCGGGTAGTAAAACTACAAGAAAGCCCTGCGCCGAATTAGTGAATAATACCGCGCCGGGGCTGTGGCTAGGCTTTAGTGCAGGGTAGGTTCGAATAACTGTGCAATGGCAGTGCCATCAAAGCTGTAGTGCTGGTGGCAGAACTCGCAGTTGACCTCAATGGCGCCGGCTTCCTCAATAATGCTGTCCAGCTCCTCCCGTCCCAGCGTGCGCAGGGCATTGAGGGTGCGGGTCTCTGAGCAGCTGCACTGAAAAGCCAGTGCATCGGGTTCAAACATCCGCACCTGCTCCTGATGGTAGAGCCGGTAAAGTAGCTCATCAAAGGGCAGGGATAATAGCTCAGGGGCGGTCAGGGTTTCTGCCAGTTTGCTGATATGTTGCCAGTCTTGCTGCCGTTGCTCGGCGCTGACCTGCTCGCTGGGCGGCAACTCCTGCAACATCATCCCTACGGCCTGTTGTTGGTCGCTGGCCAGCCAAACACGGGTGGAGAGTTGCTCGCTTTGCAGAAAATAGGCTTCCAGGCATTCGGATAAGTTGTTGCCTTCGAGGGCGACAATGCCTTGATAGCGCTGCCCCTGTTTGGGGTCAACGGTGATAATCAGTTGGCCATTGGTCAGCAGTTTGGTGAAATCTTCACTGACGGCATTATCCGCCTCGCGGGCAATGCCCCGTAGTTTATGGTCGGAGCTGGCCTCCGCCATAATCAGTGGGATTTCTCCTTCGCTGCGGGCCTGCAGGGTAATGGTGCCTTCGAATTTGAGCGTGGCACTTAGTAAGGTAGCTGCCGCCAGGAACTCTCCAAGTAAGTGAGCAACCACTTCTGGATAGTGGTGGTTGCTAATAGTCTCTTGGTAGCTTGTATCCAGGCGGGTAATTTCGCCGCGGATATCGGTCTGGTCGAAGATAAAGCGTTGCAGTTGATCAGTCATGGGCGGGGATTATAGAGGGTGCTGGGGGGATACACGAGCGGCTTTTGATAAAACCGCTTATTGCTTGGTTAATAAAACGCTTAAGGCTCTTCTTTCTGAATTTGCTTAAAGCGGTGGATTTGGCGGCGCTGTTTCTTATTGGGGCGCTCGTGGCTGGTCAGGCCAAGGCCTTTAAAGGCTTTGCGTTGGTCGGCCTCGGCTGCCCGGCGTGTCGCGCTGGCCTGCGTTTCCTGATACAGCGTTTGCGCTTCGGGGGCTCCCCGGCGCTGCTCAGACAGGGCGATCACTTCCACTTCTTTTTCATCCCAGCCAGTGCGGATGGTGAGTTTGGCTCCCACTTCAACGTCTTTGCTGACCTTGCTGCGGGCTCCGTTATAGTGCACTTTGCCGCCTTCAATTGCCTGCTTGGCCAGGCTGCGGGTTTTAAAGAAGCGGGCCGCCCAGAGCCATTTGTCCAGTCGGACTTTGCTGGCGGGGAAGGGGTGTCCGGTGTTGATATCAGTCATAGGCTGCCATCACGGATAGGCATGATTTCGTCAAAATGCAGTATGCCTGGAAATTCGGTATGTTCCCGCTGGCTAAGTTTGCTGTCTGGTTGCAGCAGGGTGAGCAAATGCTTAATGCCATATTGCTGGGCTGAGTGCAGCACGGCAAAGGTGTCATCTATCAGCAGGGTCGTCTCCGGGTTATAGGGGTGATTGATATGTAGCTGCTGCCAAAATTCCTTTTGTTCCTTCGGGTAGTTGAAGTCATGGGAAACCACCAATTCATCAAATAGCGGCATAATCCCGGTTTTCTCCATTTTGATATCCAGGCTATTGCGGTGTGCATTGGTGACCAGCATGACGTGTTTAGAGCTATTTTGGAGTTGCTCCAGAAAGGCCATAACATGGGGGCGGATGGCGATCATATGGTCGATTTCCCGTTTCAGTGCGGGGATATCAACTTGTAATTGCTCGGACCAGTAGTCCAGACAGTACCAATTTAAGGTGCCTTTCTGGCTTTCAAAGCGCGCTGCCAGTTGCTGCCGTGCCTGTTCCTCATCGTGCTGGTGAATATCGGCATAGCGTTGGGGCAGGTGATGTAGCCAGAAGTAGTTGTCGAAATGCAGGTCCAGTAAGGTCCCGTCCATATCGAGCATAACCGTCTCTATGTGTTGCCAGTTGATCATGGTGCTTCCTTCAATAGCGGCCGCAGATTATGAAGGTCGTGGCGGGTTTTGTTAAGTGTAAAATCTTGGTGTGTTTAGCTTGTTTATGGTTATAGTGGGTGAAGAGTGAATTATCGGGATATTGAGGTTAATGCCAAGTAGTCGTGAATTAGAGGGGATAGCAGAGCAGCTGCTGTTGTTGTGCCAGCAGGCAGGTGAGGCGGTTTTAGAGATATACCATGGAGCTGATCCGGTTGCTGTCGAGCAGAAGCAAGACAACTCGCCGTTGACGCTAGCCGATAAGTTATCCCAGCAGATTCTGGCCGATGGGCTGGCCCGCCTTGCGCCACAATGGCCGGTAGTGTCTGAGGAGCAGGCGCTGCCGGATTTTTCCCAGCGCAGTCGGTGGCCAAGCTATTGGCTATTGGACCCTTTGGATGGCACCCGTGAATTTATTGAACGCACCGGTGAGTTCACGATTAATATTGCCCTGATTGAAAACCACCGGCCGATATTGGGCATGGTGTATATCCCTCTGGAGCAGGCCGCTTATCTTGGATTGGTTGATGAAGGCAGGGCCTTGCGAATCGACCACGAGGGGCGCAAAGATATTGCCGTGAGCCAGGGGGGCACATCCATTAGGGTGCTAAGTTCCCGTCGCTATGGCGGTGCAGAGTTAGAGGCTTGCATGGAGAAACTCTCCCGGCATTTTCCTGCGCTTGAAAGAGTCACCGCGGGCAGCGCGCTGAAGTTTTGCCGGTTGGCTGAGGGGCGGGCTGATATTTATCCTCGCTTTGCCCCTTGTTGTGAGTGGGATACTGCCGCGGGGCAAGCGGTACTGGAAGCCGCGGGGGGGTGTCTGCTGGGTCTTGATTTTAAGCCGCTGCAATACAACCAAAAGCCTTCGATAATAAATCCGAACTTTTATGCACTGGGTGGAAAAGGGCTGCGCTGGGTTGATATCCTTAAGGGTTAAGTCGGTTTCCCTAACTTAATCGTATTAAAGCATTATGCCTTTAGATCTTACGGTTTTAAAAACCTCTGCTTGCTCAGTTATCCTCGATTTTTTATCGTTTCTACTTGTTTTTTCCTTTCATAGGGAGGATCTTTATCTACTCTGAAAGATACCGCTGTAAAAAATGACTTCTTACATAGGATAGGGACAATACGCTGTAATCCTCGGCAAGATGCCGAACTGTTAATGATCGCTTAATGGCTGGTTAATAATAATGGAAAAGCGTTGAGGCAATGATAATGAAAAAGGCGATTGGGAACCTGGACCTGAATCGACCCGAATTACGGCACGAAACTGCCGGTGGTGTTGCTCTGCAAAATACCAAGTCTGTTAAAGACCAGTTACTGGAAGAGTTGGTTGAGCTGGAAAAGCAAATGGAAGTATTGGAACAAGGCGCTGCTAACGTCGACTTCTCGATGCTGCAAACCTATAAGGAAATGATTCACTCAAGGCGAGTTTTCTTTAACGAACTTAATCACTAAAAAGAGTTTGTTTCAGGGAGTTGCGGTTGAAACTTCATTCTTTTTATTAGCTTAAATAGGTCGCTAAGAAAGTTAGCTTAAGCTGAAAAAGTTGTGAGCTGTAAAGTGCTTGGTGCTTGGTGCTTGGTGCTTGCCGGCTTTGCTCCTTGCTCTTGCTCCTTTCTTTCCCTTCCCTTTGCTTAGTGTGGCTAGCTACCAGGCAGACCTTCACCCGGTTGGCTTATCGCTGGCTGTTCCTGTGGGGCTGATTGTGGTTCTTTAACCAACTCTACCGCGTAATCAATTCTCAACCACCAGGGCTGAGCCTGGAAGTGACGGCTTCTGCGGCATCCGCTTCTGCGATCAAGCCCCGCAGGCATAGGCAGGTCTTGATCCCGTCTATCCGCAGATACGCGTCGGTCGCTAAAAATGGAACGGCTTTTATCCTTCACCAGATTGCCTCGAAAAACTAAAAAATCAGTACGCAAACTCAGAATGAGCGTCCGTAAACTGTTACGTGTAACTCTAACAGATCCAAAGCCAAATGGCTTTGAACAAATGCTTAAATTTTAATGTCTCTTGCTGATTGTTGATTTCAATCAGCAACCGCATGCAAGTGCTGGCTGACATAGTTAACTTTTAACCACCAGTCCTGAGTATTGGATTGAGCAAAGGTTTTTCTGCGGCAGGGTTCGGTGTTGCCGGTATCGGAATGGTTGCTTGTTAAGGTTCGTCGGTCGTGAAAAATAGACTCACGGCTGGTTGCAGGCAGGTGTTTATTATTCATTGTTATAGTCCATTACTGTTATCAATTAATGGACTTAGAGTAGCAACCGCCTGGCCAGCGTGACTGTGTGATTATCAATGTTCTCAGTGTGAATAGTTCACACTATATGTAGTGTCTGCCGCCGGAGCCGTCGTTTCAGCTCTGGGGGCTTATTTGGCTGCGGTAACTGGAGGGAGTCTGGCCGGTGTAGCGTTTAAACATCACATTGAATGATGTCTTGGAGTTGAAACCTGCGGCAAGACCGATATCCAGTAGTGACTTTTCCCGGTTGTCTGGTGCTGCCATTAATGCCTGTGACTCAATAATTCGCGCTTTATTAATATACTCAGAAAAATTGCAGTCGTAGTGCTCGTTGATCACTTCAGAGAGCAGCCGTGCAGAAATACCCAGTTCTTTCGCTAATTCTTTAACGCTGATTTTAGGGTTCAAAAAGGGTTTATGCTGTTGCATAAAATTAGCAAGCTGTTGCTCGACTTCGGGATTGGGTGAGCGCTCCCGGGGGGTGCCAGCTTCCAGGTCCAGAGTAATAGCGCGCTCTTCACTGTTGATGGGGGGGAGCAGCGACGGCGAGCGCATGCCCTGATAAACCAGCAGAGTGAGGAAGAAACTGACAATGGCGGTAAAGATCATATCGGACAGGTAGATATTCTCAAGAATCATCAGGTCCATCGTGTGGCGCAGGCCTTCAAAAACAATCAGGGCGCTATAGATATACAGCACCCGCCTGAGCCAGCGCAAGCCGGAGGGGGTGCCAGATGAGCGGGTATTTTCAACCACTTTGCTAAATTGGAACAGCAGCCGGTAGCTTGCTATCAGATAGACAATAATTAACAGCCCTACCATGGAGCTAAGGTAGGCGGAGTTAACTGAAAATAGTCCCACCGAGGTCAGCGCTAAGGTAAAAGGGAGTAAATGCACGAGATGATAGGGCCGATAGCGAAAATCCTGATAGAGCAATTCTCTGATTGAAAAGTACACCAGTGGAGCGTAGATAAAGCGCACAGAATTCGATAAATCTGTAACCATCGGCAGCCCCTCGATCTCAGCAATCATACGGCAGGCCGTATGAATGGCCAGGCAGAAAAAATACCCGCTAAGGGCATAACAGCGTTTTGTAGAGTACAGGTAATAGCCGAGTATAAAACTCAGGATGGCCAGTAAAAACTGAAATACATTAAGCCAGCTAATTAGCATAGGAAGTAACGATGGTATGACTAAAGCAATATTATAGTTATTTATTAGAGGGCTATTTATAAGGGTAAATGAGCATAGAGGCAAGAACCACAGGCGGGTAAAAAGTAAAAAAGCCAGCCGTGCTTAATACCCTCGAAGCCTGCTGTCGAGGTGAGCAGTAGAGCGGTCAAGGCTAAAAGGAGAGCGAGACGGTGATCGGTGTAGGCTTGGCTTGAAGAAGGTGATTGCCGATAAAAAAAGAGCCAGCAAGCTGCCGGCTCTTTTTGTGAGACCACTAAGGGCTTAGCGAGTCCAGATGGACAGTGAGTTTAAGTCGAAACTACCGAAGATAATTTCATCTTTACCATCACGGTTAAAGTCAGCAATAACCGGTCCGCCGGCCTGGCCGTTGCCATCGCTGCCCGGTAGCTGGTGCGTGATAAACGAGCCATCTTCCTGTTGCTCCATCCAGTAAACAGCGCGAGAGCCATCACCGGATACCGCAATATCCAGCCGTTCATCATCGTTTAAATAACCGACTTTCGCAGTACCTGGCGCTGATTGGCCAACACTGCCTTCAACTGGGAAGTCACCGGGGTTACTTAAGGTGCGAACCGCCCATGGCAACCGTGGATTATCTCCTGGAGTGAATTCATAAACCGCAGGCTCCGGGTAGAGTGCGAATGGAGGGAATGGAATATTCGCATTGGTATGGTTGGTCGCAATCCAGCGGGTTACGCCATCACCACGGAAGTTTTCCACTGGGAAAATAGCAAAACCGGGCCCTTCATTAACACCAATAGCATGCTTGGCAAAGGTGCCATCACCCAGATTTTCAAACCAGACATAAGAGGCTACGTCGGCAGTGCGGGCAAAACCCGGTACAAATGGCTGGCCTGAAACAGGGCCAAAGTATTGTGGAGAAACTACATCAGCATCGCCATCGCCATCAACGTCGTACGCTTCAATTAATCCACCGCCGCCGATACCAACAGTTTGGGCAGGCTCAAAAGTACCGTCGCCATTACCAGCAAACAGGTGCAATTCAATAATATCGTCTTCGGGAGCAGAGGGATTGCCCGCATCTTCACCGACACTGATGATATCTTTATGGCCGTCGCCATTAAAATCGTCAAAAGCTACCGAGTGGTAAGAGAATGGGCTGTTGGTCACCACATCATTACGTAACCAGACATTGCCATTCCAGTGATTTTCCCACCAGGTAATTGAGCCGCGGGCCTGGCCACCAAAGGTGTCAAAGAAGCTGCCGCCGGGTACGATAACATCCGTTCTGTTACGGCAGAAACGCTGTTCGATATGACAGTCTTTCACATTGGCCAGAGTGGGGCGGTTTGGCACAGTAATATTCTCATCTTCAGAGACGATAGTGACCTTATGCCACTTCTCATCCAGCGCAGCACCACGTCCAAAACCTAATTTTTGGTACAGGGTGACCGTACCGCCGTCAGGAAATACCGGGCCGTATGGGGTAATCGCTACATCGCCGAAGGCGCTGACGACTAATTCCGGGCGTTTACCAATGGCAAGATTGCCATCTACAACAAAGGCCGCACCGGCAATATCGGCATCAATGGTCAGTTTGGAATATTCGGGGACTTCTGCTGCGCCATAGGAGCTGGCAATGGCCAAACTCAGGGCAGCTACTTTTGATATTAGCTTCATGGTTTTTTCCTTGTGGTTATTGTTAGTTTTGTAAAGTGATTGCCGCAGCTATGCCGGCATATATCGGCAGTCTGCTGTTCATAGTTCCCCCCCAGAACAGCAAGCGAAGCTGGAGAGCAAAGCAAGGAAAAGATTAATGGTTTGAGATAACAGAGTCGTTCAAAAACACGAACTGGAACTTATTATTATTTCTAACAATATCAATGACATGTGTTATTGCTTGCAATAAATATAGCGTCTGGCGTACAGGATCGTGATGTTGTGCCCGGTGGCAGGTAACCGCTGTCGCCCGCAGGCGTTAGGGTCATTGGGTGGGCAAACTCTGGGCTTGTCTGGCAGGCTAACGGCTACAGACCTCCTGGTCTAGCGTTTTAGCATCAAAGGCCGGGTCTTTATTGATATCGACACTGACTATCACCGGCCGCCCCAAGTTACCCGGAAAGCGTTTTTCTGCACTGGGAGGGTATCCCAGATAGGTGGGAACCGAAAGATTGTTGCTCAGCTCAGGGGGTGTCGTCAGGGGGGTGGAATCTACCTCGACACCGTTAACATATAGCCTAAGCTTGCCCCCAGCAGCCTTGGCGCTTCTATAGGTTTTAAACTGCCCGGACACCACCACGGAGTGGCAGCCTTGATCGATAGCCTGCCCACTATTGAGTTGGTATTGGCCTATTTGGGCAGTAAAGCCGGTATCTGCATGGTAAGTTAACTGCCAAAGCCCAGACTGGTCGGCAATGGGGAGTTGCAACGACCGCGCCTGCTCTTCCAGCTCAACAGCAATAGCAAATGTAAAAGCCTGCCAGCCCGGCGATCTTAAAAAATTATTCCCGGTCAGTTGTGCATTGCCTTTCTGGTCGATTTTATAATGCGTTTCAATACGCCTTACTTTTCGGTGCCACTGCCAATAATCACGATTTAGTGTCGCAGCAACTTCAGGGTTGCGATCAAAAACATTGCTGGCACCACTGGGCTCTGCCTGCAAATCATACAATTTTGCAGGTTCTTCATAAGCAGGCGCAGATTGATCCAATCGCCAGCGGCCATCGGCGGAAAGAACGCTGAAGAAGTGGAAGCCCTTGCTGGCTACTCCCCAATAAAGTGGTTGCTCGGGAAGTGGTTGGTCGTAAACGGCTGGACGAATATCGCGGCCATCAATACCCGCAGGTACTTCAGCCCCTACCGCCGCAGCGAGTGTAGGAAATATATCCATCAGGCTAACCACTTGATCAACTTCTTTACCCGCTGGAAATGTCCCCGGCCAGCGAATCATCAATGGCGTGCGCAGGGCCCCCTCTCGATACTGCATTTTTCTACCGACAAAGGGGGCATTATTATCGACCTGCATATTGGTGCCACCATTGTCACTGGTAATCACGACAATCGTGTTTTCACTTTGCCCTGACTTTTCCAAAGCATTAAGCACCTTGCCGATATTGCTGTCCAAATGGTCCGTCATAGCATAGTAGTGGCCTTGAGGATTGTCCTGACGGCGAGCGGCAAAACGAGGTGCTGGCTCGATGGGAAAATGAGGCAGGTAAGTCCAATAATTAATAAACCAGGGGCGCTTGTCCTTGGATGCCTCGATGGTGGAAATCGTACGCGCCACTAAAATATCTGACAAATGTCCCTGATAACGCTGCCCTTCGGGATTTTCACTGCTCATCAGCCATGGATTAAAATAGGTGCCAGGGCTGGGGACTAACTTGCCATTGGCCTTTGTGCCGGACAGCAGCCATTGGCTTAAAAAACCAAAGTAGCGGTCAAAGCCCTGATGATTAGGCCGCGCTTCGGCTAATTGCGTATCGCCAAGATGCCATTTACCAATATGATAAGTGCTATAGCCACGCTCACGTAAAGCGTCGGCCATTGTAACCACGTCTGGAGAAATACCTCTGGGGAGCGGACGATAACCAAGCCGCGCAGGAAATAAGCCCGTTAGTAAAGCTGCACGAGAAGGTGAGCACACCGTATCGGTGTAATGACGAGTAAAGCGCACACCCTCGTTGGCAAAATGATCAATATTGGGCGTACGTGCCATCGGGTTGTTATTGGAAATACCAATATCGTTAACGCCGAGGTCATCAACCAGAATCAATAATATATTGGGGGGTGGGGTGGCTGAGCCGCAACTAGCCAGTATCAATGCCAGTAATGCAAGGCGTGCCATCGTCGTCATTGCTGCGAATGGCTGCCAAAGCCTGTAACCGGCCATGCCTAAAATCAGCCTGACTAGTGCTACTAGCTGGCGATGTAAAATGATGATTCCAGTTGGCATTAAAGGTCGGCTATTATGATGGTCGCTACCACTTATCATGATCGCTATAGTGCGGCCAATAGTAATACACTTTCGAGTATTAGCAAATTAACTTGTCGGGCTCAGCGGTGTTTGAGTAACACGCCCGGTTATAGGGTCTGAGTACTACATGGATGCCATCAAACTGTATCTCTGCAGCGTTACAGCATAGTGTTCTACTAAGGTAATCTTGTTAGAAAAAAAGCGCCCGCTGGTTGCCAGGTGAAGGGCTTCTAACGGCCCGTGGGTGTGTTTTATAGGTTGAGGGTCTTTTCAAGGGCGGCCGTGGATCAAGGTAGACTTTGAATAAATGGGCGTTTATGCTTCCGATGCTCTCGAAACGCACTTCCAGCGTGATATATCAGGCTAATGCGTTTATCGCCATTGCACTCTTAAGGTAAGGCCAGATCAGGGAATACAGTCAAGTATTGAGGATTTATGTACGAATTTGAAGTCGATTTTAAACAGTATCGTGCGGAAGATGTTCCAGCTGATGTTCAGAAAGCATTCCAGTTAAATACTGAAGTTTTTAAAGATGTAGAGGCGATTTCTCCCCTGCTGTGGGAAGAGCATTGTACTGAATGTGCAATGCCTGGCTGTTACTCAACCTGCGATATCTATGAGCCTCGCAAAGACGGTAAGTGTCGACGATTCACCCATGGCATTTCTAAAATTGCTGCGGAAAGTGGCATGTTGGACTACATCGTCAAGGTTGATTTCAAGCGTTGGGGGTCATTGATGGCCACCAGTAAAGTTGGAGTGAGCGACCTCAGTTTGACGCAGTCAGCAGAGAAAAAAATTCAATGGGTCGAAGATATTGCAAGAAATACCCCTGATAATTGGTTGTCCATTGCAGGTCGACGGGGTATCAGTACGAGACTCGCTCGACGATATAAAAAAGGTGTTGTCGAGAAACTTCTCAACCATTCTGGCGCTGATGCTTCTCCTAGCCATTTTGTTCTCGAGATATTTAATCCGTCGGATGCTGTGGCTGATATTACCTTTACGATAAGAGCTGAGGGGGGTGAAAAAAATAGCTTCCCTTATCAGCAGCGGCTCAAATTACCGAAGGGCTTTCATAGCGAGGTCATTGAGTACAGTGAAATCGCAGGGCATATTGATCCTGACGAGAAGCACTTTATCTCCTTTGTTCCAAACCAGTCAGGGGAAGATCTACAAGGAACCAGCCTCTATTTTGGCTATCTTGGCTTTGTTAAAAAGCCTGCCGCTGAGAATAATCTTGTCACAGAAAAAGCGCACGCTGGAAAAACAGTCAAAGTCGTTGCCTGGGATCTGGACAACACCTTGTGGGATGGCATTCTAGTGGAACAAAAGGATCAGGACAGTTTGCAACTCAAACCTGATATCGAACACATTATAAAAGAGCTTGACCGGCGCGGCATTGTCAATTCGATTATCAGTAAGAACGATCATGAAAACGCCATGGCTAAACTGCAGGAGTTTGGCATTGATGACTACTTCGTGTTTCCTGAAATTAGCTGGGAGCCCAAGAGTGTCGCTATGGGGCAGGTGATTAATAATTTCAACGTCAATGCTGATACCGTTGTGTTTATCGATGACTCGCCTTTTGAAAGAGAAGAGGTCGCATCGCAGCATCCTCTTGTCAGGGTATTTCCAGAAACGCAATACCAGCAAATTCTTAACAAAGATGAATTTAACCCCGAAGTGTCGGTTGAATCGGGACGGCGTCGTGAATTTTATAAAAATCAGAAAATACGCAACGCGGCAAAACAAGGTTTTAGTGGTGCCTATTTTGACTTTGTTCGCAGTTGTGAGATCAACCTCAATCTGTGCAGTGGTAAAGTCGAGGAAATTGATCGTATTCACGAACTGATTCAACGAACCAATCAAATGAACTTTTCTGGCAACCGCTACAACAAAAGCGAATTGCAACGTATTTTGCAAAGCGACGAATATGATACTTATCGCCTGAAGTGTGATGATAAATTCGGCGATTATGGGACGGTAGGGTTTTGTGTCGTTGAGAATGAAAAACCACAAATGATAGATCTTGCTTTTAGTTGCCGGGTGCAATCAAAGCGAGTGGAGCACGCCTTTATTCGCTGGTTGTTAGAGCGATATAAGGCGGCAGGGAACGACAAGTTTCTAGCTACCTACAACAAAACCGAGAAAAACACACAATCAGGAAAAGTGTTTGCTGATATTGGTTTTATTGAGGAAAACCCGGGTTTGTACTCATTCTCCCTGAGTTCTCTTATTGAAGATGAAGGGCTTATTCAAATTAGTTTTGAAGGCTAAACCATGTTGTCGAACCCGAAAGTACTTTTGAAAGCAGCAAAACAACTTTTACTGGAATCAACCTTCAGTAAGTCACAGTATATTGAGCTTGATAAATGTCTGGTGTCTTTTACCTTCGATGACGTACCCGTTTCCGCTGTAACCCATGGCGCTAAAATCCTTGAAGATAACAATGTCAGAGGAACTTACTATGTAGCATCGGGAATTAATCCCGATGGAAGTTCTTTTTTAGCTCCAGAGCATATGTACCAGCTCGCTGATGCGGGCCATGAAATAGGTTGCCATACGTTTCATCATACGAATTTACGTTGGGCATCCGGGGCGGCTACGATAGCGGATTGTTCCCAAAATACTCAGGCTATACAAAAAATATTGCCAGAGTACGCTATAAAAAACTTTGCCTATCCCTTTGGTTCTGTGGGGCCGCGTTCAAAGCGTGTGCTGAGAAATCTGTATACAAGTATGCGAACCAGTGATGAAGGCTTGAACGTAGGGAAAACCGATTTATCTCATCTTCGCGCGGTTAGCCTGTATTCTGAGACATTTAGTCGCGAACATATTCTCAACATCCTAGAGCAGGCAATTCAAAAAAAGGCATGGTTAGTCTTTTACACCCATGACGTGGCGGATGATCACGGGCCATGGGGAACATCGATCGATGATTTCCAATGGGTTGTTGATCAGTGTGCCAATAGACAGTGTGAAATTTTGCGAGTTGATGCTGCGCTCAAAAAGATTGGTGCTGACTCGTAGTTAGTGGTTTAAAATATTAGACTGTCGCCCTAAGGTTTTTATTTTCAATACGTTTTAAACAAGTCTTCTTACGAAAAAATCGCTAATAAAGCTTTTTATTCGATTCTATTTCCTTTTTTCGTAATCTCCAAAAAATAAAAGCCTAAAGCATGGCCTTGGCGGATTTCTCTGCGGCTTGCTGTCTCGTGGAAAAGCGAATGGGTGGCCGCTTTGCGTAGACGGAAATTTATTTGATAATATAAAATCAACAGGGTATCGTTGCGAAATCAAATGATAGTCAATGGATTGATGTTCTTGAATCTTATCAATATCGACATGCATAACAGTGGATTGTTTGCTCCGGATATAAACAATGAAGCTATAGATCGAAGAGTTAGGTAGTTACAACCTTGGATTGTTTATAACTACTATCGGGATTATGATCCCACATTGGGGAGGTATATTCAGGCTGACCCTATTGGGATAATGAAAGATTATTCCGACCCTACAATGCAGGTAGCATTAAAGCAGGGAATTAATTTACAAGGTGGTACGCATCTCCACGATCCCTTTCGGCTCAATCATAATTATGGGTATGTTGAGCAGAACCCATTCAATGCAGTTGATCCTTTTGGTTTGGATAGCTTTGGTTCTAGTTTTGGTTCAATTGGAAGCGTAAGCGGCGGTGGATTACCTCTTCCTCTAGGGTTTGAAAACGGATTTGATAACGCTGTAGATCAAGGCAGGTGTTTTCTTAGTTGTGTGTTAAAAGAAAAAATAGTTAGTGTGCCAGCTGATTATGCTCAAGATAAAGTTGTGAACATGGGAGGGGAGCTAGCCAAGCAAGGCGCAAAAAGGGTAGGCTATGTGCAAATAGTTATACTTTTTAACGAATGCAAAAAGGAAACAAAAATAAATACGATTAGAAAATATAAAGAAAAAGACCTCGAGAACGTCGTTGATATTTGGTATCAATCATCTACTCTGGCACATCCATTTCTTGAACCTGACTTTGTGAAAAAAGTAAAAAAAGATATGCACGAAATTTACATACCAAATTCCGAAACATGGGTTTATGAAGAGGAAGATAAAATTGTTGGCTTTATCGGAATGATTGGCAACGAAATCGGCGGTCTCTTTGTTTTGCCTGATCAACACTCAAAAGGAATCGGCACAAAACTGGTAAATCTCATTCTTGAACTCCACGATGAACTCGAAGTAGAAGTTTTCAAAAAGAATAAAATTGGGAGAGCATTTTATGACAAATACGGTTTTGAGTTTATGAAGGAATATTTTGATGAAGCGTCGAATAATGATGTTTTGAGGCTAAAATTCAAAAAGTAAAAAATCTTTCTCTAATATCAAACTAGAGAAAATTAAAAATTATATGTTTTCAATCCTTTCTTTTATTTCAGTTAACCGCAACCAGTTCTGATAAAAGAATGGGAGATTTGCAACATTTTCCATATATTGAAAAACATACATTATTAGTGCAAATAGAGAGCCATACTGCACGATTCCGTCATCAACGGAAATAATTATAGACATAACCAAAAAGCTAATTAAGATTATAAAAGCGATAGAAAAATTTATTGCCTCAAGATCTGACAGTTTGATATTCCACTTCATTATATCTCGCAGATGCTTATCAAGATGAGAAACTTCATTTTTTGAAATTGCAGCTACCTGATTTTCAAGTTCGTCATTATAGGATTTGTTCAACGAAACTGTTTTTTTGCTTGTAGCGACATAAACAATAAATATTAAAACTGTAGCAACAATGCTTCCTATAAAAACATTAAGATTCAAAGAAGCAATAATTACAATAACTCCAACTAGACCAATCACGCTTGCAATCAATTCAGGAAGTGAGTTTTCCATAAACTCGACCATTTCCCTAATCATTCCCAAACGAGCAGTTTCTTTGAAGAATCATTATCTTTGATTTTTGAAACTACCTTTGAGCCAAGCACTTTAAAAATTTCTGCGAATTCCGGGGACAGTTTACTTAACTAACGGATAGTACAAAGAAGAGATAAGTAAACTGTCCCCAGAATTCAGTGGAAACAAAAGTTTGGCATTTGAGGTGGGGTTTTTGGCTTCTGAGGTGTTTAAGATAAGTGAGCGTTTGTGAAAGCGGGCTTCTGTTCTTCCTATACTCAGCCAATAGATCGCCCGCGCCGTCTTCTTTTACGGAAGTAGCTATTAATACTGGTAAGCAGCATGGCGCGTTTTATCTACCAAGAGATGAATGGATAAAACCAGTAGTCTTTTGGATAAAGGAAAAATAAATATTATTTTTGAGTGCTCTTTAATTTTGATTTTTTTGATATCCTCGCTAGCAGTAATTAGTGAAGCAAGAGAAAAGGAAAATGCCCAGCTCAGCAACACGGTAGGGGATGGTTTTAACGACAGTACAAAGCCATAAGGCAGCAGACGTTTGATCAAGACATGAACAACCCAGTTAGTATCTTGGGGGTATTTTAAATAGAATGAATGTTGTGCCGCTGATGGCATAAACCTCTAGATTTCCTTACTAAAATTACCTACAAGAATATTACTCTGCGAAGTCTCTATTTTAAGTGTGTCTAAATAATCGGCCCATTTCTGCATCATCTCGGCCCTTTGTGGTAGGTGTTTGGTGCGGTTATAAGCTCGACCTAAGGTGTCCCGTACCTGATGCGCCAGTTGGTGCTCTATCCACTCCGCCCGAAAACCCAGTTGCTCATCAAGTATTGTGCGTGCAGTGGCACGAAAACCATGAGCGCAGTGAACGGTTTTGGTATCTATCCCAATATTTTGCAAGGCTTTGTTAATGGTGCCATTGCTGGCGTGATGGGTGCGACGCTTGCTTTGGTTGGGGAAAACATAGCGGCTCTGTCCAGTAAGGGGATGTAAGTCTTTTATTATGGCTATAGCTTGTTGTGGCAGTGGTACAAGGTGAGCAGTCTTCATTTTCATCTTATCTGCAGGTAGTTGCCATTCGCCGGACTCTAAATCGATCTCTTGCCATTCCATGGCAATCATTTCGCCAGGTCGCTGAAATAATAGGGGGCAAAGGGCCAGCAATGAGCGGACAATATGAGTACCTTGGTATTCGTCTATAGCGACTAATAGTTTTCCCAGTTCTGCTGGCTCGGTGATGGCGGGGCGGTGATTGGTTTGCTTAGGCGATAATGCCCCTTTGAGATCTTGCACGGGGTCATGAGTGCAGCGTTGGGTTAGTCTGGCATAGCGAAATATTTGGGAAGCAACTTGGCGGCCGTTGTGAGCGGTTTCTTTGGCTCCACGATTTTCTATGCGTTGCAGGGTGGTGAGTATTTCGGCGGCGCTAATATCGCTGACAGGGCGTTTGCCCAACCACGGTATCAGGTCGTTATCAATCAGAGCTTTGCGCTTTTTTGCGGTGCTTGTCGCCCATGTGGGCTTTTGCTTTTCATACCATTCAAGGGCCACTATCTGGAAGCTATTAGCAGCGGCTTCACTTATTGCAGCTTTCTTTGCCAGCTTGGCTGCGCCTGGGTCGGTATCATGTTCTAACAGCTTGCGGGAGGTGTCGCGTTTGGAGCGGGCTTCTTTTAGAGTGACTTCTGGATAGACACCATAAGCTAGCCGCTTTTCTTTGCCGTTGAAGCGGTATTTGTGTCGCCAGTACTTGGAGCTGTTTGGGAAAACCTCGAGATATAGCCCCTTTTCATCTGCGACCCTATAGGTCTTATCTCTTGGCTTTAAATTCCTTATTTTTGAATCAGTTAGCGCCATTTATCCCTCCCTTTGGGGGCACAAATTATTGGCGTTTGGGATGTGCCCCCATATGTGCCCCCAAAATGCTCCGGATGTGGGGGCATGTCCTTGGATGGCTTAGGAAGCAGTATAAACAAAAAAGCCCCGCAGTGCGGGGCTTCTAGGACGATAATGGACATTATCGATTTATGTAATGGTGCCCGGTCGCGGAATCGAACCACGGACACGGGGATTTTCAATCCCCTGCTCTACCGACTGAGCTAACCGGGCAAACCTGATACTTGCATTGACCACTATTTGAACAATCGGCCAAGTCACAAGAGGCGCGTATTAAACAGGGAAGCAGCGCCTGAGTCAAGAGCGACTATTACCCTTATTTATTCTCTTCCGGTACATAGCCATCGGCTTTGGCATAGTCCTCGCCAGCCATAAACTTATCCATCTGTTCTTGCAGGAATTGGCGGTCCTTGGCATCAATCATATTGAGCTGGCGCTCGTTAATCAGCATGGTTTGGTGGGCCAGCCATTCTTCCCAGGCCTTTTTGGATATGGTGTCAAAGATCTCCTGCCCCTTGGCGCCGGGGTAGGGTGGGGTATTTAGACCCTCAAGGTCCTGTTGGTATTTCTTGCAAAACACAGTGCGTGACATGGTAATTCGACTCGTTAGATAAGTTTGGCCATCAGCTTTTTGATGGGGGCTGCCAGGCCGATAGTTGCTGGTTGGTGCAGGTTATACCAGAGCTGTCGGTCAGCTTCCATGACTATCGACGGGGCTTTATCGAGGCTAATAACCACCGGGCTGATATCCAGGTGGTAATGGCTAAAGGTATGGCGATAGCGATCCCAGTGCTCGATATGGCCAGGTGCCTGACCCAAATAATCCTCACAGTAGTGGCTGGCATCCTCATCGGTGCTGATTTGAGGGAAAACCCATAAGCCGCCCCAAATTCCGCTGGGGGGTCTTTTCTCCAGTAGCAGTTCATTCTCTGCATTTTTGATAATCAGCATCTGTGTGGTTTTGACGGGCAGCTTTTTCTTGGGTTTTTTACCGGGAAATTGCAATTCAGTGCCGTCTGCATGGGCGATGCAGTCTTTCTTCAGGGGGCATAGTGCACAGGCTGGTTTGGAGCGGGTGCACAGGGTGGCGCCTAAATCCATCATCGCCTGACTGTAGTCAGCAACTCTTTGCCTGGGGGCATGGGCTTCTGCTACCTGCCAGAGGTTTTTTAATACCGCCGTTTGTCCGGGCCAGCCTTCGATAGCGTGGAAACGGGCCAATACCCGCTTAACATTGCCGTCCAGAATGGCGGCGGGTAGCTGGAAGGCAATGGAAACAATGGCTCCGGCCGTTGAGCGGCCAATACCGGGTAATTCGCTAAGCCCTGCCACGGTATTGGGAAACTCTCCCTGATGCTCAGCGCAGACTAGCTGTGCCGTCTTATGCAGATTGCGAGCGCGGGAATAATAGCCCAGCCCCGTCCACAGATGCAGTACCTGATCTTCACTGGCTGCTGCCAGCGCTTCCACGGTGGGTAGTTCTTCCATAAAGCGCTGGAAGTAGGGGATAACTGTACTGACCTGAGTCTGTTGCAGCATAATCTCCGACACCCAAACCCGGTAGGGGTTAATCGCCTGTTGCCAGGGCAGATCTTTGCGGCCGGAGTGGTCGAACCACTGCAATACCCGTTTGCTGATATTGATAGAATCTCTGGGTTTCGTCATTAATTGGGGTCTATAGGGTGGATTGTTGGGGTGTTTGGCCCTGCTTATCGGTTTTATTCCCTGTTTTTAGCATCTGGGAGCAACATATAGATGTAATGCTGGTGCGCTTTTTTTATAATACCCAATTCGCCGTAGAAAAGCTGCGGCTCGCATCGTTAATCTAGGTTTATATAAACAGACCTTTTGGAGAATCTTTCATGGCGGATCGTAAAGCCACCATCAGTCGGGATACCCTCGAAACCCAAATCACTGTATCGATCAATTTGGACGGTACCGGCGAAGCCAGATTTGATACCGGTGTCCCCTTTCTTGACCATATGATGGACCAGATTGCCCGTCACGGTTTGATTGATCTGGATATTCAGGCCAAAGGTGATTTGCATATTGATGCCCACCACACAGTGGAAGATATTGGTATTACCCTGGGCCAGGCCTTTAACGAGGCGGTAGGCGATAAAAAAGGCATCGTGCGCTACGGCCACTCCTATGTGCCTTTGGACGAAGCCCTGTCACGGGTGGTGATAGACTTTTCTGGCCGCCCCGGCCTGGAATGGCATGTCCCCTTTACTCGCGGTTCGGTCGGTGGCTTTGATGTCGATCTGTTTATTGAGTTTTTCCAGGGCTTTATCAATCACGCTAAAGTGACACTGCATGTTGATAATCTGCGCGGTAAAAATACTCACCACCAGGCCGAGACCGTGTTTAAGGCGTTTGGTCGTGCCCTGCGTATGGCGCTGGCTGCGGATGAGCGTATGGAAGGTGTGATGCCCTCAACCAAAGGCACGCTGTAGCTGCTTTTTGCATAAGCCGGTACTACCGGCTTAATTTTCATTTTAATGGGTTAAATTATCAGGGTTAGCTCTATGGCTAAAAGTACCGTTGCTGTCATTGACTACGGCATGGGTAATTTGCATTCTGTTGCCAGTGCTGTTCAGCATGTTGCGGATACTATGAATAACCGTGTCGAGGTTATTGTTACCGGCGATGCTGAAAAAATTATGGCGGCTGATCGGGTTATTTTTCCCGGCGTAGGTGCAATTCGTGATTGCATGGCAGAGATTCTTCGCACCGGGGTGGATCAAGTGGTAGCAGAAGTTGCCGCGAGTAAACCCATGCTGGCGATTTGTGTAGGTATGCAGGCCTTGATGAATAGCAGTGAAGAAAATAACGGTGTTAATTGTCTGGGCTTATTCCCTGGCGAGGTAAAGTTTTTTGGTAATCCATTAAATGATACCGATGGCAGCACACTTAAAGTTCCGCATATGGGTTGGAACCAATTACACCAAACTATTGACCACGCTATGTGGTCCGGTATTGAACAAGATAGCCGTTTTTATTTTGTGCACAGCTATTACGTGCATACTACCGAACCGTCTTTAGTCGCGGCAACGGCAGGCTATGGCGTTAATATTCACGCAGCGCTCTATCGCGATAATGTGTTTGCTGTGCAGTGCCACCCGGAAAAAAGTAGCACAGCAGGTTTGCAATTGCTGGGCAATTTTTTGCAGTGGGATGGCCAAAGTTAATTTTAGAATTTGATCCATTTGATACAGACTGGTAGTTAAAACATGTTAATTATTCCTGCAATAGATTTAAAAGATGGTGCCTGCGTTCGTCTACGCCAGGGTTTGATGG
This sequence comes from Oceanicoccus sagamiensis, assembly GCF_002117105.1. Taxonomy (GTDB): domain Bacteria; phylum Pseudomonadota; class Gammaproteobacteria; order Pseudomonadales; family Dasaniaceae; genus Oceanicoccus; species Oceanicoccus sagamiensis. The sequence continues at coordinate 1,215,192 of NZ_CP019343.1, read as the reverse complement.
ATGATTCCACCGTTTACGGTGATGATCCGGTGCAAATGGCAAGCCGCTGGGTAGAGGCGGGTTGCCGCCGTTTGCATTTAGTGGATTTAAATGGCGCCTTTGATGGCAAGCCGATAAACGGTGAAGCGGTTACCGCTATTGCTAAAGCTTATCCTGACCTGCCTATCCAGATTGGCGGCGGTATTCGCAATTTGGAAACTATCGAGCATTATATTAATGCCGGTGTAAATTATTTAATTATCGGCACCAAAGCGGTTAAAGAACCCGAATTTGTCAGCGAAGCCTGTAAAGCTTTTCCCGGGCATATTATTGTGGGGCTGGATGCCAAAGACGGTTTGGTCGCCACTGATGGTTGGGCGGAAGTGTCTGATATTAAAGCCACCGAGTTGGCAAAACGGTTTGAGCAAGATGGTGTTGAATCGATTGTTTATACCGATATCAGCCGCGACGGTATGATGCAGGGCGTGAACGTTGAGCAGACAGTCACCATGGCGCAAGCCTCAAGTATTCCAGTGATTGCCTCTGGCGGCGTTACCAATATGGATGATATTAAAGCGCTGCAAGCGGTCGCTGGCGAAGGTATTTTGGGAGCTATTACCGGTCGCGCTATTTATGAAGGTACGCTGGATGTTGCAGCGGCTCAAACGTATTGTGATCAAACATAACGTCATTGTAGGGTGGATTATAATCCACCAACATACAGTGGTGGTTTTTGGTGGATTATAATCCACCCTACGTAAGTGGAACATTATGGGTTTAGCAAAAAGAATTATTCCTTGTCTCGATGTTGATAACGGTCGTGTTGTTAAGGGCGTTAACTTTGTCGATATTCGCGATGCCGGTGACCCGGTAGAAATCGCCAAGCGCTATAACGAGCAGGGCGCGGATGAAATTACTTTTCTGGATATTACGGCCACCCATGAAGGCCGCGATACGACCGTGCATACGGTTGAGAAGATTGCTGCTGAAGTATTTATTCCATTGACGGTAGGTGGTGGCATTCGCGAAGTAGACGATATTCGCACCATGCTAAATGCCGGTGCCGATAAAGTGGCGATTAACTCCGCGGCTATCCACAATCCGGATTTTGTCACAGAGGCGGCTGAGCGTTTTGGTTCTCAGTGTATTGTGGTGGCCATTGATGCCAAGCAAGTCAGTGCCGAAGGCGAACCTTTGCGTTGGGAAATTTTTACTCACGGTGGTCGCAAACCTACCGGTATTAATGCGGTTGAGTGGGCGGTAAAAATGGTGGCCAATGGTGCCGGGGAAATTTTGCTGACCAGTATGGATGGCGACGGTACTAAAAACGGATATGACCTGCCATTAAACCGGGCAATTAGTGAGGCAGTGTCAGTGCCGGTGATTGCTTCAGGTGGTGTGGGCAATCTACAGCATTTGGTTGATGGTGTGGTAGAAGGTGGCGTGGATGCCGTATTAGCGGCGAGTATTTTTCACTTTGGTGAGCACACGGTACCAGAAGCAAAACGCTTTATGGCCGAGCAGGGAATAGAAGTCAGGTTGTAGCAGGGAATAATCTGGCGCTAAGCTAGTCTGTTAGCGCCGCATAGAGTCGTGATAGTGTTTTAGGTTCGGCCAGCGACATAAACTCAATAAAATCATCAAGTCCCTTGCGGGCATCTTCCTTATCACCAAAGGGGCCGATTGGCGCGCCTTCGCGGGTAGAAAAGAACCACTCTCCTTGTGCGGCAAAAAAGCGGTCGGAGCGCATTGGCAGCGAGCTACCTATTTCACCGGCTCTATTTACAGTACGACTCATTGTGATTTGGCCCTTTCCTGGCTCATTTTTAGTTTTTAACAGTTTAGCGTTATTTCTCTACATTGAAAGGTTTTTCTCTACCCTTGGTTTCCTAATGGTTTGAATAGGCAGGTTTTTAAGGGGGAGCCGCTATTACTGATGTTTTTGTGACGCTTTTTGGGGCGCTATTCGCCAATTATTTGTCTTGGTGGCTGTGGCTCAGTTGGCTGACATTTTCAGGCCAGGAGCAGTTGGCTGGAGCCTGCTCACATTGGGCTCTTACTAAGCCAGAGGCATTAACTAACATAACCCCTTGTTCGGCCAGTAATGGCAGTTGCTGTTCTAAAAAAGCCAGGGTTTCAGGGTAAGGGTGGCCGATAGCCACGGCCTGCCCCTGTTGTTTAGATAGCCTGATTAATTGGTCAAATTGCTTGGCAATAGCGGCGGGGGTGCGCTGGTTATCTAAAAACACATCCCGTTTTAATGTGGGTAGCTGCTGCTCCCTTGCGGTGCGTTCGGCGACGGTCAGTGGGCTGGTGCGGCTATCGACAAAGTAGAGGTTTTGCTGTTTTAGTGCTTGCATCAGCCACGACATTGGCTGTCTAAGTTGGGTCAGCAGGCTGCCCATATGGTTATTAACCCCTTTGGCATGGGGGATTGAAGCAAGGTTGTCGGCCAGGGTTGCCAAAAATTGCTGTTGATTCATTTTAGGGGTTAAGGTGCCGGGGCCGGTAGGGTAATCATGCAGATTGCTCATCGGTGCATGCAGCAGGATTTCTTTTTGTTGGCGGTTGGCTTCATTAGCCAGGCTTTTGCTATGGCTGCTGTGGGGCAGAAAGGCATAACTCACCGCCCCAGGCAGGGCAATGGCCCGTTGCCCCAGTTCGAGGTTATTACCCATATCATCAATAATCAGAACTATACGGGGGGTGGGTGATTCTGCAAAGCAGCTGGCAGCCAGGCTAAGCCAAAAAAAGAGAACAATGTTTTTCATGACTGGGGCTTATAGGGCTTTCTGCTCTTCCGGTTGTTCCGTCTTGCTGGCGACCTTGGTGGCTTTTTCATTAAGGCTGAGGATATGTAGACCTTTCAGTAGATTTAACGCTTCATAGAGTTGGTTGTCGCTATTAAACAGCTTGTCTTTGGCTTTGCTCTGGCGTTTTTTGCTATCGCTTTCATCGCCATCGGTGCTGCTTAAGTGCCCCTGTAAATCCGCTTCGGTGACACGATCGCGCGTTTTAATCGCTTCGATTTTGGCGCGTTCTACCACGATATCCGGGACAATACCCTGGGCTTGGATAGAGCGGCCATTGGGCGTGAAGTAGCGGGCGGTAGTGAGTTTGATGGCGTGTTTTTCCGACAGTGGCACCACAGTTTGCACCGAGCCTTTACCAAAGCTGTCAGTCCCCATAATCACCGCGCGGTGGTGGTCTTGCAGGGCGCCGGCGACAATTTCAGAGGCCGAGGCGGAGCCGCCATTAATCAGTACAACCACAGGCACGCCGTTGGTCAGGTCGTTGGGAGTGGCCGAATATTCTGAGTGAGAGTCACTGAGACGCCCTTCGGTATAAACAATCAGGCCCTCTTCCAGTAAGGTATCAGCCACCTCAACGGAGGACTGCAATATGCCGCCAGGATTATTACGCAGGTCGACCACCAGGCCTTTCATCGGGGTGTCCTCGGCCTGTAGTGATGTAATAGCTTTGCGAAATTCACTGCCGGTTTTACTTTGGAATTGGGCCACGCGGACATAGCCAAAACCTTCTTCCAGAGTTTTGCTACGGACGCTGACTACTTTAATAATATCGCGGGTAACGGTGACATCAAAAGGTTGGCGGATACCTTCGCGGACAATGGTCAATTCAATATCGCTGCCCTTTTTACCGCGCATCAATTTTACGGCTTCATTAAGCGACATGCCCTTAACAGGTTTGCTATCGAGCTGGATTATCAGGTCGCCACTTTCAATACCGGCCTTTTCAGCAGGGGTATCATCAATCGGTGAAATCACTTTGACGTAGCCGTTTTCCATGCCCACTTCGAGACCCAGTCCGCCAAACTCACCGGTGGTGCTAACTTGCAGGTCGTCAAAGGATTTGGCATCTAAATAGCTGGAGTGGGGGTCAAGGCCGGAGAGCATGCCGCGGATGGCATTTTCCAGCAGGGTTTTATCATCGATCTCTTCGACATAGCTCAGGCGGATATGATTAAACACATCGGCAAAGGACCTTAATTCATCCAGCGGTAGTTTGCCTTCATCAGTGGCCGCGGCTTGTTGGGATGCCGGTACTTCATCCGCGCTATTTGCGTCGCTGGGCTGTGCATTAAGGGTAAAGGAGGTACCCAGACATACACTGAATAACAGGCCAATTCCGGTTTGCTTTGTGAACGATGACTTCATAATGCTGCTCATTAAATAGCTTTACTCATTCCTTTATAACGCCTTGATTGTACCTTGCTTTTATAGGGGGTGTTAGGTATTAAGACCCTATAGCGGCGTCTCATGCCCGTTTACACCATCGACGGGGGTCTGTTGGCTTGCCATTGTGACGGATTTCAAAGTATAAGCCCGCCCGTTGTTGACCGCCGCTATTGCCTACCGTGGCAATCATATCACCGGGGTTTACCCAGTCGCCGGTCTCTTTTAGCAGGCTCTGGTTATGGGCATATAAGCTCATATAGCCATCGCCGTGGTCAATAATTACCAACAGGCCTGAGCCCCGTAACCAGTCAGCAAAGACGACACGGCCAGAATGAATAGCTTCTACTTTGCTACCCTCCGTGGCGGGAATGGCCAGACCTTGCCAGCGCAGCGCGGTGCCGTTGCGTTTATAGCCAAAACGATTGCTGGGCTTGCCGCTAACCGGCCAGGGCAGTTTGCCCTTTAATTTACCAAAGGGGCTGTAGTCGCTGGGGATGCTGATATTGGCGAGGGTTTGCTCGACGGCGGCTAAAATTCGCTCCAGTTCACTGCGGTTTTTGGAGGCTTGCTTTAGCCGTTGGTCATTATTTTTAATGGCTGAATTGATTTTAGCGAGATTTTTCTGCCGTGCTTTTTTGCTGGCCAGCAGGCTTTGGTGCGCTTTGCCCAGTTTGGCTTTGGCATTGCTCAGGGTTTGGGTTTTTTCAACGATGCGGGGTTCAATGGTATTCAGCTCGCTGATGATATTGATGTAATTTTCAATTTGTTCGCTGCGAGCCTGGTTAAAATAATCGTAGTAGGTCAGGGCGCGGCTGATTTTATCCGGTTGCTCCTGATTGAGCAGGACTTTGATTTTTTTCTGTTGGCCAACTTGATAGGCTGCTAATACCTGTTGCTCAATAAATTTTTGTTGATCGCGGCGGGCGGTATTCAGTGCCTTGCGTTTGACTTGCAGTGATTCCAGTTCAGCTTGTTCCTGACTTAGCTGCTGCTGGATACCACGGATTTTCTTTTGTACTGAGCCAATATCAACTTCAGATTTTTGCAGTGAGTTTTGCACATCTGAACGCTGCCCTTTAAATTCAGACAGCAGCTTGCGCAGGGCGGCCATTTCTTTATTGAGCTGTTGGATTTGCTGCCGGGTTTTGGTTTCATCGTTGTTGGCGGCGCCGTGCAGGGGCAACAGTGCCAGGGCGATAGCGAGAAAAAAACCCAGTGATACGGTTTTTTTTCCAAGAGTAAAACGCTCGCCCATTTAGTGATATCCCATAGCTACTGAATCAATGATTACCAACGCAAGTGTAGACTACTTCACTGTAAGTAGTGAGTTTCCGGTCATTTCCGCGGGCTGTTCTAAATTCATCAACGTTAGTAGGGTTGGGGCTACATCGGCTAGTTTGCCCCCGTCTTGTTGCATGGTGACGGTTTTGTTGCCGACATAAATAAAGGGTACCAACTCCGTTGTGTGCTGGGTATGGGCCTGGCCAGAATCATAGTCCAGCATTTGTTCGCAGTTGCCATGGTCGGCGGTGATCAAACAATCTCCGCCCACGCTAAGTACTGCTTCACTAACCCGGCGCACACTTTCATCAATGGCTTCGGCGGCTTTTAACGCGGCTTCGTAGCTGCCAGTATGGCCAACCATATCGCCATTGGCGTAGTTGCAGATAATAGTGTCGTACTCTCCACTGCTAATAGCGGCAACCAGTTTATCCGTTACTTCCGGTGCGCTCATTTCGGGCTTAAGGTCGTAGGTGGCTACGTCAGGTGAGGGGACTAAGACCCGGTCTTCACCTTGATAGAGATCTTCTCTGCCACCACTAAAGAAAAAAGTGACATGGGCGTATTTTTCAGTTTCAGCAATCCGCAGCTGCTTTTTATCATTGGCTTCCATTAATTCGCCAAAGCTATTAGTGACCTTCTCTGGTGGAAAGGCGCTGGGCGCATTGATATCAGCGGCGTATTCAGTGGTGGTCACAAAGCTTGCCAGTGCCGGGGTTTTGTTGCGGGTAAATCCGTCAAAGTCCGCCTCCACAAAAGCGCGGGTAATTTCTCTGGCTCGGTCGGCGCGGAAGTTCATAAAGATAACCGTGTCGCCATCATTAATGGTGGCGCTTGGCTGGTCTGCGGACTGAATCAGCGTGGCGCTGACAAACTCGTCATTTTCGTCCCGCTGGTAGGCCGCGTTTAAACCGTCAATGGCGTTGTCAAAACGGTAATCGGCTTTCGCCTCAGTCAGCATATCGTAAGCCAGCTGAACCCGGTCCCAGCGGTTATCCCGGTCCATTGCGTAATAGCGACCGATTAACGAAGCGACACGGCCACAGCCGTACTCGGCAAATTTGTTGTCCATTGCCTGTAATGAGGATTGCGCACTGCGTGGCGGGGTATCCCTGCCATCCAGAAAAGCGTGTAAATACACTTGCTCAGCCCCCCGTTTGGCGGCCATATCAATCATCGCCAGAATATGGTTCTCATGGCTGTGTACACCACCTGGGGATAGCAGCCCAAACAGGTGTACGGCCTTGCCACTGCTAACGGCCTTATCAATAGCGTCTATATAGGTACTGTTCTCAAAGAAGTCGCCATCGGCAATGGCTTTATCAATACGGCTGATATTTTGGTAAACAATACGGCCGGCACCCAGGCTCATATGGCCTACTTCGGAGTTGCCCATCTGGCCATCGGGCAGGCCTACGCTCATACCCGAGCTGGAAATCAGCGTTTTGGGCTGTTCATTCCATAATCGGTCCCAATTGGGGGTGTTGGCGTTATAAATTGCGTTATCTTCCGGTGCTTCACGGTGGCCCCAGCCATCAAGAATGAGTAAAACAACGGGTTTTTTGCCAGTACTGTTTGCCATAGGTCGATCTTTCTTGTGTGCGAATGTTTTAGCGGGCGCTAATTCTACCGATTCCGGCGGCAGTTCGCTATGGCAGAGGTGGCTACTGGGGATATTCACAGTGTCAACAGGTGCTGCCGATGTGTATACTTGCGCCCTCAATTTATAAGCTCAGTGCTGAGGGTGCTGGGCGGTCAACGAGGTAAACCAGGGCGATGGCTCTATTTTTTGAATTTTTGGCTGAGCAGTGGATTGTCGCTTCAGCATTAATGGTCTGTATTGGCCTGTTAATTCGCCATGAGTCTGCTAAAGGCGGGCCAACATTAACTCCCCAGCAGTTGATTACTGAAGTTAACCAAAAGCAGGCTGTGGTCGTTGATCTGCGCGATAGCAAAGAGTTTGACCAGGGCCATATTGTCGACGCTATTAATATCCCCCATGCCAAACTGGCCAGCAGAATGACCGAGTTGGAAGCTTCAAAAGACAAGCCTATTATTCTGGTTTGTAAAATGGGGCAGCACTCCGGTACCGCTGGTAAGGCCATGGCAGCTGAGGGTTATAGTCAGGTGTCTCGCCTAAGTGGCGGTATGATGGAGTGGCAAAATATGCAGCTGCCACTTGTAACCAAATAATCCAGCCCCATAATAAGAGGCTGGCTAGCAATAGAGATTGTGAATTGTTATGTCAGATATTTATCTTTATACCACCCGTTTTTGTCCGTTTTGTGTACAGGCAAAGCAGTTATTGGACTCCAAAGGTTTGGCATATAGTGAAATTTCAGTCGATGGTGACCCTGAGTTGCGGCTGGAGATGATGAACCTTAGTGGCCGCCGGACGGTGCCGCAAATCTGGGTGGGTGAAACCCACGTAGGTGGTTGTGATGATTTATGGGCGCTGGAGCGCTCGGGCAAGCTGGACAGTTTGTTAAAGACAGAAGGCTTGAACCAAGCCGGTCAAAAAGTTTAATACTGAATTAAAATCTACTAAATACAAAATTTGAGGAACTATCATGGCCGAGAATGAAGCCGTTCAACAGCAGTTTGGCATACAGAAAGTTTACGTTAAAGACGCTTCTTTTGAATCCCCTATGGGTGCGGCGGTCTTTTCCAAGCAGTGGCAGCCTAAAGTTAATGTGGATATGAACACCAAAAACAATAAGTTGGCCGACGACAACTATGAAGTGGTGCTAACCATGACAGTGACCGCAACTATAGAAGAGCAAACGGCCTTATTGATTGAGGTTCAGCAAGCTGGCCTGTTTTTAGCCAAGGGTATTGAGGGTGAGCAGCTTCGTCAGGCGCTAGGTATTATGGGCCCTAACGTACTATTCCCTTATATTCGTGAAACCATTGACAGCATGGCGATTAAAGGTGGTTTTCCTGCCATCAACTTACAGCCCATCAACTTTGATGCGCTATATCGCCAAGCGGCCAGCCAACAGGCAGCCCAGCAGCAAGAAGCCGCTCAGCCAGACGCACACTAAGCTGGTTTGAGTCATTAAAAAACCGTCACTGTTTTGCAGTGGCGGTTTTTTATTGCCCGCCTTTAAAGTCTAATTGCCGCCAGGCCTCATAGACAAAAATAGCCACACTGTTAGACAGGTTTAAGCTGCGGCTTTGCGCCTGCATGGGTAATCGCAATAATTGTTCGGCGGCCATTTCTCCAAGGATATCATCAGGTAACCCCCGTGTTTCTGGTCCAAACACCAGTGCGTCACCCTCACTAAAGGGGGCTTCGGTATGGTTTCTCGACCCTTTGGTCGTGCAGGCATAGACCTGTTTGGGCTGAATTTTATCAATAAATTCGCTGAGCGAGGCATGGCTTTGCACTGCTGCCCATTCTGAATAATCCAGCCCTGCGCGGCGCAGTTTTTTATCATCCATATCAAAGCCCAGCGGTTCAATCAGGTGTAGCTTAAAACCGGTATTGGCACATAGCCGGATAATATTACCGGTGTTGGGTGGGATTTCAGGTTGGAAGAGTACGATATGAAGCATGGGATTATAATTTCCTTGGCAATCAGCACTTATTTTAATGACAAAAATAGACCTGCGCTTTATTTAAAAGCGACTATAATTTGTTAACAAAAGCATAGACTTACAAAAAATATGCTATGTAAATTCTAAGGTGCTGTTTTTTTATTCGATTGGCTAAAGGTTGATACCGCTATTCTAGCGCTAAATCTCGAGTCACTCGCGCTAAATAACTCAATAAAATTGGATTTCTAGGGAGAGGCAAAAGCGCCAATGGCGATATCTACTGCTTGGTTGAGTAAATGGTTCAATAAGAATGATACCGGGCGAGGCCGGGTCGGCCTCGCCGTGGGTCCAGATGGGCTGGCTATTACCATGGTCAACCATCTTGGTGTGCTTGAGTACTGCCAGTTCCATGATCCCCAGGGAGACAGCTCCCAGTTACTTGCTGATATCGTCGCTGAGAAAGGCTGGGAAGACACACCCTGCTCCGTGGTGTTGCACCCCGTGTATTATCAACTGTTATTGACTGAGGAACCTCCCGTTGAAGGCGACGAAATACAAGCCGCTGTCCGCTGGAAAGTTAAAGAATTTTTGGATTTTCCTGTCGAAGAAGCTGCCATTGCGTACTTCGGGCTACCGGAAGATGCTTACCGCGGTCGTCAAAAAATGCTTTACGCCGCTGCCCTGAGAAAAACCACCTTACAGAGTTTAATTTCCCCGATAGAGGCCAGTGGTTTGAATGTCGACTGTGTCGAAATTGCCGAACTGGCGATGCACAATATTATTTCTCGCTTGCCGCAAGAGGGGGGTGGCATAGCAATGGTACAGCTGCATGAGGGCGAGGGTTTTATCAACCTGGTTGAGGACGGCGCTGTTTACCTAACCCGTCGTTTGGATATCGGTTTGGATAAATTTAATGCCGGCGTTGATAACACGCGTTTTTTCGATGCCTTATTTTTGGAAATTCAGCGCTCGCTGGATTATTACGAGAGCCAACTGGGCAAAGGCATTATCACGCGCTTATTTTATTCTCCCGGTTTGCCTGAGACAGTACCGATTGGTGATTTTTTATCGGCACAATTAGGTTTAAATGTTGCCCCGCTGGAGTTATCCATGTGTGAAGTGGCAGAGGCTATCAGCGATAACGAACAGCTGATTCGCTCAGCCAGTGCGGTGGGTGCTGCACTGGGCCCGCAGCGGTCACAGGAGGCTATTCGTGCAGCATCTTAATCTTTATAGCGAACTGGACCGCGCCGTTGAACCGCCATTTTCCGGCCGTCAACAGCTATGGATTGTTGCGGCCGTCGTCGTTGTCATGGTACTGGTCTACGGCGTGTTACTGGTGGGCTCGCAATCCTTACAAAGTGAACGCGACGCTCTGGCCCAGCGCCAACTGACGATTTCAGACCAGTTGGAGCAGCTCAAAGAGCGGCAGGCAAAACTTGAGCGGGACAATAACCTGGATGCTGAAATTGCACTGCTGCTCAATGATATTGATTTTCGCCGCCAGCTACTGGCCAGCATCGACCCTAATACGAATCAAGTTGAAAACGGTTTTGCCGGCCATCTGGAAGGCTTGGCCAGGCAGCATATCGACGGTATGTGGTTGACTGAAATCCAGTTGCAGCAAGGGGGGCAGGACCTGGCCTTGATTGGCCGTACTCGTGCACCGGAATTTGTGCCTCGCTATTTGCAAAATCTGGCCACTGAAAGCATTTTCTCCGGGCGTCAATTTAAGGTCTTTAAAATGAGCATACCGGAAGGTGAAACTAATATTTTGGACTTTGAGCTGCGGGGACAAGAAACGATTAGCACCCCGGAATCAAAACCCATTAGGTAACGCAACAATGAATGATCGTCTTGCTACCGTACTGCAAAAAATTGATAGCCTGAATCAGCGCGAGCGAATTTTAGTCTTGCTCACCGCGCTGGTCCTGGTGGTAATGCTGCTGCAAATAGCCCTGCTTGACCCTCTACTCAGCAAGCGCCAAAAGCTGGCTAGCAACATTAAAAGCCTGAATAGCCAAATACAGCAACAAAGCAATGAAAAAACCATTCTTGAAGCCAGACTAACAGCGGGCATCAACCGGGATAAAATCAAACGCCGCGAGCAATTACAATCCCAGCGTGAACAACTGAACAAAAAAATTGAAGCATCGCTGGTGGCAATGATACCGCCACGCTTAATGCCAGAAGTATTAGAGCGTGTGCTGGCGGAAACCAAAGGCTTGAAATTACTCAGCATAGCAAACAAGCCTGTTGTGGCGGTGGTCAGACAGCAGCCAAAAACAGACAATTCAGGCAGTGATGCCGCGGTGCAGCAAGCCCTGTATAACCATGGTTTTATACTGCAATTAAAAGGCAATTATATGGAGGCGATAACTTACTTTGAAAAGTTATCAGAGCTGCCCTGGCGCTTCCATTGGGATGATATGCGCTATCAAGTTGAGCAATACCCTAACGCCATTATTACCCTGGAAGTACATACGGTGAGTATGTCTGAGGAGTGGATTGGTGTTTAAGCCGTTATTTAAGTTGTTTTTAAACAGGCCGATACTACTGAGTATCTTATTCACCCTGTCAACGGTGGCCTGGTCACTGGAAGATCCTACGCGGCCATCCAGTTATCGCTCGGTCGGCAAAAAGCAGGAAGGGCTGAGGCTGGAAAGTATTTTATTTAGTGAAACCCGTAAAGTCGCCGTGATTAATGGCAATGTGTTATCGGAGGGTGATGCTATGGGTGGTACCAAAGTCATTCGTATTAGCAAAAACAGTGTAATGGTCAGTGATAACGGAAAAAGCGTTACGCTGGAATTAAGCCGTACAGACATCAGGCAGGAAAAATAAATGCGTTATCAACAGCTCATAACCTTTGGTTTAACAGCAAGTTTGCTGGCTTCCTGTGCTATGACCCCAAGAGAAACCCGGGATAATTCTGGTATTGAATTAATTCAGGAAGAATTGGCTGCTATTGAAGAAAAGCCAGCTGTCGAAGAGGCGCTGCCGCCACCGCAGGTCGACGATGCCTTATTGCCACCTTTGATGGGCGATAGCCGCGGTACAGCATCCAGTGACTTATTTGATGTGTCTGTTGATGAAGTCAGTGCCCGCGATTTTTTTATGGGGCTGGTAAAAGGTACACCTTACAATATGGTAGTACATCCAGACGTGCAGGGCACGATTAGTCTGGAGTTACAAAATGTCGATATCGAAGAAGTAATGACCGTGGTCAATGATGTCTACGGTTACTCCTATAAAAAAAGGGGCAACCTGTACCAGATTTTACCGGGAGGTCTGCGTTCGGAAGTTTTCCATATTGACTATTTAAGTTTAAAGCGTAGCGGTGTTTCCGAAACCCAGGTCACCAATGGTGAGGTCACCGACGCTGGAACCAGCAACAGCGGCGGCAGTAGCAGTGACAGTAATAACAACAGCAACAACAGAAATAATAACAACAACAGTGGCAGTGGTGGGGGCAATGTAGGTGCCCAAATTAGAACCGAAACCGAGTCGGATTTTTGGACTGAACTACAGCAAACCCTAACCGTATTAGTCGGCGAGGGTGATGGTCGCCGCGTTATTGTTACCCCGCAGGCCGGTATTATTGTGATTCGGGCTATGCCCGAAGAAATTGATACTGCCAAAGACTTTTTACGTCGCGCTGAAATTATTATGCGCCGTCAGGTGGTCTTGGAAGCAAAAATTCTCGAAGTACAGCTGAGTGATAGCTATCAAACCGGTATCGATTGGACGGCCGTGGCTGATGTTAATGGCAATGACCTGGTATTTGGTGTTAACGGCTCGTCAGTCGTTAGCCCCAGTGGTATTGGTGGTGCGTTTAGCGGTGCCTTTACCTCGGATGATTTTACCGGGGTGATTCAGTTGCTGGAAACTCAGGGCAGTGTGCAAGTGCTATCCAGTCCAAGAATATCCACAGTGAATAACCAGAAGGCGGTGATTAAAGTCGGTCAGGACGAATTCTTTGTCACCGAAATTTCTAACACCACCACCACATCAACCGGTACTACCACTAACAACCCGGAAATCGAATTAACGCCTTTCTTCTCTGGTATTGCACTGGATGTTACGCCACAGATTAGTGAAGATGATGAAATTATTTTGCATATCCACCCATCCATTAGTGATGTAGAAGATCAGGTCAAAGTGATTACCCTCGGTGACCAGGTGGTCGAACTGCCGCTGGCTTTAAGCACTATTCGTGAGACCGATAGCGTTGTCTATGCACGCAGTGGTCAAGTTGTGGTCTTAGGGGGGTTGATGCAAAACCGTTCGCTGGATAATAACTCCGGTACGCCGGTATTTGGTGATATGCCCTTTGTGGGCCACCTGTTTAGCCAGCAGCGTAATGTAACGGTTAAAAATGAATTGGTGATTTTACTAAAGCCGGTGATTATGGGGCCGGATGGTCTGCCTGAAGCCACCCGCCGTTCACAGCAGCGCTTTGATGAATTCCGTCGGGTGTTAGACACGTCATACGGCGCAGATGATGAAGGTGGCAGTATTGAATGATTTACCCGCCAAGCCTAAAGCGAGCTTTATATAATGTATAAAGAGCACTTTGGCCTTAAGGATCAGCCCTTTGGCTTGACACCTAATACCGCTTTTTTTCTCAATGCCCAGGGGCATCGTGAAGCATTTAATATGCTACAGGTAGCGCTGGCTAATGGTGAAGGTTTTATCAAGGTGGTTGGTGAAGTGGGTACCGGTAAAACCATGTTATGCCGAAAATTACTGAATACACTGGATGATAGTTTCTATACCGCCTATATCCCCAATCCTTTTCTAAACCCTACCGCTTTATATCGCGCTATAGCTGAAGAGTTAGGTGTTAAATGTAAGTCTCGGGATGGGATTAATGAATATCAAAACAGCATCAACGAGCGATTAGTAGAATTGGTAGCTGAGGGAAAGCAGGTAGTCTTAGTGGTTGATGAAGCACAGGCTATGCCGCCAAAATCACTGGAAGCTCTGCGCTTAATTTCAAATCTGGAAACTGAAACCACCAAGCTAATTCATATTGTGTTGTTTGGTCAGCCCGAATTAGATCGTCTGTTGGCCCATGATAGTTTGCGTCAGTTACTGCAACGGGTGACATTCTCTTACGAATTACCCCCTTTAGATAAAGAAGGCACGAGAAATTATATTCAGCATCGTGTCGCTACAGCGGGCTATAACGGTGCTCAGTTATTTAATGAGAGCGCTTTGCAGTATGTGTATAAAGCCAGCAAGGGCGTGCCACGGCTGGTTAATATTCTTTGCCACAAAGCGTTGATGGCAGCCTATGGTAAAGGGGATCAGCAGGTCACCAAAGGGCATTTAGTGTCCGCCGTTAAAGATACTGAAGGTGTTGATTTGCCCGGTAGTGTGACGGGTTGGGTTTTTGCCGCTTCTGTCGCAGTAGGTTTAGGTATTATGTTGGGGCTGTTTTTTACAATGCCAGGTGGTTTTCAATGAGTTTGGTCAACGATATGCTGAACGATCTGGATGATCGTCGCAATCAGCAGGCCAGGGAGGAGGTCAATCTCGATTGGATGACCGGGCAAAAGCAGACCAGTAAAAATAAATGGTTGATGCCTTTATTATCTCTGGCAGTGATTGTTCTATTTATTGTTGTCGCCTTTTCAGTTTTTCAATATCAAACTACCGCCAACTCATCGGCGATCGATAAATTGGCTGCCATTAAAAAACCGGTTGCGGAAAAGCCTGTTAAACCTGAAGTGGTCGCGGTAGAAAAACAACGAGAACCCGTCGAGACAGTTGTGCCTTCAGTTGTTGAAGTGGCGCCCGTAGCCAAGGCGATAGTCACCAGTCCCGTACAAAAGCCCGTTGCAAGCAAAAGTTTGCCAAAGGCATCGCCGCCACCAGCAGCTGCAAAAAAACCGATTAAAAAACAAAAGCCATTATCCCTGCCTCAGCGTGATTTGATAGCCAGTCAGGAAGCGAAAAAATTAATTCGTAATAACCAGTCAGTCGTCGCTGAAGAAAAACTGGCTGCGTTTATGCAGAAAAATCCCTTGGCAATTCGCTCCGGTAAAGTGCTGGCTTCACTGTGGTTGTCGCAGAAAAAAGAAGCGCAGGCGCAGCAGTTATTAGTGCCATTACGCGATATCGCTCCCAGAGATATTGAACTGATTATGATTCAGGCGCGCTTGTTTTATGCCGCAGGTAATCCGCTTGAGGCTATTGCGTTGATGAAAACCGAACGCCCGGCGGTTAATGTCCATGCTGGCTATTATGAGTTGTTGGGTTTTATTGCCAGAAGCGATCAGCAGTATGAATTGTCTGTGCAGTCCTATCGTCGTTTGTTGGAATATGATGCCAGTCGTGGTGACTGGTGGGTCGGTATGGCCATTGCGTTAGATATGCAAAGTAAGAGCGCGTTGGCTAAAGAAGCGTATCGGCGGGGGATTGATTCACGCCGTATTAGCAAGTCATTAAATGACTATGCCAGAAAACGACTGGCAGCCCTGTAGTGGGTTACAAATTAGCAATAAAGGTAGAGACCATTGCCTAATACAGAAAGAAAGAAAATTCGCCTCGGCGACCTGCTGGTGCAAAATAATCTGATCACTGATGATCAGTTAGGGGATGCACTTGCCTCGCAAAAACAAAGCGGAAAAAAATTAGGTCGTGCGCTCATTGATCTGGGTATGGTAGAAGAAGATGCCCTGCTAAATCTTTTGTCGCAGCAGTTGGATGTACCTTTTATTCAACTAAGAAATTTTGATTTTAAGCCAGAGATTACCCAGCGTTTACCCGAATCCTATGCCCGCCGATTTAGGGCTGTGGTATTAACCGAAGAAAATGGCGCTTTGGTGGTAGGGATGGCAGACCCTACAGATATCTTTGGCTTCGATGAATTGTCCAGAATATTACAGCAACCATTAGCGTTGGCGGTAGTTCGTGAAAATGAACTTTTGGAAGCGCTGGATATGCTCTACCGTCGTACCAGCGAGATTGCTTCCTTTGCGGAAGAGTTGAGTGATGAGCTGGGCGATCAATCTATAGAAGTGGATTTGTTAGAGGCCACCGGCGCTGAAGATGCGCCTGTGGTCAAACTGCTGCAATCTATTTTTGAGGATGCGGTACAGGTTAATGCCTCGGATATCCATATCGAGCCCGATGAAAATGTGCTGCGTATTCGCCAGCGTGTTGATGGTGTTTTACAAGAGCATGTGATGAATGAAAAGCGTATCGCCTCTGCGGTGGTGCTGCGCTTAAAGCTAATGTCCGGTTTAAATATTTCAGAAAAGCGCCTGCCGCAGGATGGCCGCTTTCATATCAATATTAAAAACCGCCCGATTGATGTGCGTATATCGACATTGCCAGCGCAGCATGGTGAATCGGTAGTAATGCGTTTGCTCGACCAAAGCCAGGGTATGGCGGACTTAAACAATGTTGGTATGCCAGAACATATACTGGCGCGTTTTCGCCAGCAAATAAAACGGCCCCATGGTTTGATTTTGGTGACAGGCCCGACCGGTAGCGGTAAAACCACATCGCTTTATGGCGCCTTGCAAGAATTAAACAGCGCCGAGAAAAAAATTATTACCGTTGAAGATCCGGTGGAATATACCTTGCCCCGTATTACTCAGGTGCAGGTCCATGACAAGATTGGTTTTGATTTCGGCGCGGTGCTGCGCTCATCGCTGCGGCAAGATCCCGATATCTTATTGGTGGGTGAGATTCGTGACCAGGAAACCGCCGAGATTGCTGTGCGGGCTTCTTTAACCGGTCACCTGGTATTATCCACCCTGCACACCAATGACGCGATTACCAGTGCCATGCGCCTTATCGATGTGGGTTTGGAGGGCTATTTGGTGGCCAGTGCTTTACGTGCTGTGGTGGCACAGCGTTTGGTGCGAAGAATTTGTAATAGCTGTAAAGAAACCTACCAACCAGATGAGCAAGAAAACATTTGGCTACGATCAATCAACCCGGGTGTTGATTTAGCTACGCTAACGTTTTTACGGGGCCGAGGTTGTTCTCACTGTAATAATACCGGCTACCGTGGCCGTATTGGTATTTTTGAATTTTTAGAAATTGATAATGCGCTGGCAGATACCTTGCGCTCTGCAGACCCGCTGGCTTTTGGTCGCGCAGCAAGACAGCAGCAAGGTTTTAAAACCCTGAGCCAATGTGCGCTGGATTATGCGGCTGAGGGTATTACCACATTGGATGAAGTCTTTAGAGTGTCTGAGCAGTTGGCTGAAGAATCTCTTGAAAGTCTGGTAAGTGAGGGAGCATAGCCATGGCCAAATTTAGCTATCGCGGCAGAGATGACAAAGGGGAATTAGTCTCCGGTGTTATTGATGCTGGCTCTGCGGATAGCGTGGCTTCACAGTTGGCAGGCAATGGTGTGACGCCCATTGCCATCAACGAAAATATTGTCGCTAAGGCGATTGAGATGCCCGATATTTTTCAGCAGAAAGTCACGCTGGAAGAGCTGAGTATGTTCTGTCGCCAAATGTATAGTTTGACGCGTTCAGGGGTGGTGCTAAATCGCGCCATTCGAGGTTTGGCGGAGTCGTTACGTAATGAGCGCTTAACGACGGTGTTATTAGATGTTGAAACCAGCCTAAACTCAGGGGTTAACCTGTCTTCTGCTCTGGGCAAGCATCCGGATATTTTTGACAGTCTGTTTGTGAATATTATCAATGTTGGCGAAAGTTCAGGCCGTCTTGAAGTTGCGTTCCAACAATTGTCCAATTATATGGAGCTGGAAAAAGATACCCGTCGTCGAATTTCATCCGCTGTACGCTATCCCATCTTTGTATTAACCGCGATATCCATTGCCATCGTGGTGCTGAATATTTTTGTAATCCCGGTTTTTGCCGATTTATTTTCAAAATTTGGTGCGGACCTTCCCTGGGCTACCCGTATATTAATTGGTACCTCGAATTTCTTTGTAGAAGAATGGCCGTTGATCATTGTATTTTCCCTGGGCTCAGTGATTGGTATTCGCTATTACATTAATACCGAGGCGGGGCGATTTAAACTGGACCGGGTTAAATTACGCATTCCATTAATAGGCTCGATTTTAGAGCGGGCCACACTGGCGCGCTTTAGTCGCAGCTTTGCCTTGATGCTCAACTCCGGTGTGCCTTTGATTCAGGCGCTGGAGCTCTCTTCCCAGGCCGTCGGTAATAGCTATATGGCCAAAAATATTCGCGGTATGAGGGAAGGTATCCAGCGCGGTGAAAGCCTGTTGCGCAGTGCCTTACACAGCGGAATGTTTACCCCCTTGGTATTGCAAATGATTCAGGTGGGTGAAGAGACCGGTCAGGTCGACGAAATGCTAAACGAAGTTGCAGAGTTTTATGAACAAGAGGTGGATTACGACTTAAAAAACCTCTCAAGTTATATCGAACCAATACTGATTGCCTGTATTGCGGGCCTGGTAATGATTCTTGCACTGGGCATCTTCCTGCCCATGTGGGACATGATGAATGTGATGCAGGGCTAACTTTTGACGATTACTACGGCCTTGGCAGGGCTAATGGCGAATATCAAAAGTGGCCTCTAAATTATTGTCTATACTGGAAATATGAGTATGAATACTACAAAGCTAACGTTATTAATGAGTCACCCGTCGGCACAGGGCTACCGCCGGTCCAAGGGCTTTACCTTGATTGAGCTGGTTATCGTTATTATCTTACTGGGCCTGCTCGCAGCTGCGGCTTTGCCCAGATTGTTAAGTGCCACTGATGAGGCGGAAGTAGCCAGTCTTGAAGGTGTGGCGGGTGGTTTTAGTACCGGCGTCTCTATTGCGCATGCCCAGTGGGCAGCCGATGGCAATGTTGCCGGTGGCAGCACCTCCGCGGCAGCCAAGATAGCGATCAACCTCGATGGCAAAGTGTTTTATATGAATGAGTATGGTTGGCCGGCCAATATCAATAGCGGTGATGATGCTGCAGCAAACGGGCAAACGGCCGATGAATGTAAACAGGTGTTTGACAATATTTTACAGAGTTCGCCCTCATCAACGGTGAATTCAGGAAATCGCAGTAATAATCGTTACTTTATTTCTGTCGTTGCTGGAGCCGGTGGCAGTATTGCAGGAGAAACCGGTGATGTCTGTCGCTATGAATTGATTTTAAACAGTAGCGCCGCCGCCACAGAAACACATTATTTTGATTACGATTTGGTTGATGGTCAGGTTACCGTTATCTATCCGGACCAGAACTAAGTTTTTCAACCAGATATTTACAATCAGGCATTTAACACAAGGGATTTATTATGTTCAAGCAAAAGCAAACGGGTTTTACCTTAGTCGAATTAGTGATAGTGATTGTCTTGCTGGGTCTGTTAGCGGCGACAGCGCTGCCCAGATTTTTAAATGTCACCGATGATGCCCAGCGAGCTTCCCTTGAGGGTGTTGCTGGCGGATTTACCACCGGCTTATTATTAGTGCGAGCCCAGTGGGTGGCAGAGGGTAATACCCAGCCCGCAGCAGAAGGTGTGGCAGTTGAAATGGATGGTGCCACTATCTTTGTTAATGAAAATGGCTGGCCCGCCAAAACCAATAACGCCAATAATGCCGGCACCACCGATATGAATGATGCCCGTTGCCAACAGGTATGGGAGGGGATACTGCAAAGTCCGCCAACCTCTGTAGCTGGCAATGGTGCGGTTGATGGTGAGCGATTTGTGATTACCGCACAAGGAGGCAGCACTTGTCGCTACGCGTTGGTGATTAATGATGCTGAGAGCCCGGATTATTTCTTTGAATATGATGTTGTAACTGGCACCGTTACAGTAACCAACCCTTAATAGCATAGCCCGTGAATAGACGGCCATTATAAGTTTTAGATAGAGGTTTATATGATGAAAAAGCAACAATCAGGTTTTACGTTAATTGAATTGGTGGCGGTGATTGTCTTACTGGGTATTCTGGCGGTAACGGCTTTGCCACGGTTTGTAAATCTACAGCAGGATGCCCGTTTGTCCGTATTGGATGGTTTAATCGCAGCAACCCAGGGCGCAGGTGCCCAGGTCTATGCCAAATCCTTGATCGACGGTACCGAGGGTGAGGCCAGCGGTGAAACGGTCAGTGTTAATGGTCAAAATATTGCGCTTGTTTACGGTTATCCTGGCCGTGCCTCAATTGCCAATGCGATGGACTTAAGCGGTGGTGTCGGTCCCGATACCGACGTGGCTACTAATGGCATTATTGGCTTCGACAAAGAAGGTGATGGCGATGTAGAAGGTGGTGAGTGCTATATTATCTATACAGAAGCCACTGATGGTGTTGCCCCAGTTACACCACTGACGGTTGTGACTGGCTGTTAATTATTTCATCTATAGATTAAGCGCTGCGTAAGCAGCGCTTTATATTATGAAGGTATTCTCCCGCGCCGATGGTTTTAGTTTAATAGAGCTGGTTACCGTTATTCTCCTGCTCGGCATTGTCGC
The DNA here is from genome assembly GCF_002117105.1 of Oceanicoccus sagamiensis. Taxonomy (GTDB): domain Bacteria; phylum Pseudomonadota; class Gammaproteobacteria; order Pseudomonadales; family Dasaniaceae; genus Oceanicoccus; species Oceanicoccus sagamiensis. The sequence goes on along the minus strand of NZ_CP019343.1, from coordinate 1,194,760 downwards.
AACTGTTGTTCTCCCCCGTTTTTCATCCCGTGATGGCTTTGTTGAATATGCCGCCCGGGATCAATGGATTTCCTCTTTTCGTTTTGCCCAGCAGCGCGCTATGTATGATCACAGTGGTAATTGCTATTCCATGGCAACTGCTAGTGGTGGCTTTGGCTCCCAGCAGGAGGGCGCTTTTTTTGGCCCCGTTGGTGAGGTTAACTATACGGGTGACTATAATGGCATTGAAGTCACCGATGATGGTGACAATAGTTTTGATTTATTCTTTGATGGCTTGGGTAATGTCTATTCAACAGATTGCGCAGATACCCCAATCAGTAACCCTTTAGAAATAACCGTTACCCCCGGAGATTTAGTGATTAGTATTTATCCCACTGGCTTTATTAAAGCCGGGGAGGATTAATATGCCGCATCGCCGCCGCAACAAAGGTTTTACACTGATCGAACTGGTTGTGGGTATTGTGGTGATTGCCATAGCACTTACGCTGTTAAGCAATGTCTTTTTTAACAGCGCCAGCCGCAGTGTCGAGCCCATGCTACAAATCCGTGCCGCCGAGTTTGGCCAGGCCCTGATGGATGAAATTCTCTCCAAAAAATTTGACCATATGACACCGGAAGGTGGGGTGCCCGCCTGTAATCTTAATTGTACGGATGAAGGTGACCTGGGCCCCGAGGGTACTGAAACACGCCCGGACTATAACGATGTAGATGACTATACGATAAGCTGCGGCGCCCCCATCGCCGTCACCGATGCTCTGGGTAACCAGCCCGTGGGTTTCGAGCGATACACCATGGAAGTCTGTGTTAATTACGATAACTTTGATGGCAATGGTGTTGAAAATGCCAATGCCAAATTAATTCGGGTTTTTATTAATCGCCCCGGTTTTACCAGCCCCATGGTTTTTTCAGCTTACAAGGGGAACTACTAATGCCTTCCCCGTTTACCAAACAGCAGCAAGGTTTTTCGCTGGTCGAGTTAGTGACGGTGATTGTATTGCTGGGTATTGTTGGTACAGCTTCGGTGCAATTTATTCGTCAAAGTGTTGAGGTCTATGTAGAGACTGCCCGCCGCGATAGTTTGCAACAGCAGTCACGCTTCGCGATGGAGCGAGTTAGCCGTGAATTAAAAAATGCCTTGCCGGGCAGTGTGCGTATACTCAGTGATGCAGATGGTGATAATCAGTGCGTAGAATTTATGCCTATTGTTGCTGCGACGACGTATTTAAACTCTATCGTTAATACTACGTTTACCTCGCTGGATATTATTGATATTGGTTATAGCCTGGTCAGTGGCGATCAATTGGCTGTTTTTACCTTTGATAATAATGCTGTCTATAGTGGCAGCGCCACCATTGCCAATATGGCCGCCCCCAGCAATGGCCCCGAAGCCAATACCCAAACCTTAAACTTTGGCAGCCTTACCGTTGCCAATGAATCGCCAACACGCCGGGCTTATATTGTTAATGGGCCGGTCAGCTTTTGTGCCAGTGATGGTGAGTTACGCCGGCATCAGGGTTATACCCTAACCGGTAATCCACCAACGGCAGCGGATGGTATCCCGCTGAGTGATACTTTGCGGCTCGAACAAAACGGCAATGCTATTATTCCTTTTGTATATAGCTTTAACAGTTTACAGCGAGCCAGTACGGTTTTACTGGATTTTCGTTTCCAGGATACCAGGGCAGATGACGAGTGGCTGGAGTTAAGCCAGACCATATTGGTAAGGAATGTGCCATGAAGAGACTTGGTCAGTTTATGCCCCGTATTCTTTTCGCACTAACGCTAGTCGCTTTGGCCTTGGTCGCCCGTGCTGATATTAATGCCACCTATTATGATCAAAACGGTGTGCAGTATGACTTTTTTACCGGCACAGAAATTAAAACTATTGATGCCAATATCGATTTTACCTGGGGTGGGGGCGAACCCATTGCCGGTATTCCCCGGGATGACTTTTCGGTACGTTGGGAGGGTGAATTAGAAGTCCCTGCGGACGGTAATTACACCTTTAGGGTGCGTGGCGACGATGGTATTCGTATTTATATTGATGGCAGTCTGTTAATTAACGACTGGAGCAACCATGGCCCAAGAAATCGTGATAGCTCCGCGGTAGCCATGTTGGCAGGTCAGCGTTATACCATTTTGGTTGAACACTATGAGCGTGGTGGCGGCGCAGTAGCGCAGGTTAGTTGGTCCGGGCCTACCACCGGTGGTTTCCAAATTATCCCTTCAACTTTTTTATTTGCGGAGACCAGTCCGCCAGAAGTGGTTGCCGCCGGATATGGTTGTTCGGCTGATAGCATCAGTATTACTTATGATAGCAATATGGATCAAACCACGGTAGAAAATATTGCCAACTATGCGTTGGATAATGGCGCTACTATTACTGTAGCCACATTGGAAGCCGATGGCAGAACCGTTACTCTCGCTACCAGCGAACTGACCGAAGAAAATTATCTGGTCACTATTAATAATGTAGAAAATACCAGTGGCGATATTATCGCTGTTGATACCACCACGACAGCCAGCTTCCGTATCAGTGGTTTAAGCGCAACCTATTTTGACCAAAATAATACATCGGGTGCTTATTTTACCGGCTTTCAAGTAGAGCAAGTGGATGCGACGGTCGATTTTAATTGGGGCAGTGGCGCACCTGTTAGCGGCATAGGCAGTGATCGATTTTCGGTGCGCTGGGAAGGCTTTGTGATTGCCTCCGAGACGGATAACTTTGAATTTCGGACCCGTTCTGATGATGGTGTGCGTTTATATATCGATAATGTTCTGGTGATTGATAATTGGACTAACCATGGTCCCCGCTACGATTACAGCGTCGCTATCCCGATGGTGGCTGACCAGCAATATGCCATTCGTATGGAGTATTACGAAAATACAGGTGGGGCAGTGGCGCAATTACAATGGCAAAACTCCAGCTTTAGTTGGGTGACGATTCCTCAATCGCAATTATTAGGCACTTGTGGTTTACCTACCCTGCAAAGCGCTTCGTTTTCCTGTAGCGGTGACACCATCAGCGTTGCTTTTTCCGAGCAGGTCAGTACTGTCACGGCCGAAGATACCGATAACTACAGTATCAATCGTGGCGTGACGGTTAATAGCGCAACGCTGGAAAGTGATGGCCAAACCGTCACCCTTGAAACCTCCAACCTGGGTCCCGTTGACTATCTACTAACCGTTAACAATATTGAAGATAGTAGCGGCACGGAAATAGAACCCAATAGCCAGATTACCGCGGTCTATCAAAACACCGGTTTAACCGCCACCTACTATGACCAAAATAATAGTAGCCGCGCTTATTTTACCGGCAATACCGTGACCGTTATCGAGGAAAATATTGATCATGACTGGGGCCGCAATGCGCCGGTTGCAGGGATTGGTGTCGATCGATTTTCCGTGCGCTGGGAGGGTTATATCGAGCCGCCCACCGATGGCGATTATATTTTCCGCTCCCGTTCTGATGATGGGTTTAGATTGTATTTGGATGATGTAGAAATTATCGATCACTGGTCAGACCACAGTGCCTCCTACCGCTCCAGTGCGACACAAACTTTAGTCGCCGGGCAGAGTTATAAAATTGTGGCGGAGTTTTATGAAAATGGTGGCGATGCGGTGGCGCAGTTAGAGTGGTCCGGCCCCGGCTTTGGCAGTGAAATTATTGCGCCGGAATATTTTATCAGTGATTGCGAAAGTCCCACTGGCGAATGGCAGTTTGAAGAGCCTTTTTGGAACGGTACCAGCGGGGAGGTGCTTGATGCCTCTGGTACCGGTAATAACGGTACCGCCAGAGATAATGGTAATGGTTCGCTGCCCAGTACGAGTTATGCTAACCCCGCGATATCCGGCAACCCCGGCACCTGTCGTTATGGTGAATTTGATGGCGTAGATGACTATGTGGAAGTGGATGCCGGTTTTGCCAACAAGCAGCAAAGTTTTACGATCACCGCATGGATTAATCCGGTTAATACTGATCCCGGTTCCAGGATTTTTGCGGACGATGAAAGCAATAGTCAAGGTTATGCTTTTAGCGTTGGTGACCCGGGTAATGGCCGTTTAAGATTTTATTCCCGTGGTGTAAACCCTATTAGCGTTGATACAAGAAGTTCCGTTATTAGGAATAATCGATGGACCCATGTTGCCGCTGTACATGACGTTGATAATAAAACTCGAACGATTTATGTTAACGGCGTTGCCCAAAGGTTAAATACCGGTGGTTTTAGCAGTACTTATACGGGCACCTGGGGTGTTGATGCCGGCCCTGCCAGTATTGGCGGTGAAACCAATTCCGGTGAAACCGCCAACCGTTTTACCGGCGCGATTGATGAAGTGCGTTTTTATGATCTGGCCCTGGAAGCCGATGATATTGTTACCATCTATAACGAAACCCACGCTTGTGATGATTTTCCAACAGCAACGCGGTTTGATATTGATCACAGCAATAGCGCGATCTTTTGTGCGCCTACGGTGGTTACGGTAACGGCGGAAAATGATCTCGATGCGGCGGACTTATCCTATAACGGCACCATTACCCTGGATACCCAAACGGGTGAGGGTAATTGGAGTTTAAATAGCGGCAGCGGCAGCTTTGATAACGGTACCGATAATGATGGTATTGCCACCTATGAATTTACCATCAGTGATAACGGTGTCGCCAGTTTTCTACTGGACCGTAGCGGTAGTGCTATTGGTCCGGATGATGATGACAGTATTGATATTGATGTGACCGACGGTTTAATTACCGATGATGATAGCGAAGGCGAATTATCCTTTTCAGCCTCGGGCTTTACCATCTCCGGCGCGGTACTGGATAATCCGGCATCGTCTCAGGGCATAGGCACGCAGATTGCGGGAGTGCCATTTACCGCGTTTATTTCTGCCTATGGTCAAACCCGAGAGGACCCGATCTGTGGTGTGATTGAAAATTATTCAGGTACCAAATCGCTAAGCCTGACCATGATGTATCTAAACCCCGGTACAGGTCCCGAGACTATCACCGCAGATACCACCGATATTGATTTTACTCAGGGGCAGGGCACCATTAGCTTAACTTACAAAGATGTGGGCGAGATTAATTTTTCGCTGGCAGAGGGCGTGACTATCAATGGTGACAGCAATAACTTTGTCGTTAGGCCTGATCGTTTTGTGATAGAGCCTGAAGGTGCTGTCGCTGACTATAATGGCATCAATGCCTATAGAAAAGCGGGAGAAGATTTTGCGGTGACAGTCACTGCTGTCGAAAGAGGTGGGGATCCAGTCAGTAATTACGGCAAAGAAGCTGACCCTGAAGGTGTGGTGTTAACCAGTATTAATCTCTTACCCAGTGGTGGTGTTAATGGTAATTTCACCTGTAGTGATGATCCCTGCCTGAGCCCGAGTGCAGACCCCGCAAGTTTTAGTGGTGATTTTCAATATGATGAGGTGGGGGTTATCAGGTTAACGGCCAAGGTGGATGGTGATAATGGTTATCTGGGGACTCGTGAATATGCCGAGACTAGTTTAGATCCCGTGGGCCGTTTTACACCGGATCATTTTATTGTCAATAATATCTCTTTGACCCCGGCCTTATCCAGCGCAGGCTTTACCTATTTGGACCAGCCTTTTGAGGTAACTTATACCTTGGAGGCGCGCTCGAGTAATAATACCACCACCCAAAATTACGAAGGCAGTTTTTCCCGCTTGCCAGATACCGATACCGGCGTTGTCTATAGTGCCGTTGACGGTATTGAAACCTTTCCAGCACGACTAAGCTCTACCAATACCACATTGACCTGGACCAAGGGTGAATCTTATGACGCTTCGGCGACCGTTCCGGTTATTACCAACTACGACTTGACTCTGGCTCGCTTAGCCGACCCCGACGGCCCCTTTAGCAATACCGTGATTAATTTAAATGTCACGGATACGGATGGTATTAGTTTACTGACGGCGGATACACCGTTAAATACTACAGCCACAGAGTTTCGTTATGGCCGGGTATTTATTCCACCGGTCTATGGCCCTGAAATTGCCAAAGATGCTTTAACCGATATCCCTCTAACGATTGAATACTGGGCCGACCCTGATGGTGATACCAACTTTGAATTTGTGCTTAATACCGATGATAGTGAAACCGATTACGGCAGCTGGATTCAGGTGGCAGGCGCAGCGGCCTGTGTTGAAGTTATAGGTCCGGTGTTGTGCAGCGATATCAGCATTCAAAAAGCACCGGACTCATCCACTTTTAATGCCGGTAGAAGTGTAGCCGGTACTGCAGCGATTAAAGTCCTTCGACCCGGTGCCGGTAATACGGGTAGCCTGACGGTGCAGTTTAATGTGGATAATTGGTTAACGTTTAACTGGGATACTGGCGCCGCCGGTGATGAAGAGCCTTCAACACAGATTAACTTTGGCCAGTACCGTGGTCACGACCGTATTATTTATTGGCGGGAGGCACTGCAATAGTGATGGCTACTACGCCTAAAAAACAGCAGGGCTTCTCGGTGATAATGGCAATTTTTATTATTGTTGTATTAGGGGCTTTGGCGGCGGCAATGTTGAGTTTTCTAGCCGCAGGGTCTGAGTCCGTTGCCCGTGAAATTGTGTCGGCCAGAGCATTGATGGCTGCGGAAAGTGGAGCCCAAAGAAAACTCAATGAAGTTTTTCCACCCGCTGGCGGAACGGTTTTAGCCGGTGTCTGTGTTGATGGCCCGGCGGATAACTGGGACTTTGGCAGCAATGGCCTGGAGGGCTGCAGTAATACTTTGGCCAGCGTGACCTGTCGTTCAGTGAATGTCAGGGGCGTTAATTATATTTATATCCGCAGTGTTGGCCAATGCGGACCATTGGCCGACCAGGCGGTTAGAATTGTTGAAGTGCAGGCCAGGGACGGGTTTTAATCCTCGTCCTCTTCGCCACTGCCATTCATTCCCAGTTCATTCATTTTCCGAGTCAGGGTATTTCTCCCCCAACCTAACAACACCGCTGCATCGCGTTTTCTGCCATGGGTATGTTTAAGTGCGGTTTCAATCATTAGCTTTTCAAAAATAGGCACTGCAGTATCCAGAATTTTTTTCTTGCCGAGGCTAAGTTCCTGATCCGCCCAGCGTCGCAGATTTTCTTGCCAGTCACCACTGACTCCGGTGGCTTCACCTTCAATGGGTTGTTGGTTAAGTAACTCTGGGGGAAGGTCTTCCAAATGGATTTCGCGACCAGAGGCCATGACCGTAATCCAGCGGCAGGTATTTTCCAGTTGTCTGACATTGCCGGGCCAATCCAGTTGGCATAAATACTCTTCACTCTCTTTGGTCAGCACTTTACATTCACTATCCAGTTCTTCTGAGGCTTTATTAAAAAAGAACTGCATTAATTTCGGTACATCTTCCCGGCGATCGCGCAAGCTGGGGATATGAATACGAATAACATTTAAACGGTGAAATAAATCTTCCCGGAAGCGGCCATCGGTCACCAGTGCTTCCAAGTCCTGGTGGGTTGCGGCAATAATCCGCACATCCACCTTGATCGGTATATGTCCACCGACCCGATAAAATTCACCGTCAGCCAGAACACGCAATAAGCGGGTTTGTGTATCGGCAGGCATATCACCAATTTCATCTAAAAATAAGGTGCCACCATCAGCCTGTTCAAAACGGCCTTCGCGCAAAGCGGTGGCGCCGGTAAAGGCGCCTTTTTCATGACCAAATAATTCTGATTCCATTAACTCTTTTGGAATGGCCGCCATATTCAAGGCAATAAATTTTTCTTTCGCCCGAGGGCTATGTTTATGTAATGCCTGTGCCACCAGTTCTTTACCGGTACCGGATTCGCCATTAATTAATACCGTAATATTAGAATGGGATAAACGACCAATAGCGCGAAACACTTCCTGCATAGCAGGGGCTTCACCAATAATTTCTGTGGAACCGACTTCGCCGGAAGGTTCCTCAACCACTGCGGAGGCCTCCGACTGCGCTTGTAATTCACTGGCGTGAACCAGCGCCCGCTCAGTCATAGCCACGGCTTCATCAATATCAAAGGGCTTGGGTAAATATTCAAAAGCACCGCCCTGATAAGAAGCGACAGCGCTATCCAGATCAGAGTGGGCGGTGGTAATAATGACCGGCATACCGGGGTGGGAGTCATTAATTTTTCCCAGCAGTTCCAAACCATCCATACCCGGCATACGAATATCGCTGATAATCGCATCGGGGTATTCAGTGCCGAGTTTACGCACCAGGCTCTCACCATTATCAAAGGTTTGTGTTTCAATGCCGGATTGGTTGAGGGCTTTTTCTAACACCCATCGTATCGATCGGTCGTCGTCAACAATCCAAACAGTATTGCCCGTGCTCATTGCTTGTTCTCCAGAACGTTATCCGGCATCTCCGTGCCGGTTAAAAATAATAATAAATAGTTTAAACCGGTAGCGGAATAAAAATGGAAAAGGTGGTGTTACCGGGTTCGCTGTCGCACTCAATCAGGCCGTGGTGGTGGTTGATAATTGATTGAGCAATCGATAGCCCTAAGCCGGTGCCATCGGCACGGCCACTGACCATCGGTAAGAAAATGGTTTCTCTGATTGCTTTGGCAATACCCGGGCCGTTATCAGTAATGTCGATACGGCAGACCAGGCGATGACAGTGAGTGCCAATAGTAAATTGCCTGAGGGTGCGGGTTTTTAAGGTAATCATCGACTCGGGGTTTGCTTCAGCCATTAGTGCCTGCATGGCATTACGTACAATATTTAAAATGGCTTGAATCAGTCTTTCTTTATCGCCTTCTATCTCGGGAATACTGGGGTCGTAATCCCGTGCCACTTTAATCTGGCTACCGGTTTCGGCATCGACCAGACTTTTAACCCGTTCCAGCACTTCGTGAATATTCAGTGCCTGCAAGTCCAATAATTTATTGGAGCCCAGCATACTGTCCACCAGGTTGCTGAGCCGGTCTGCTTCTTCAATAATGATATTGGTATAATCTTTTAGCTCTTCAGAGGGTAATTCTTTGGCCAGCAACTGTGCGGCTCCGCGCAGGCCCCCTAAAGGATTTTTAATTTCGTGGGCCAGCCCCCTAATCAATGTCTGTGAGTTTTGCTGGGATGACAGCAGACCTTCCTCGCGACTAATCCGCAATAAACGATCCAGAGGCTGAATCTCCATCACCAGCGAGGTGGTGACATCGTGCTCAATAATTGGGCTGACTGCACAATCCACCGTAATGGTTTGGCCGTTGGAGAGTAGGAGGTGGGCCTCACGCTTGGTAAAGGCGCTGATATTATTAATCGCATCCAGCAGGCTGGCCTGATCATTATCGACCTCGGTAAACAGTTGGCTAATCGGCTCCCCCAGAACCCGGTTACCACTGACATCCAGCAAGGCCTCAGCGGCGGTATTGATATAACTGACAGACAGGTCGGTATCGACCAGCAAAATCGCAGTCTGGAGATTATCCAATATATCGGTATGTAGCTTATCTGGGGCCATAAATCCTTTGCTTATCAGCAGCTATCACGCTGCTATAGATGAGAGACAACAGGCTAAATGCAAAAACCAAACCATGTCTGGCGCTATCTGGCGATTGCTGCAAAAAAGGGCTTACTGGCTGTGATAGCGCGCTATTAAAGGGCTCACTGTCCGCCATGATCGCTTGGCAGCAGCAAATGCCGCCAAGGACAGGGGCAGTATAAATGAATAAGCACCAAAAGGGTGCATTTAGGTGGGCTATTTTTGTGCGGGAGCCAAGCCAGCAGGATTAACGGCCTCGGCCACCACCCCCACCACCGAGATTAGGCCGACCGGGGCCAGGTATGGGCTGGATAGTTACCGGAGGCTTGGCAATGGGGTGCTCGGGCTTCGGCCTGTTACCGCCATTGTCGTTGCTGTTATAGGTTGAGCCCGCGGTGGAGGGGCGATAGGCAAAGACTTTCACGTTGGCAGATTGTTTCAGGATAGTGCCGTTAGCATCGATAATAGCCACCTGAAGTCTATGTTCACCGCGGCTAATACTGTTGACGGTAAAGTTACCCTGGCCGGTATCTTGAGCGACGCCATCAATACTCAGCTGCAGTTTGTGGCCCTTTTTCAGCTGGGGTTTAACGCTGGTGGTGACCGTAAAAGGAACCAGGCCATTGGCAATGATGCCGTCATTGGCGGGGCTGTTGATACGTAGCATATCGTAGCTATTCGGTGCCAGAGCGGTGGGTAGGGGTTCTACAGCAATCGGTACTTCCACTGACTTAGCGGAATTGGTTTCCTGGATTTCGACCGGTTTGGCGTCTGGAGCGGGCTGGTCGCTATAGCTGACATTACCGTCTTTATCGACCGACTTATAAACTTGAGCCGATGTGTTTAGGCCAATAAATAAAAGGCATAGCGAGAAAGTAAGCGCTAACAAACCGGTATTGTTCCCAAGTCTATTGCTGTTCATTGTCAATCCTCTGGTAATAACCGTTACTTGCATTGTAGTTTGTGCGCGGGCAATAAAAAAGCCCACATAATGCGGGCTTTTTTAAACTGAGAACTGGCCCGGGATTAGACGGAGTAGTACATATCGAACTCAACCGGGTGCGTGGTCATATTCAGCCTTTCTACTTCTTCAGACTTCAGTTCGATATAGGCATCGATCATATCGTCGTCCATCACGCCACCGGCCGTCAAAAACCCACGGTCGGCATCAAGGGCAGCCAAAGCTTGCTCAAGGCTGGAAGCAACCGTTGGGATTTCAGCCGCTTCTTCCGCTGGCAAATCATATAAATCCTTATCCGCCGCATCACCGGGGTGGATCTTATTCTTAATACCATCCAGACCCGCCATCAACATACAGGCAAACATCAGATAAGGGTTGGCGGTTGGGTCGCCGAAGCGCACTTCGATACGCCGTGCTTTAGGGTTGGGCACAAAAGGAATGCGGATAGAGGCAGAGCGGTTACGGGCTGAGTAAGCCAGCATCACGGGAGCTTCAAAACCGGGCACCAGGCGCTTGTAAGAGTTGGTCGATGCATTGGCAAACGCATTGATCGCGCGGGCGTGTTTGATAATACCGCCAATATAGAACAGGGCTGTTTCAGACAGGCCGCCGTAAACATCGCCAGCCATAATATTTTCGCCGTTCAGGCTTAAGGACTGGTGAACATGCATACCGGAACCGTTATCACCTACCAGAGGCTTGGGCATAAAGGTCGCTGTTTTACCGTAGGCGTGAGCCACATTATGCACGCAGTATTTGAAAATCTGAATCTCATCGGCTTTTTTAACCGCCGAGTTAGGGCCAACACCAATTTCACACTGACCGGCAGTGCCCACTTCGTGGTGGTGTACTTCCACCGCTAGCCCCATTGCTTCCATGGCATTACACATGGCGCCACGCAGGTCATGCAGGGAGTCGACGGGAGGCACTGGGAAATAACCGCCTTTAACACCGGGGCGGTGACCGATATTGCCATCGGGGAAGGGTTTGTTAGACGACCATGCCGCTTCTTCAGAATTGATTTCATAAGCCACGCCGCTCATATCGGCATGCCATTTAACATCATCAAACACAAAAAATTCCGGCTCAGGGCCAAACATGCAGCTATCGGCAATACCGGTAGATTTCATATAGGCTTCAGCGCGTTCGGCAATAGAGCGTGGGTCGCGGTTATAGCCCTGCATGGTTGAAGGCTCAACAATGTCACAGCGAAGATTTAGCGTATTGTCATCGGTAAAAGGGTCCATGACCGCGGTTGAATCGTCAGGCATTAAAATCATGTCTGATTCGTTGATACCTTTCCAGCCAGCAATAGAAGAGCCGTCAAACATCTTGCCCTCTTCAAAAAAGCCATCATCGATTTCAGTGGCAGGGATAGTAACGTGCTGCTCTTTACCTTTGGTGTCGGTGAAACGCAGGTCTACCCATCTCACATCGTTGTCGTTGATCATACTCAGGGTGTTCGCTGACATGCTAAGGCTCCTTATTTCGGCTTGGATATAGGGCGATAACTATATAGATTTTTTTTTAGAATATCCCATAAATTGTCTGAAATTAATTTTCTTTGATTATCAGTAGGTTAATATGCAAGGCTGGAATGATAACAAGGAGCCAGCAATGCCTGAATTTTCACAGCAAAATGTCGAAGAAGATCGCCTTTACGCTGAAGAAACTGACGCGCCCTTGCCCGAAAAGTTAAACCCCAATACGCGTTATGCCTTTTTTAGCCCTATAGCCAAGGGCGGTAAGTCGCTGATCAAGTCCTGCCGTGACCTGCATTTACGCCGCACGGTTTGTTATAAAACCCTGCGCCCCGAATTTATCGACGACCCGGTCGAAACTCAGCGCCTGCTGCGGGAAGCGCGTATCTCTGCCATGTTGCAGCACCCGAATACCGTACCCACCTATGAGCTGGGGCGAGATAACCGCGGTAATTACTATTTCACCATGAAGCTGGTGCATGGTTATACCCTGCGGGAAGTGCTGAACTATCGCGATCGCTATGATCTGTCCCAGCTGATGGATTTGATTGTGCAGGTAGCCAGGGCTTTGGGTTATGCCCATTCAATGGGCGTGGTGCACCGGGATATAAAACCGGAAAATATTTTAGTTGGCCCCTATGGTGAGGTGTTAGTGCTGGACTGGGGGCTGGCGAAAGTGTGGCCCAAAGAGGGTAATGCTGGTGGTGAAGAGTCCATTATTGATAAAGCGGATGCCGGCAAGGAAAAGCTTCAGGGAACGGTGATGTATATGTCGCCTGAGCAGATTGACCGAGACCCCAATATTAACGGGCAGTCTGACCTCTATAGTTTGGGCGCTATTATTTATGAGCTGCTCTGCGGTGTGACCCCCTTTCAAGGGGATGTAGTGCATAGCCTGCTAGACCAGATTCGCTCTGAGCTACCCCCAGACCCTCGCACGATATCAAAAATACCGGTGCCGGATGTACTTGCCGAATTAGCGATGAGTTGCCTGCAAAAGGACCCGGCTCAGCGGCCGGCTAGCGCAGACGACTTGCTGCGAATTCTCAGGGAAGATTGGGGCTAAATTAAACATCAATAACCAAAGATAATAACCCAATGCCTTATATTGATTTTCAACAACTGATCGACCTCGAACAGACGATCACCGACCAGCCTGCCATCACCTGGAAAAGTGTGGGCCGCAGTGATGTTGGCCGGGTAAGAAAGGCTAATGAAGATGCTTTTTATCATTCAACCGAGCAAGAGATCTGGGCGGTGGCGGATGGTATGGGTGGTTTGGCGCGGGGTGATTATGCCAGTGGTGTCGTTGCTGAAGCTTTTGTGCACTTTGGCAAGTCCAGCAATTTGGCTGCCAGTATCAGGGATTTGGAAACACGGCTAAGGGCGGCGCATGCTAATTGCCGCAGCTCCTTTGAGGGTGAGCGCGTCGGCTCGACGGTAGCGGCGATACTCTCCTATGGCCAGTACTGCTTTTTTTTATGGGCAGGGGACAGTCGGGTTTACCGGCTGCGGGCTGGCCAGCTAAAACAGATGACCAAAGATCATAGCGTTGCCCAGCAGAAATTTGAGCGCGGTGAGTTGAGTGCCAGCAAAGTGGCTTCGCATCCCGGTGCCCATATACTGACCCGTGCTGTGGGTGTTCACCAGACCTTACATTTAGACCTGGATTACGAGACAGTAGAGCAGGGCGATCGCTTTCTGGTGTGCAGTGATGGTTTATATAACGACTTAAGCCGGACAGAAATTCAGCAACTTTTGGCCTGTACTGATGCGCAAACGGCACTGGATAGCCTGATTGATAGCGCTCTGGAAAAAGGTGGCAGTGACAATATAACGGCGATTGTTGTCGATGCGCTCTGACTGTAGGGTGGATTACAATCCACCCAGCCCTGGAGATAAAAGGCCGGTGGATTGCAATCCACCCTACGTACTTTGCTGCATGCACCAAAGTGGAGCATAAAAATTTACACTGTTCTTAATTGGTGCGTGGCGGCGCGGTAGTCATGCGCCAGCTTGAGCCCAGCCTAAAGCTTTACCTTCTTATGCCCCGAGAATGTGCCCCTATAATCAGTAACATGCGCTATTTTGGGCGCGATAGCATTCAGCCATGGTAATACAGTGAAAGTTGGAATAGAATTTGCTCCCCAAATTATTCAGATTTAACGCGGGGCTTTTCTTAGGCTTTGGGCATTACCAAAGTCCGGGCCTACCCCAAAACTCAAAACGACTTCTTCTGGAGAGAAACACAAGATGAAAAGTAAGTTGGAATATATCTGGCTAGACGGCTACAAGCCTACTCAAAGCCTTCGCAGCAAAACAATGGTTCGCAATGACTTCGGTGGCACTTTAGAAGAGTGTCCAATGTGGGTTTTTGACGGTAGCTCAACTGAGCAAGCAGAAGGTAATGCTTCTGATTGTTTGTTAAAGCCAGTCGCCATCATTCCTGATCCAGAGCGTAAAAACTCTTACCTGGTAATGACTGAAGTATTAAATGCTGACGGTACTGCTCACGAGTCAAATGGCCGTGCCACTATCGACGAAGCTGATGACGATACTGATTTCTGGTTTGGTTTCGAGCAAGAGTACTTCTTGTGGGATCCAGCTACTGATCGTCCACCAGGCTTCCCAGCTGGCGGTTTCCCTGATCCACAGGGTCCTTACTACTGTTCAGTTGGCGCGAAAAACGCCCATTGCCGCGACATGATCGAAGAGCACCTGGACATCTGTCTGGAAGCTGGTTTGAACGTTGAAGGTATCAATGCAGAAGTTGCTGCTGGTCAGTGGGAATACCAAATCTTCGCTAAAGGCGCCAAGCGCGCTGGTGACGAAATCTGGTTGTCTCGTTACTTATTAGAGCGTATCGGTGAGCGTTACGGTTTGGCTATTGAGTGGCATCCTAAGCCTCTTGGCGCCACTGACTGGAATGGTTCTGGTATGCACGCTAACTTCTCTAACAAAGCTATGCGTGAAGACGGTAAAGAAGAAGTGTTCACCAAGATCTGTGAAGAGTTCGGTAAAAATATCGATCGTCACATCAGCGTTTACGGTGCTCACAACGAGCAGCGTCTAACCGGTGCTCACGAAACTCAGTCTATTGAAGAATTCAGCTACGGTGTATCTGACCGCGGCGCTTCAATCCGTATCCCTGTAAGTACTGTTGAAGATGGTTGGATTGGTCGTTTGGAAGACCGTCGTCCTTCATCTAACGCGGATCCCTACAAGGTAGCGGCTGCTATTGTTAAGACAACTAACGAAGCTATGGCTTAATCGGTTGTTTATGGCCAGCACCCTCCCGGGTGCTGGCCAGTTCCCCCCCTCTATATAAGTATAAATCCCCTAAACTCTGAGTCTTACTCACTGTATAATGTGCCCACTTTTTTAAAGCGGTCGCTGATTCATGCAATTTATTGTTAAGTTCTTCCCCGAAATCACCATTAAGAGCAAGCCTGTACGTAAGCAGTTTGTTAAGGCGCTGCGTAATAATTTGCGCATCTTATTAAGGCCGTTAGATCCTGAGGTGGATGTACAGAGTGACTGGGACAAAATTACGGTCAGCTCTCAAACTGATGATGAAAGCCTTCGCCTGCAAATGGTTGAGGTGCTGTCTTGCACTCCCGGTATTGCCCACTTTCTTGATGTTAAAGAATTCCCTTATATTGATATGCACGATGCCTTTGAAAAAACAGCATCGCTATGGGGCGATCGTTTGGCAGGGCAAAGTTTTGTGGTGCGCTGTAAGCGCGTTGGCAAGCATGATTTTAGTTCTCATCAGTTAGAACAATATATTGGTGGTGGCCTTAATCAGCACCATGAAACAGGTGGAGTGGATTTACATAACCCCGATGTGACCGTGCGTTTGGAATTACGCGATGATAAATTATTTATTATCAATCAGCGTCACGATGGTCTGGGTGGTTTTCCTATGGGCAGTCTGGATTCTGTGGTGAGTTTAATTTCCGGCGGCTTTGATTCTACGGTTTCAACCTACCTCACTATGAAGCGGGGTATGCGCACCCATTTTTGTTTTTTTAATCTCGGTGGTCGCGACCATGAGATTGGGGTTAAAGAAGTCGCATTATATTTATGGATGAAATATGGGGCATCCTCAAGAGTAAAATTTATATCTGTGCCTTTTGAAGGTGTGGTGTCGGAAATTTTAAAAAATGTTGATGACTCCCAGATGGGGGTGATTTTAAAACGGATGATGTTGCGGGCAGGTACACAGGTTGCTGAAAAACTTAGCGTGCAGGCTTTAGTAACGGGTGAGGCCGTTGCACAAGTTTCAAGCCAGACTCTGACCAACTTAACGGTTATCGACTCTGCAACGGATATGTTGGTGCTGAGACCATTAATCGCTTCAGACAAAGAAGATATTATTCGTATCTCTCGTCAAATAGGAACAGAAGAGTTTGCTGCTGCTATGCCAGAGTATTGTGGTGTTATATCAGTAAAACCCACAACCCGAGCCAAGCCCTTAAAAATAGAACACGAAGAAGGCAAGTTTGATTTCTCAGTATTAGATAAAGCTCTGGAAGATGCTGCCTATATTAATATCGACGCCATAGCTGATGAAGAGCTCTCGGTGCAGGATGTAGAAGTGCTTAATGTGCCGATTCAGGATGGTGTCATCATTGATGTGCGTCACCCATCGGAAGAAGAAAGAAAGCCGCTAAAAATCAGCAATGTCGATATTCAAAAGATTCCTTTTTACGATTTGCATACCCGTTTTGCAGAGTTGGATAAATCGAAAAGTTATTTGCTCTATTGCGATAAAGGCGTGATGAGTAAATTACATGCGTCACATTTGGTAGAGCAGGGCTATACCAATGTAAAAGTGTATCGCCCATAACGGTTGGTGGAATTTATTCCACCCTACAACAGCGTAGGGTGGATTATAATCCACCTTCCCCGTCCCCGGTTATTGCTGCACCGGATTAATCGACAAGTTATAAATCTTATAACTACCGCCTTCGGGAATAACGGTAATATTAATATGCCCCTTACCCTGACTAAATGTCGCATTAGTTTGGTAATTCACTTTGTTCTCTCCAAGCAAAGAAAACACACTGGCCAGTCTTGAAAACACCAGCGGCTCAAAAGCCTGTAACTGTCCATACTGTCTATATCGGGTCAATAACTGCTCAACCTGCTGATCAGAGATTGTACTTCTGGCAGCAGACGATAAATGATTCAACAAGGCCTGCTTCTCCCACTGCCCAATCTCCATCAGCATATCATTGACCACCGGTTTGGCGGACTGCTCATAATAGGACTCCTGCTCACCAGTATAAAAATAAAGTCCGATACACAATGCCAATAAGAACAGGGTGATAATACGAAGCTGGTTATTGTCCACGAGTAAAGGCCTGCTGAAAGGTTGCTAAGGGTGGGGTTTTGTCGCCGTTAAGTGTCTATATAGTAGTGGCTTTTGTATTGTAATAAAACTGCTATTATTAACCCCATAATATTAAAGAGAGTGCTATCTATGTCCGCCACAAGAGAACAGTTTGGTTCACGCTTAGGATTTATTCTGGCGGCAGCCGGTTCAGCGGTTGGTATTGGCAATCTGGTGGGCTTCCCTGTGGCTGCGGCCAAAAATGGTGGTGGTGCTTTTCTATTTATCTATGCCCTGTTTGTGCTGCTAGTCTGCCTGCCAGTAATGATGGCAGAGCTCTCCGTAGGCCGAGCCTCACAAAAAGACCCTTTGGGAGCCTATCGCAAGCTCTCTGATGGTTCGCCGCTTTGGCCAATTGCAGGTTGGTTGGTGTTAATTACCCCCTATATGATTGCGGTATTTTATACCGTTATTACCATTTGGCTTTTTGGCTATTTATTTGAGGCGGTAACCGGCAACCTTGACCAGCTTGCCAATCCTGATTACTTCGGTGCTTTTATCAATAGCAATAAAGTCTTTGTTTACTTTATTGCCGTTGCAGCCATTGTTAATTTGATTTTGGTAGGGGGTGTAAAAGATGGCATAGAACGCGGCGCAAAAATTATGATGCCAATACTGTTTTTAATGTTAATCGGCCTGGTAATTTTTGTATTGACTCTGGATAACGCCTTTGCCGGTGTGCAATATTATCTGGTGCCGGACTTTAGCAAAATTGATGCGCGGGTTATTAATAGCGCCCTGTCCCAGGCGTTTTTCTCGCTGTCGTTGGGTATGGGGATTATGATTACCTATGGCTCTTATATGAGCCGCAGTGAAAAAATTGCCAGTTCCGCCAAGTTTGTTGCACTGACAGATACCGCCGTAGCGTTTTCCGCTGGCCTTCTGATTATGCCAGCTATCTTTTCCTTTAATCCCGATATTAATACCGCAGAGCTGAGTGAGTCATCGGTAGGTTTGATTTTTACCTTCTTGCCCAAAATTTTCTTAGCCTTGCAAACGACCATTGGCTACTTCGGTGCCAGCGCCGTAGCTTCAATATTCTTCCTGTTGGTTTTCTTTGCGGCTATTACCTCGCTGGTATCAATCACTGAAGTGCCAGTTTCCAGTCTGGTAGGGGAAAAAGGCTACTCACGCCCCAAGGCCTTATTGGTGCTAACCGTTTCTATGGGCTTGCTATCAGCGGCCTGCATTTTATCGTTTGGCAGAGTGGAGTGGCTGACCGGTTTTGTTACCTATGCTGATCAAAGCAAGTCCCTGTTTGATGTGGTGATTGATGTTTTCTACGACACCATCTTGCCATTAAACGGTTTGCTGGTTTGCTTATTTGTTATCTATCGTTGGAAAAAACTTAACTTTCATAAGGAACTGGCCTGTTCCGATCCCGATTATAGCTGCTCTAAACTGGAGCGTTATGTCGACTTCTCCTTAAGTACCTTTATTCCGGTGATTCTGTTTTTAGTGTTTGCTAATACCGTGGCGTTAAAATACTTCGGTGTGAGTTTTATTGGCTAACACTGTGTTGTAGGGTTGGTCTATGCCATAATTCAAGCTCTACCTAATAATAATCAATGGATATGATATGGACCGTGTCCGGCAGCAGCCCAGTAAAGGAGCCCTTTCACCTGCGCTTATAGCTACCGCAGGCCTTGTGGTAGCGGCTATTCTTATCAGTCTGTTTGTTTTGGACTTTGGCAGTCAGCGTATTGATCGCGATAGTGTGCAGATTGATACCGTACAGCAGGGTGATCTAACTATTCAGGTTAGTGACAACGGGGTGCTACTTCCCAAAGATATCGAGTGGATTGCCTCCCGGGTAGAAGGGCGCGTGGCGATCATTCATAAGCGGGCTGGTGATAAAGTCGAGGCCGGTGACTTGTTGGTAGAACTTAATAATCCAGGGCTGGTGGCAGTCGCCGAAGAGGCGCTTTCCGCTCTTGATGGCGCCAAGGCCGAAAAACTATCCTATGCGGTTGATTTGCAAAATCAGTTGCTCAACCAAAAGGCTGCCAGCTTGCAAGCCAAGTTTGATTATGAAAGTGCCAGACTAAAGCTGGATGCCGAAACACAGTTGCGAGAAAAATCCACCATTATTGCCGATATTGACTATCGTCGTACCCAATTAGAAATTGCGAGTAATTTGCTGACTACGGAATTTCCCAATTTGTTAAATGGTATTGCAGGTATAACGGTTGGGATTACCCTGTTGATGGCTTTGCTGGTTTTGGTGGCCTGTTATCTGCCGGCCAGGAAGATTGTTAAATTGGAGCCGGCTGAGGCATTGCATTATGAGTAGTTTATCTTCCTAAGCGGTAGGTGCTTAAATTGACATAACGGTTATTGGCAAGCATGAGCTTCAAGGTATGGCTTCCCAAAGATCTATTGATGCCATTATTACTCGCATTGATAACCGTATAGACTTCGGGATGATAGAGGATGTCTTTGAGTTGGCCGCCTGTTATGCCTGCTATATTGCTTTCGGTCATGCCTTTAATGACGCCAATAAGCGCACCGCGTTTGCCACGATGGATATCTGTCTGGCAGTCAATGGTATTACGTTGACCTATGATACCAGGGAAGCGGGTGACCTTATGATTCAGGCTGCACAAAGCGTTGTTGATGAAAAAGAGCTGGCTAGCTGGTTAAGAACATCATTTTCCTAGATATTCTCTGTAATTCCTCCACAAACCCCCATTAATTACGCCAAACCCCGCATGATTAGGGTATAATCCCGCACCTTTTTTGCCCCAGCTAAAATTTATCTATTTTCAGGTGCCCAGCAGTGATCGAAAAACTTCGTAATATCGCCATAATTGCCCACGTTGACCACGGTAAAACGACCCTGGTAGACAAACTCCTCGAACAGTCAGGCACCCTTGAACGCAAGGATCAGGGCGCTGAGCGGGTTATGGACTCCAATGACCAGGAAAAAGAGCGGGGCATTACCATTCTGGCGAAAAACACCGCCATTGAGTGGAATGGCTACCATATTAATATCGTAGATACCCCGGGACACGCCGACTTCGGTGGTGAAGTAGAGCGGGTCTTATCGATGGTTGATTGTGTGCTGCTATTGGTTGATGCCGTTGATGGCCCCATGCCGCAAACACGCTTTGTTACCTCCAAGGCTTTTGAGCAGGGTTTGAACCCTATCGTCGTGGTCAATAAAGTTGACCGCCCCGGTGCTCGTCCTGATTGGGTAATGGATCAAGTATTTGATCTATTTGATCGTTTGGGTGCGACTGATGAGCAGTTGGATTTCCCCATTATCTATGCCTCTGCCTTAAACGGAATTGCTGGCCCTGAAGCCGATGAGTTGGCTGAAGATATGTCGCCGCTGTTTGAAATGATTGTCGACAAAGTTAACCCGCCTGCGGTTGATGTGGATGGCCCTTTCCAGATGCAGGTTTCGGCATTGGATTACTCCAGTTATGTGGGTGTTATTGGTGTGGGCCGTATTACTCGCGGTTCACTCAAGCCAAACCAGCCAGTCATTGTGGCCAGTGCTGATGGCAAAGAGAAAAAAGGCAAAGTGTTGAAAGTGATGGGGCATTTAGGTCTTGAGCGTGTTGAAGTTGAAGAAGCGCGCGCGGGTGATATTGTTTGTATTACTGGTATTGACGGTTTAAGTATTTCCGATACCTTATGTGACCCGGCGGCTGTTGAGTCGTTACCGGCCCTTACTGTGGATGAGCCAACGGTTAGTATGACTTTCCAGGTTAACGATTCTCCCTTTGCTGGTAAGGAAGGTAAGTTCGTTACCTCCCGTAATATTATGGAGCGTTTGGAGCAGGAGTTAATTCACAATGTTGCGCTGCGTGTTGAGCCAGGTGACAGCCCGGATAAATTTATTGTCTCCGGTCGCGGTGAATTACATTTGTCAGTATTAATTGAAACCATGCGTCGTGAAGGTTTTGAGTTGGGTGTGTCCCGCCCTGAAGTTATTCAGCGCGAAGTCGACGGCGAAATTCAAGAGCCCTACGAGCAGGTGGTGATTGATGTTGAAGATCATCATCAAGGTTCCATTATGGAAGAGTTGGGTTTGCGTAAAGCCGAACTGACTAATATGGAGCCCGATGGTAAAGGCCGTGTAAAACTGGAATTTATTATGCCCTCGCGCGGTTTGATTGGTTTCCGTTCGCAGTTTTTAACCATGACCTCTGGCTCAGGTATTATGACCAGTATTTTTGATCACTATGGCCCGGTTAAAGTGGGTGAAGTCATTAGCCGTCAAAACGGTGTATTAGTGTCAATGGTGACGGGTAAAACGCTAAGTTATTCATTATTTAATCTGCAAGAGCGCGGCCGTTTATTCCTCGGTCATGCGGTAGATATTTATGAAGGCCAAATTATTGGTCTGCATTCTCGCAATAA
Organism: Oceanicoccus sagamiensis; assembly: GCF_002117105.1. Taxonomy (GTDB): domain Bacteria; phylum Pseudomonadota; class Gammaproteobacteria; order Pseudomonadales; family Dasaniaceae; genus Oceanicoccus; species Oceanicoccus sagamiensis. The sequence continues at coordinate 1,173,061 of NZ_CP019343.1, read as the reverse complement.
TGACCTTGCGGTAAACCCCACTAAAGGTAAGCAGTTAACCAATGTTCGTGCATCCGGTACAGATGATGCGTTGATCTTAACGCCGCCGGTAAAACATACACTGGAGCAGGCGTTGGAATTTATCGAAGATGATGAGCTGGTAGAAGTCACGCCGGAAAGTATTCGTCTGCGTAAAAAGTTATTAACTGAAAATGCGCGTAAGCGTGCGGGCAATGCGAAATAATCATTGATCGTTTTAATGAAAAGCCGCAACAATCGTTGCGGCTTTTTTGTAGGGTGGATTACAATCCACCATGGCCGTAACGTATAAAAGGTGGATTATAATCCACCCTACATGCCCCAGGCTACGCGGATGGCAACGGCAACTAATAACACGCCAAATATTTTTTCCAACACAGGGCTGTATCGAGAAAACTTACTCGCCACATGATCCTTCGATACCACCATCGCCACAATGCTATACCAAAGCGCATCAACAATCGCCGCAGTGGATGCCATCATCGTTTTTTCTAATATCCCCGCTTCTGGTCTAACAAACTGACTAAATAGAGCAATAAAAAATAAGGCAACTTTGGGGTTAAGCGCCGCTGTTAGAAAGCCCACGATAAAACTGTTCGAGCTGGAGGGTGAATGTGCGGGCTGTTGCGAGTTGTCGTCGATGTGCCCTTTAGGCCATTGCACCCCAAGCGCCTTTAAACCCAGAAAAGCCAGAAAGGCCGCCCCCAGCAATTGCAGGGTTTGAAACAGCAGTGGATATTGCTCCAGAGCTACCGCTAAGCCAAGCACCGCCAGAAAGGCATAGCAGGCCACCCCAATACCATGAGCAATGCTGGCAGTTATGCCCTGGCCGCGACCTCGCTGCGCTGTGATCTGGATGATAATGGCAATACTGGGGCCGGGGCTCATGGCGCCTAAAGTACAAATCGCCAGCAATGATAGCCAAGCGGTAAATTCCATGGTGCTGTTTGCCTCTGGTTTATGGTTTATTTGGTTATTGCACCGTTAAAGTGCAGATATTATGATCACTTCGCCGTAAACCTGCTATAACTAATACTAAGTTGTTAAAGCCTCACCCGAAATGGGGCTATAGCTTCTATAGCAGCGTTAACGACTAATAATATAAATGGGGAGACAATCATGAAAAAGACCAATCTGGTAAAAGCAATTTTACCGGCGGTTGTGGCATCTTTATATTCCGGAGGCCTTTTGGCTCAAGGAACACTGGAAGAAGTCATAGTAACCGCTACCAAACGCGATGCGTCAATCAAGGATGTACCGTTTTCTATCAATGCCCAGACGCAAGATGATATCCGCCGTGCGGGTGCCAGTAGTATTGAGGATATCGCCCGTAATGTGGCCGGCCTGACCATCCAGAACCTCGGTCCTGGCCAGAGCCAGGTTGCCATTCGTGGTGTATCGGCCGGGCAAATAATCCGAGACCAGCCAGGTGTTAAAGAGCAGGTCGGTATCTATCTGGATGAGTCAGTGATTTCTTTATCATTGTTTACACCAGATTTTGACCTGTTTGACCTGAACCGTGTGGAAACACTGCGTGGTCCACAAGGTACGCTGTTTGGTTCGGGGTCAGTAGGGGGTACTCTTCGTTATATTACCAACCAGCCAACCTTCGATGAGACAGAAGGTTTGATTGAAGGTGATCTGCATACCCTGACCGATGGTGAGGAAGGTGGCCACTTTAAAGGTATGATCAATATTCCAATCAGTGACACCATTGCCGTACGTGCTGTTGCCTATACCACTGAGTATGCCGGTTATATCGATGCATTAGGTGAGAACGGCGCTAAAGACACTGATGTGAATGGCGGAACGCGTACTGGTGGTCGAATTGCGGTCAAGTTTCAGCCTTCTGATAGCCTGACTATTACTCCACGTATCGTCTATCAGGAATTGGAGACTGATGGTTTTAACCGCCAGGAAGTCTACAACCTATATGCTAACGAATACACGACTACGCGCCCTGCAATCCAGCTGCAGGAACGTGAACAGTATTTGCTTTTGGATGAAGAGTTTTCTGATGAAAGTCTATTGGCCGATCTGGTTGTAGAGCTTAACTTCGATGGCTTCGACTTGACCTCGATTACCAGTTATACCGAGCGGGATATTCTGGTAAGCCGTGATGCAAGTGCTTTGACCGGTAGTGTATCGGTTGACTTGGCCTTTCCTGATTCTGCAGTACTACTGCCGTCTAATCTGCGTGATAACACCGAGCTTGAACAGGTCACTCAGGAAATTCGCTTGAGTTCTAATGGCGATGGCGATTTGCAGTGGTTGGTTGGTGCCTTCTACTCGGATTCTGAGCGAGAGTACGAGCAGCGTCTGCCAACACCTGGTTATGATGCGGTGGTTGATGCTGAGCTAGGTGATGGCACTTCTGATGCAGTAGCCAATGGCTTTGGTACCGACTCTCCTTATAACGCTGACCTGCCTTATGACAATGAGCAGATTGCGGTATTTGGTGAGGTCACCTACGATTTCTCCGACAGACTGCACGGTACTTTTGGTTTACGTTACTATGATTTTGAAGAAGAGCGTGAATTTAATTCCGGTGGTCTCTTCTCCAATGGTGATAATGACTATGATAAGACGACAGCTGATGGTGTAAATCCACGCGTGTTACTCGCCTACGATATGACAGACCAGACCACCGTCAACGGCCAGATTTCTCAGGGCTTTAGAATGGGTGGTGCCAATGATCCACTAAACGTTGGCTTATGTAGTGCTGATGACGTGATCAACTTTGGTGGTAACCCGGATTATGATGAAGAAACGCTGACCAACTATGAGGTAGGTATTAAGTCTCAGATCAGTGATACCTTCTCATTTAATGCAGCGGTATTTTATGCTGATATCGAAGATTTGCAGGCGACTCTGGATGCGGGTTCTTGTTCTTCTCGAGTAGTATTTAATGTGCCCGATGCCCATACTCAGGGTATTGAAGTTGAGTTAAACGCCCAGCCATTAGACGGTTTGGATATCTCAGCTGCTTTATCTGTGATTGAGTCTGAGTTTGATTCAACCATTCCAAGCGCCACAGGTGGTGCGCTGGGCGGTCTGGAAGATGGTAATAAGCTGGCCTCTGTACCTGAGATGCAGTTTGCTACTACAGCGACTTATAACTTCGATGCGTCGGCGATTGCGCCTGGGGCAGAAGGTTATATTTCTACAACCTTCCAGTATATTGATGAGCGTATTACACAGCCTGGTGATCAGGTACAAGGTGCCGGTGACTTTGCCCACGGCCTGCCGTTTGGTGGCGCTACTGGTGATGAAGTGACTAGCCTTGATCTTGAGCTTGAGTCTTACCACCTGATTAACGTCAGCACTGGTATTCGCTCAGGTACTTGGGAGACTGTGTTATACATCAATAACATCACTGATGAGAATGTTGATTTATCCTTTGACCGTGAGCGTGGTGGTCGTGCCAGATTGGGTTATAGAACCAATCAGCCTCGCACTATGGGTGTTACCATTCGCAAGAGCTTCTAAACATGACGGAATGACGTAAGTTTAGAAAAAAGGCGCTCTGCAAAGAGCGCCTTTTTTATTTGCCTGCTGGCTTAATAACCGTCAGTATTCAGATATAACATCAACCCCTGATAAAGAACCTTAAGCTATGGCATCCAGAGAACAATTTTCCTCCAATACCGGCTTTGTTATGGCGGCAGCGGGCTCTGCAATTGGCCTGGGTAATATCTGGGGCTTCCCAACCCAAACCGCCAGCAATGGTGGTGCAGCTTTTGTGCTGGCTTATTTTGTATTGGCCTTCTGTTTGGCCTATCCCGCCTTAATGGCCGAGCTGATTATTGGCCGCCATGCCCGCGCCAATGTGGTAACCGCTTTGAGAGGTATTTCCACCGGCCCCGCCACCTATAAGTTGGGTTCTTTTGTGGGTTATTACGGCGTGATTGTCGCCAGTCTGATTTTAAGTTTCTACGCCATTATCGCCGGTTGGATGTTGACCTATTTATTAGAGTCGGTCACTACCATGTTGGGTTGGGTAGAGGCGGGCCTATGGCTAACGGAGTTTGGTTTTGAACGTAACCTGATTTCTATGGCAGTGTTTATGCTACTGACCATGGCCATTATCGCCAAAGGGGTAGCCGGGGGCATTGAAAAATGGTCGACGCGTTTAATGCCCATGTTACTGGTGCTGCTGCTGGTATTGATTGTCTATGTTTTAATGCAAGAGGGCGCCGCTGAAGGTTTACGGGTTTACCTGTTGCCGGATATTTCCCAGATCAGTCCAGGCTTAATTGTTAGTGCCATGGGCCAGGCCTTTTTCTCTCTATCACTAGGCGTGGGCACCATGTTGATTTATGGCTCCTACCTGGGTGAAAAAGAAAGTTTGCCCAAGCTCGGTGCGGCAGTAACCTTAGTGGATGCGGGTATTGCCTTTATTGCCGGCCTATTAATTATTCCCGCTATCTATGTCGCCAAGCAGTATGGTGCCGATATTTTTACCGATAGCGGTGATTTAATTGCCGGCCCGGATTTAATCTTTCAGGTATTGCCGGTGTTATTTGATTCCATGGGCGGCGTTGGTCTTTGGGTGGCTTTTGCATTTTTTCTGTTAATGTCGATAGCGTCATTAACCTCCTCGATTTCTATGCTTGAAGTACCCGTGTCGTTGGCGGCGGAAGAAACCAGTGCCTCCAGGTTTCAGGCTACCCTGCTAATCGGTTCGGTTATTTTTATATTTTCTACTGTTATATTAATGAATTTTGATAGCTTGTTTGGTTTTGTGATTGACCTGACAACGGTCTATAGCCAGCCCTTATTAGGTGTAGTAATGTGCCTGTTTGTTGGCTGGATTTGGCACCGCAACAATCTGTTGCAAGAAATTCAAAAGGGCCATGCCGATATTGAGAAAACCTTATTTTGGAAAATATGGCCGGCCTACGTTAAATTTTTCTGCCCGGTGTTAATTTTAACGGCCTTTATACAAAGTGTTATCTAATCATCCATAGAAGGGTCTACGCTATGATGACCTTATACCCTGAAATAAAGCCCTACCAGACTTTCCGCCTGGCGGTGGAAGAACCCCACGAAATCTATGTCGAAGAAAGTGGCGACCCGGATGGCATCCCGGTGTTGTTTGTTCATGGCGGCCCCGGTGGTGGTTGCAGTGCCAAAAACCGCTGCTTCTTTGACCCAGAACGCTATCGCATTATTTTGTTTGACCAGCGCGGGGCGGGGCAATCCACTCCCCATGCTGAGTTAAAACACAATAATACCCAGGCATTAATTGAAGATATCGAGGTGATTAGAAAGCATCTGGGTATAGAGCAGTGGATGTTATTTGGTGGTTCATGGGGTTCAACACTGAGTTTATTATATGCCCAGAGTTATCCTGACCGAGTGATGGGTTTGATTTTACGCGGCATCTTTCTTTGCCGTGATCAAGATCTGGAATGGTTTTACCAGCGTGGTGCCAGTTTAATCTTTCCGGATTACTGGCAGGACTATCTTCACCCTATTGCCAAAGACCGTCGTGATCATCTAATCGAAGCCTATTACGATTTGCTGACCGGTGATAATGAATTGGCCCGTATGGGTGCCGCTAAAGCCTGGTCATTATGGGAGGGACGCTGCGCCACTTTGCGCCCTAACCATGAAGTGGTTGAACATTTTGGCGAACCCCATGTGGCCTTGGCATTGGCCAGAATTGAAGCGCACTATTTTGCGCATAAAGGGTTTATTGAGGCCAACCAGATTTTAAATAATGCGGATATACTGGGGGGCATTCCCGGGACTATTGTGCATGGCCGCTACGATATGATTTGCACTCTGGATAATGCTGTTGCTCTACATGACCGCTGGCCCGAAAGCCAATTAAATATTATTCGCGATGCCGGTCATGCTTCTTCCGAGCCCAGTATTGTTGACGCCTTGGTCAGAGCGACTAAAGATATGGCGAAACGTTTTAGGCCAGATGATGAAGGCGATGACGCCTCCGACTAAAAGTAGGGTGGATTATAATCCACCGGTTTTTCACCCAACGGTTTTGGTGGATTATAATCCACCCTACAAAGAGAGTTAGATTGAGAGCATTAATACAGCGAGTTACCGAAGCCAGTGTTACCGTAGATAAAAAATGATTGGCGAAATCAATCGCCCCCAGTATTGTTGACGCCTCCGACTAAAAGTAGGGTGGATTATAATCCACCGGTTTTTCACCCAACGGTTTTGGTGGATTATAATCCACCCTACAAAGAGAGTTAGATTGAAGGCATTGATGCGGCGAGTTCCTGAAGCAGTGTTGCCGTAGATAAAAAATGATTGGCGAAATCAATCACCCCCAGTATTGTTGACGCCTCCGACTAAAAATAGGGTGGATTATAATCCACCAGTTTTTCACCCAACGGTTTTGGTGGATTATAATCCACCCTACAAAGAGAGTTAGATTGAAGGCATTGATGCGGCGAGTTCCTGAAGCAGTGTTACCGTAGATAAAAAATGATTGGCGAAATCAATCACCCCTAGTATTGTTGACGCCTCCGACTAAAAGTAGGGTGGATTATAATCCACCGGTTTTTCACCCAACGGTTTTGGTGGATTATAATCCACCCTACAAAGAGAGTTAGATTGAGAGCATTAATACAGCGAGTTACCGAAGCCAGTGTTACCGTAGATAATACAATGATTGGCGAAATCAATCAGGGTTTATTGGTTTTATTAGGTGTAGAAAAACACGATGATGAAACCACCGTCGATAAAATGGTTGAGCGGTTGCTGGCCTATCGTGTGTTTTCCGACCCTGACGGCAAGATGAATTTAAGTGTCACGGATATTAATGGGGCTTTATTGGTGGTCTCCCAATTTACCCTGGCGGCGGATACCAAAAAAGGTTTACGGCCTGGCTTTTCTTCAGCGGCCAAACCCGCTATCGCAGAAAAACTGTATCAACAGTTGGTAGAAAAAATTCGCCAAAAATCCATGACGGTGGCCACGGGGCAATTTGCGGCGGATATGCAAGTGAGTTTGGTCAATGATGGGCCGGTTACTTTTTTATTGGAGCTATAAAAATGCCAGTGGCGTTAGGCTTTATTCGAGCAACAGTGACTTATTAAACATCACCAGGCGGGGTGCTTCCTTGCCGGTATCGTAAATAAGCACATAGGTCGCTTTATCTTCTTCTTTCGGCACGTCGAGTTCCCAGGGGCGGCCATCTACTGTAAACGTCATCTTGCCACTGTGTACCATGGTTTCCATATGGTACTGCTCATGCCCCAGATAGCTGAGAATATCATCTTCACTATAAGCAGTATCACCATCGGTGCCGGCAATCGTAATAGTTTTATCTTCTGCTTCGTCGGCGTTGCCGCCACTAAACAGTGCCAACAGCCGTAAAAATTCATCCTCTGCAACCTGTTGCTCCTGAGCCACAGACACCGCATTGCTATTCGTAGAGGGCTTAGCATCCAGTCTGGCCTGTTTTTTTAGCAGAATTTTAAGTCGGGCTATATCTTTGCGGGCCGCTTTATCATTAGACAGGTTTTTGAGCAGTTCAGGTAAGTTGCTATTCAGTGCTTTATTCAGTGCAATATCCAAAGCTGTAGGGGGTGTGCCACTTTCCAGTGTTGCCAGCAGCAGACGTTGCCGGGCGACCAGTTCAGAAACATTTCTGATCATGGTTTTGGCAATATCAATAGAGTCTTCAAGGTCGAGAATTTCTGCATCCAGTGCGTCGATATCCAGCGCTTCAGTATTGGCGGTTTCGTTAGCCGAGCTGTTATTGCGTTTCGCTTGCGCCGCCTGCAGCTCTTTAGCGTAGGCTTCTTTTTCCTTGCGCAGCGTAATCAGATTACGCTGGTTTTCAAATAACTGCTTGCGGGTATCAGATACTGGGTCGGCCAACACGCCGCTGCTGGCTAATAGGGCGGTTACCAGAGTGGCTAACAGTACTGTTATATGACGACGAATAGCGAGCATGTGCAGTCGATTAAGTGAATGATGCCCGCATTATGTCATAGAAATAGCATTTTGGCCTTAGTGGTTATGCCCACCAATACCGTGGGCGTGGCCATGGGCGATCTCCTCCGCCGTACCGTCACGAACAGCCATAATCTCGATATCAAAACTGACGGCTTGCCCTGCCAGTGGGTGATTGAGGTCTATATCCACATTAAATTTGCCCACTTTCAGGATGGTGCCGGTTTTATAACCCTGATTGGTATTAAGCCTTACCACCTTGCCCACCTTTAGCTTGCCTTCATGTTTGAGGTACTTGGCTGAAATGCGGTCTTTATTCTTTTCTGAATACAGGCCATACGCCAGATGGGGCTCAAGGCTTACTTTAAAACTGTCACCCGCTTGCTTGCCTATCATCGCCTGCTCAACGCCGGCCAGGGTATTATTGGCGCCGATTAAACACAGGCTGGGGTCTTCTCCGCGGCTGGTTTCAACCTCCTCTCCTGCTTCATTAAGCACAGTGTAGTGGAAGCTGACGACGGTATTGTTGCTGATTTGCATGTGGGACTCGAATGGCTAAAGGTTAATGGGCCGCTGATGTTACTGCCTTTGGCGGCATTGAACAACTTGACGGGCCTTTTAGCTCATGCCCTAATATGCAGCATTAATTCCGACTGGGTGGAGCCATTGTGGCTGATATTCTTCCGTTTAAAGCGCCAAACAACAACAGCGCTAAAAAAGCCAGCACGCTATGCCGTCAGGGGCACCATAAATGGGTGATCGTCACCAGCCAAAAATTTGATGTCAAACAGGGCCGTCTGGTCACTGTTTCAGAGTGCAGACGCTGTGGTAAACGCAAAGTTGCCGCTTTATAGAATCCATAAAAGAGTTAGCAAACCATGATTGTAAGACTGATCAAAGGACGGCTGGGGAAAGTCATTGTCGTTATCACTATGTTGTTACTGCTGTTGCCGGAAGCACTGCGTTTTGCTGTGGTGAAAATAATTGCTGCTGAGGGTTTGGGCGAGGCCACTATTGAAAATGTAGACCTGAATCTATTTACCGGTACTGTCGCCGTGGATGGCTTTAGTCTGGCGCGGGAACAGCAGGAAAAAGTCAACGTCGCACGAGTCTCCCTGAATATTGCCCTGTTGCGGTTACTGTTTTCAGAAATACATCTACAACAACTGGAGCTTGACGGATTAGCGCTGTCGGTGATTAAAACGGAGCAGGGAGAGTGGGAAGTCGTACTGCCTCTGGCGGCTAACGATCAGCCAGAAGCAGAGCCGGAAGAGCCGGTTACTTTACCGCTGTTAGGTCTTGATCAGGCAAAGCTAAACAATGTTACGGTCAAGTTGGTTAGTAAAGAGGCCAACGGCCTATTGGAGATCAAACAGTTAGCGCTCGAGAACCTCAGTACCTGGCAAAATCTTAAGTCCACCCTGGTACTGGATGCAGCCTGGAACGATGCTCCAATACGGATTGATATTAGCGCCACTCCCATTGATCCCCAGCCCACACTAAAAGGCAGCATTAAGCTGGATAAAGTAGGCTTGCAGCAACTGGCGCCATTAGCCGGGCAGGCCGTGTTAGGTAATATCAGCCTTAGCAGTGATTTTAACGCTTATAAAAATAAAGCCGGCGATATCGTTGCCGAGATCAGCGCAGACTTATCTCTGGAGCAAATGAATACCGCCTATAAACAGCTGGGGGTGGCCAGCCAAAAATTGGCCTGGCAGGGGTCTGTCGACTTGGCGATGGTGGATGATGGCATTGAATACACCGTACAAGGGGATGCCGAATCCAGTGGCTTATCCATTCGGGATGACAAAGAAAAAATAGCCCTAATCTCCTGGGAGCGTTTTGCCATAAAACAATTCTCCGTGGATGAATTACTCAATACCAGCGTGGAAGAACTACAGCTTGAAAACGTCACTGCGATTAATGATGATGAGAGTGATGAGGGCAAATTTTATATCGGCCAAGTGGGTCTCAAGGAGATCAGCTTAAAGCAGGGCAACCATTTAATGGTTAGCCTATTACAAATTTCTGATATTCAATACCAGGTGGTAGTAACGCCATCCGGTGAATTGAGAATACAAACTCTGGTAAGCACCTTGGAGGAAGGTCTGGAAGATACCCAGGACGCCGCTCAGATGCCTGATGATAATTCCAGCGCCGAGCCCTTTGTCTTTACCATTAAAAAATCTGAAATAGTGGATGGCGGTAAAATCGTCTTTACGGATCATCGCTTTGCTGTGCCGGTAAGAGAAGTGATTAATATCAAAAAATTCAGCGTGCTTGATCATGATAGCGCCAACCCAGAGGTGCCGTTTAAGCTGGATTTTGAGGGCAGCCTGGGTGAGTTTTCAACACTGCTATTAACTGGCGAAGCCACTATTTACTCTGAAGAAATAGCGCTGGATTTTAAGGGTGAATTTGATGCGATACCGCTGCCGGTGGTGTCACCCTATACCGAAGCCTATCTGGGCTACCACCTGACCCGTGGCCAGTACGACCATACCTTTGAGCTAACCATTGACCATAAGGACATCCTGCTGGATAACCAATTATTTTTACGGCAGCTGAAATTAAAACCGGTTGACCCCGATAAAGCCCAGCCGATGGATAAACAGTTAGATGTACCGCTGGGTTTTGCCTTGAATATGCTGCGCGATAGCAATGACAATATAGAGCTTGATGTGCCGATCAAGGGCCGTATGGACCAGCCGGATATCAATATTGATGATGTGGTCAACGATGCTCTGGCCAAAGCGCTCAGGACCGGTGCGACCAGCTATCTGACCCTGGCCCTGCAGCCCTATGGTGCGGTGCTGATGGCCGCCGATTATGTAGGCGGGCAATTATCTACCATCAAATTAGACCCTATTGACTATGCCGATGGCGCAGGGGAAATGACGCAGGAGCAGCAGGCCTATGTCGATAAGATCGGCAACTTGATGTTGGAGCGCCCGAAATTAAAACTCACCATTTGCGGTACCGCCGGGGATAGTGACAGAGAGGCTTTGCAAACCCGTGGTGGCGAAGAGAGTACGATCCCTGAATCTGCTTTAATCGCCCTGGCCGATATACGCGGCAAGCAAGTGAAGCGGCGGATGACAGAACAGGGGATTAAAAGCCGCCGCTTATTTTTATGCCAGCCCGCTTATCAAGCAGAGGCTATCAGTGGTGTGACCTTAACGATGTGACGCTAGAGAGGATGGACTAGGCGGAGCCGAGCTGGGCTTCGATCTTTCTCAGGGTGGCTTTGGCTTCTGCGGTACCTTCAACAGCACTCATGACCAGCGCCAGCCCTAACATATGTTCAGTAATGACTTGCTTTACCGGTACACCCATTTCTTCAGCGGCATCGCGCAGAAATAAGAAAGCTTTGGCACCTATATCGTCAACGATTTCTTGTTGGTTGTCGCGTTTGAAGTTGTCTAGCTGAACTACATTGTCGGTGGATTGCATACTATCTCCTGAACTGTAATTTGAAACGGGCCTTCGTTAGGGGCCAGTGATTTCTGACAGCTTCCTGCTGACAAGCAATTGACCTGTAGTATAAGTGCGGTGGTCGATTTTTAAACTACGTAATTACCACTAAGGGCTGTGTGTAAAACACTTACATTGCTGGCTTTATGGCTGGTAACAGGCTGATTTATCAGTGATAATCCTAGTAAATATTCACATAAATTATTTCTATAAGTTATCCCTATAAGAAAGAGAAAAAACTATGTCCGACCAGTTCAATATCGCCGACGATGGCGTTGAACAAATCTCCCTCAAAAGCTACACCGAGAAGGCCTATCTGGACTACTCGATGTACGTTATTCTCGACCGTGCGCTACCCAATATTGCCGATGGTTTAAAGCCGGTACAGCGTCGTATTGTCTATGCCATGAGCGAGCTGGGTTTAAAAGCGGCCGCCAAATACAAGAAGTCTGCCCGTACCGTGGGCGATGTTATTGGTAAATTTCACCCCCATGGTGATAGCTCGGTCTATGAGGCCATGGTGTTGATGGCGCAGGACTTTTCCTACCGCTACCCACTGGTGGACGGGCAGGGCAACTGGGGCTCCAGTGATGACCCCAAATCCTTTGCTGCGATGCGTTACACGGAATCTAAATTATCCCCTTTCTCTGAGCTACTGCTGTCCGAATTGGGTCAGGGTACCGTTGATTGGCAGCCAAACTTTGACGGCACCCTTGATGAGCCCCAGGTGATGCCCTCCAGGGTTCCTACGGTATTGCTTAACGGGACCACCGGTATAGCCGTGGGTATGGCGACGGATATTCCCCCGCATAATATGCGGGAAGTCGTAAACGCCTGCATCCATATATTAGAAAACCCCAAAGCCACGCTGGAGGATTTAAGCGCTTATATTCCGGGCCCGGATTACCCTACAGAAGCTGAAATCATTACCCCACTGGCGGATATTCAAAACCTGTATCAAACCGGTAAAGGCAGTATCCGCATGCGCGCATTATGGCAAAAAGAGGGCACGGATGTGGTCGTAACCGCTTTGCCTCACCAGGTATCAGGCTCAAAAGTACTGGAGCAAATTGCCCAGCAAATTCACGCCAAAAAATTACCCATGGTGGCCGACCTGCGCGATGAGTCTGACCATGAAAACCCAACCCGGTTGGTGATTATTCCACGCTCAAACCGTGTTGATATTGAACCGATGATGAACCACCTGTTTGCCTCTACCGATCTTGAGCGCACCTACCGCGTTAACCTGAATATGATTGGTATTGACGGTCGGCCTGAAGTGAAGTCACTGGATAAAATTTTAAAAGAGTGGCTGCAGTTCCGTACCGAGACTACTAAGCGCCGTTTGCAATACCGTTTGCAAAAAGTGGAAGAGCGCTTAATGCGTTTGGCCGCATTGATGATTGTTTATCTTAATGTGGATGAAGTGATTCGTATTATTCGCGAAGAAGAAAAGCCCAAGCAGGTTTTAATGGAGCGTTTTGATTTAGTCGAAATGCAGGCGGAATATATTCTGGAAACCAAGTTACGCCAATTGGCCCGCTTGGAAGAAATGAAAATTCGCGAAGAAGAAGAGGCCTTGGAAAAAGAAAAAGAAGACCTCGAAAAAGTGATTGATTCGCCTCGTCGCTTAAAAACCCTGGTTAAAAAAGAGCTGATGGAAGCCGCAGAACAGTATGGCGATGATCGCCGTTCACCGATCGTCTCCCGTGACGATGCCAAAGCCTTTAGCGAAGAAGAATTAATGACCACTGAGCCGGTGACGGTGGTGTTATCTGCCAAAGGCTGGATTCGCTCTGCCAAGGGCCACGATATGGACCCCGCCAGTTTAAATTATAAATCCGGTGATGGTTTTCATTTGGCCGCCAGAGGCAAGTCCAATCAATCGGCGGTGGTACTGGATTCCGGTGGCAAGGCCTATACCGTTGCCGCCCATAGCTTACCTTCGGCCCGTGGCCAGGGTGAGCCATTAACCGGCCGTATTAACTCGCCTTCCGGAGCCAGCTTTGAAGGTTTGATGATGGGTTCGGCGGATGATCTATATTTATTAGCCTCCGATGCCGGCTACGGCTTTGTGGTCAAAGTGTCTGATCTGCAAACCAAAAACAAAGCCGGTAAAGCGGCATTAACCGTGCCTAAAGGTGGCCAGGTGATTCAACCAGCCAGAGTGGGTGGCAGCAGTGTTGAAGACGCCTTTGTCGTAGCCGTTAGCAACGAGGGCCGGATGTTATTATTCCCGCTAACGGATTTGCCCATTATGGGCCGAGGCAAGGGCAATAAGATTATTGGCATTCCTACTTCAAGATTGCAGGCCCGTGAAGAATATATGGTGTCGGTCAATATTATCCGTGAAAAAGATACCCTGCGAGTTTTTGCTGGCAAGCGACACGTCAATATGAAGTTTAAAGAGTTAGATCATTATATTGGTGAGCGCGGCCGACGTGGCCACAAATTACCCCGTGGCTTCCAAAAGGTGGACAGTGTTGAAGTGGTTAGCCCTGAGGCTAAGGATTAACCTGGGCCTTTAGGGTTTCTAGCTGGCGCTCAAGCAGAGCGCCATAAGGTTCCAGTAAGGTCTCCACAATACGGCTACTGTTTTTAGATACCTTTTCCGTATGATTGCTGATACTGCTCTGCACGCGATTGCCGACACTGGCATGATTATAAATCGTCGAGTTAATCACCAGCTTGCCTTCAATCGCAATATCCAGTGCCTGTTCTGTGGTGGCTTGCAGCGCCAGATCCTTATCAATCTCCGAGCTATGTTTACCCGACTTGCCGTCCAGCGCCAGCCCCGCATGCAGGGTAAAAAGATCCTGGTCCTGCATCCATTGCACAATTAAATAACCCGAGCATAGTGCTCGGAATGGATAATTATTTTCATCATCAGTGGGTTTGAAATGGATACTAAAACCATTGCTGCGGTTAACCTGTAGCTCCCCTTCATATAATTTGCAGATCATTTCCAACTGCTGCTTAAGCTTTGCCAGCCCTTGAGAGAGTTGCTGGGTATTCGGGTCCTGTTGCAGCGCTTTCAGGTTAACGATTTCGATAGCCAAAATGGCGGGGCTCAGTGAAGAGCTAATAGTCACTTTGCCCGGCTCCGGTGGTGCTGGCATGGCGAGAATAATAGCCGCCAATTGTTGCAGCTCATCCTGGCCGGGATAATCAATGCCGGTATTGGAGTCGCGCCGGCTTTTGGGCAGGCGGGTTATGGCCGCCAGATCCAGTAATACTGCTGTTAATCGTCTGGCGGGAATTAACGCCAGCAAATAACAGAAAGCCGATAACAGTAGCGCCAAAAAGGCCAGTTGCCAGCGGGTATTAGCGGCCTGTTGCAATAACGGCTTGGCATCCAGTGTAATCACCGCATAACCGGCAATGCTATCTTGAAAAGTGATCGAGGCGGATAGGGACTGGCCATCAGCCTGTTGCTCTCCGGCCTCGGCGATAGGGCGGTTTTCTACATCATAGATGGCGCCGCGTAACACAATAGGGCTGGCCACTAACTTATTGACGATGGATTGCAGGCTGAGCTTGTCCCCCTGTACCAGCGGGTTGCTGGCATCCCTGGCCAGTTGCTGGGCCAGGCTGTCGCCAAATAGCTGGCTACTGCGTTCAATCAGTTGCCGGTCACCGTGGTGGCTGGCCATCATTAGGGTCAAAGAGGCTAGCAAGCTACAGATAGCGCAAAGCCATGCTATTTTACGAGCAATGGAGAGATGTAAGAATTTGCTGATAAGCTTATTAAGCATTGATCACAACATATAGGGTCATTGCAGGGCTACTGGGGAATTATTATAAACCATGGTGGAAAAAACGCCGGTGAATATTTGGAGCAATCCTCCGCTGCCGTTACAATAGCCAACTTCCTAACCACAGTAATGTGGTGTTTTACTGCTTAACAAGGTTAAAACCCGTGAAAGAAATTATTCTTATTAATGTCGCCGGTGATGATAAACCGGGTCTGACCTCTTCAGTTACTGAAATTCTGGCGGGTTATGACGTCAATATCCTCGATATTGGTCAGGCAGTGATCCACGATACCTTATCGCTGGGTATTTTGGTGGAAGTACCCGCCACGGCAGAATCGTCGCCGGTATTAAAAGATATTTTATTTCGTACCCATGAGCTGGGCTTATCGGTGCGCTTTTCGCCGATTGATGAACAGAGCTACGGCCATTGGGTGCAGGGGCAGGGCAAGCCTCGCCATATAGTCACACTGTTAGCGAGAATGATTACCGCTGAGCATTTGTCAGCAGTCACCGCGGTGGTGGCCAATAATCAGTTGAATATTGATCGTATCGACCGCTTATCCGGCCGTGTGCCGCTGGATACCGTGCAGGACCAGACTAAGGCCTGTATTGAGTTTTCAGTGCGTGGCGAAGTGGCGGATAGTCCGGCTTTTCGCAGCCAGCTCATGGAGCTGACCAGTCGCTTTGATATCGATATCGCCTTTCAGGAAGATAATATGTTCCGCCGCAATCGCCGCTTGGTGGTCTTTGATATGGACTCCACCTTGATTGAAGCGGAAGTGATAGATGAATTGGCCAAGGCCGCCGGTGTTGGTGATCAGGTGGCTGAAATTACTGAGCGTGCCATGGCCGGTGAGTTAGATTTTACCGAAAGCTTCTCTGCCCGGGTTGCCCTGCTAAAAGGTTTGGATGAGTCGGTACTGGCCAAGATTGCAGAGACATTGCCGGTGACCGAAGGTGCCGAGAAATTGGTTTCGAACTTAAAACGACTGGGTTATAAAACTGCCATACTCAGCGGTGGCTTTAATTACTTCGGTGAGTACTTGCAGCGCAAGCTCGATATTGATTATGTCTATGCCAATGATCTGGAAATTGTCGACGGCAAGGTGACAGGCAATGTGACGGGTCAGGTTGTGGATGGTGCTCGCAAGGCTGAGTTATTAAAAAGTATTGCGCAGCAAGAAAATATTTCACTGGAGCAATCTATTGCGGTAGGCGATGGTGCTAACGATTTACCGATGTTGAGTATCGCCGGTTTAGGTATTGCCTTTCGAGCCAAGCCCATTGTCAAAGAGTCCGCCAAGCAGTCTATATCCACATTAGGTTTGGATGGTATTTTATATCTATTGGGAATTGGCGACAGGCATTCAGCCTAAGAGCCACCATGACGTAGGGTGGATTATAATCCACCTTACGCTATATCGGTAAACTCGTAGTCCATTTCACCAGACTGGCCGGCAAGGTAGCCGCCCTGAATATAATCCACTCCGATTTGCCATAAATGGGCCAGAGCTGCGGCATTTTCAACACCGCTGATAATCGCCTGGGTACTGCTTTCGTTGATGGTTGTTACCATCGATTTTATTTCCTGGGTATCACCACCACTTTGTAATGCTTCTGTTAACTCAGAGGCAATTTTTGCGTAATCGGCACCGACATGGTTTAGCGCTTTAAAAGGCTCATCCACTTTGCCAAAGTTGGTGATAGAAATTTTGCAGCCTAAGTCTTTGACGGCCTCGGCAAAGGTTTTTGCCGGTTTTAAAAAGTCGGTAATATCCGCTTCTAAAAATTGAAAAATCAGAGCCTGTGGAGGAATGCCTCCAGCCTTAAGTGCAACGCTGAGCCAGGGGATTAGCGTTTCATCCTGTAGGGCATTGTTGGTCAGGTTGATAATCACCCGAGTATCATGACCGTTTTCAGTATGCGCTGATAACTTTTTGGTGGCTTCTAATAATATCCAGCGGTCGAGACGGGTATTGATACTGCTGAAATTAATATTGCCCAAAAATTGATTGGGGCCTAATGCTTCACCCTCATCACTGGTCATGGTGGTGCGCACTTCGTAATGGTCACCGCTGGTGCCCCGTAAACTGACTACCGGTTGGAAGGTGAGCGTAAAGCGCTCGTCTTCAATCGCCTCTTGAATAAAGGCATCCAGTTCGTCATCACCGTTGGCATCGCCCAGGGCTTTCTTTTCACGGACATGGATATAAAGTTCGGCACCATTGCCAACCCCTTCGTTATCGGCATCTTCCCGCAATTTTTCACTGGCGCTAAAGGCATTGTCGATTAATTGATTGGCCTCTTGCTGGGATTTTCCATCAATGGCTACCAGACCAACACTGACCGTACACTGTATCGACTGCCCATCGACTTCTACGATATGTTCGGAAATTTGCTGGCACAGATCGAGTGCATATTGCTTGGCTTTTTCAGTGCCGGTATTGGGCATCAATAAAGTAAAGCTATCGTCGCAGTAGTGGGCCAGACAGTTAGCTTCGTCGCTTTTCGCCTGAATAAATTCTGCCAGATCTAACAAAATGTTATAGGCGTGAGTAATGCCGTAGCGGCTTCTAATGCTGGTAAATTTATCCAGGCCAAGATAGAGCAGGGTAGATACCTGAGTGCCTGCGGTTGCTTGCTGGTTGGCGGTTTCCAGTTGCGATAGAAAATACTGGTAACTATAGAGCCCTGTGGCCGGGTCGATATCGGGGTTGCCACCTGAGCTGCTGTTGGATTCTGCTCCCTGTTCTTTAATCGTCAGTTGGATGCAAGGCTCTTCATCAAAGACGGCATTGTTAAGTCGCATCGCTGCAGAAAAACCTTCACCTGCCTGATTGATTCCGGTGAAGTTAAAATCGGTACTCCCTTCGCCGTTACTGATCTGGGTTTTAAGCAGATTTTTAAAACTTTCCTGATCGCCAGCGTCAATAAGATCAATGATCGGTGCGCAGTCGAGATCATCGGGGTCGTCATAGCCGAAGCGCTGACAGAAAAGAGGATTGCTGCTGATAAGCATGCCGTCGGATAAATAGGCGATGGCATCCTGCGATTTTGACATCAGCATTTCGCTGCGTTCTTCAGCGTCGCTCAGTTTTTCTTTAGTCGCGTAAAGTTCTCGGTAAGTCTCAAGGTGTCGCAATTCACGGAAGGCGGCAAAAATTAATCGCTGGTCATCGTCGCTGCTGACCACATCACTGGCACCAGCTTCCAATGCGGCGTCGGCATTGCTATCGCGAATAATCAGGCAGGGGATATCACTCTGTTGCTTCTTAAGATGTTCCAGACATTGCTCAACAGCAATTTCCGGGTGCTTGTCATTGGCAATTAACAGGTCCCAGTTTTCCTGCTCCAGCAGGCTGTGCAAGTCTTCCGCTGAGCTGGCGCGCTGGGCTCTGGCGACTCTTCCGGCATTGCGGAATAAACTGATCAGGCGCTCGCCTTCATTATCTGATTCATTGATCAGTAATAATTTTATAGTACTTTTTCTAGCCATAAATCCCTGGACGTCCTGAGGGGGATGAAATACGAATAACTGCGTGGAGAATGAGCGGGGCTATTATTACTAACATTCGAGTCCGCGCCTAGTAAAAATTAGGTCGTGCTTATCATTTTTACAAATTGCCCCATAACGAGTCAAAATCATCACCGGCCAAGTCATCGTTATCAGTTTTGACCTGCTCATCACTAACGGGTGTGCCCAGGCGTTTAAATTCAAACTGGTTGTAGGCGCCGGTCTCGTTAAGCTTTTTGGTCAGTGTTGCTTGTACTTCTTTGCCGCGTTGGTTCAAAACTACCTTAAAGCCGGTTTTAAAGGGGACTCGTGGTGTCAAAAGCGTGATCGGTTGCTTGCTGACTGCCACTTCCGGCAGCACCAATACTCGCATATATTCTGCGGCGGCACCGGTTTTTCTTACAATCCGAGCGCCATAGGGTGCAGCGCTGGGACTGATAAGTTCCAGCCCCATTTGTGTTTGTTTGTCTTCGCCATGCTTAACCCAGCGGATAACGGCGATACTCCAATTATGGCTGTTGGCTTCTTTAATACCGACAATTTCTCCGGTTTTGATAAAGGCTTCCGCTTCGGGGGGCCATTCTACGCAGTAGCCATGGGCGCTGGAGTTAAGCATCTGCACGCTGTGGCTGCGGTACTTCTGGGCGTTGTCTTTATTTTGCTGTTCGTTGTCACGGATATGGAATTCAATAGACTCCAGCGACACACTGGTTTGGCCCATATTGGCTTCGTAAGGGCTGTCCCATACATCTTTATTGCGATGCTGCTGGGCCTGCACCTTCATAAAAGGGTTTTCGGCCTGCATAGTAAAGGTCTTGGCGCCGCGCTCTTCGACCAGTGATTCAAAACTTAATTCACCGGAGACAAAATGATGAGTCGCGCTTAAACCGACGCAGAGTTCCAGTTCGTCATTGGCTTCCAGCCGCATAAAGGTACGCTTGCTCATTGCATCCCAGGCCAGGATTAAATGCCCCAGCAGGTCAATGGACACCTGATAACTGCCAGCATCGGCTTTAAGGCTATCAGGTTTGGCATCTTCCCTGAGTTTTTTAAGGTGCTGTGCCAGAGGTTGGGTATCCAGGCTTAACCACTCGGGTTCAAGCGCAGATTCAAACAGTTCTCGATAGACCGGAGGTTTGTCGGCAGTGGGATCAATAATAAATAAGCCATCGTTACTGGTCGGTCCTAGCGGGCAGAGGCTGGCCCATTCAGTCAGGGGTTTAAAGATCCCCAGCAGATCTTCCTGGCGCAGTTGGTTGGGTTTACAGCAGCCAATCAGCAGGGCGCGTTTATAGCAGTTCTCAACACTGCTATCGCCAAACTCGGTATCAGTAATAGCGGTGTCTAAAATATGTTGTTGTCTGGCCAGAGCATAAAACTGGTGGAGATCATTCCAAACCCGCTTATTGATCGGTTCATACAGCTGGTAGTGGCGCTGCATATTAATGGTGTGATCGGTAATCGCCCGATGCAGTGCCTGGGCTATCAGTGATTCGGGCTTACTAAAGCCTGCGCGCTTACCCAGTGCCGCGGTATGGGTAGCAACAATGGTATAACCGGTTGCCAGTTGCTGGTGCAGGGTATGGGCCAGTATAGCGACCTTGCGAGGTTGCTCGGGCAGCACAATCGGTTGGTTAATATAGTGTCTGGTGAGAGATTTGCTGACAAAGTAGATTGAGGTGCGCAGCTTTTCCAGTATCTCAAAGCGCTTATTCGGCAGCATTCTTACCCGGTTAAGCTCAGCCAGTGCCTGGTAAAGTTGGCGGGTACTCTGGCCTAAATTGGCCATAGGAAGATTAGCAACCCACAGGTCTACAGCGGCGCCGCTGTCGGCAAAGAAACTGCTTTTTTCGAGTTCCTGCCGAGGAACTTTCAGTCTGATGGTATTTTCGCTACTCATTAACGCCAGGGTCTCAAATCGCTCTATTGGCCGCTAGCGTTGTGTTAGCGACCGCATTTATTGGGTTCAGGGGTTCAGGATGAAAAATCACCCTAACTGATTGTTTTTAATTATATAACAGAATAGTAGAAACGGCGGGTTTAGCACCTAATCCGCCTGCTCTGGGGCGAAAAAGAGAACTGTTGCCGGTTTTAAGGTCGGTCAGCAAGAGAAACCCCATAGCTAACAGGGACTTTTGACCGGGCTCCAGCCATTTCTTTAACCAATTTGGGCACCAGATAGCCTGGCAGTCTGGCCAAGAGCGCTGTTATCAGTTGTTGGCCAACTTCCTCAGGCACTTGAAAATGCCCGGCTCCCTGTACCTTGTCGAGTGTATGCAGATAATAGGGCAGGGCACCGGCGGCAAACAGTCTTTCACTGAGTTCGGCCAGACTGTCAGCGTTGTCATTAATACCCGCCAGCAGCACAGTTTGATTGAGTACTGTGATGCCAGCATATTTAAGCCGGTGCAGGCTGTCCTGCACGGTTTGGTCTATCTCATTGGCGTGATTGCAGTGCACCACCATGACTGTATTCAGGCGGGTTGCGGTTAGCCATTGCAGGCATTGTGAAGTGATTCGCTGGGGAATCACAACTGGCATACGGCTATGGACCCGCAAGGTAGTGAGATGAGGGATAGCAGCGAGTTCCTCTACCAGTTCGGCCAGCAATATGTCACTGGCCGCCAATGGGTCGCCACCGCTTAAAATGACCTCATGAATCGAGCTATCACTGCGGATATAGTCCAGCATCTGCTGGCGTTCCGAGCGGCCCGGATTATTGTCGCTATAAGGGAAGTGGCGGCGGAAGCAGTAGCGGCAGTTAATGGCGCAGCCGCCGCTGACAATCAATAGCACCCGGCCATGGTATTTATGAATCAGTCCGGGTACTGGATTGCAGTCCATTTCCCCCAGGGGGTCTTCGCTAAAGCCGGGCTGATAGTCCAGTTCGGCACCTAACGGGAGTACTTGTTTGAGCAGTGGATCATCGGCACAGCCAGTTTTCATTCGGGCGACAAACGCACGGGGCACCCTTAAAGCAAAGTCCTGGCTGGCGGCCAAAGCTGCTGGCAGCGATGACTTATCTAACTGTAAGAGGTCAAACAACTCCTCGGGTTGACGAACCACATTGGCAAGGGCCTGTTGCCAGCTTTCCGGCGTGGGCAGTTGAGCCGGGTTAATTACAGAGGGGTGGGTAGTCATTGCCGCCTTTCAATCGTGATGAGGAATAAAACTAACAGGCGCCATTCTAGCAACAAAATAACCTTGGTAGGGCGATTGTGCACTGCTGTCTCATAGTTTTGTATAGACTGGGAACGAGCTGCACTGAGTAGGGGTTGGCTTGGCATCACGTTCACGCTTTTTATTACCTGTTATTGCCGGGCTTTACGCCTTTTGCTTTCAAGAAGCCAGAAAGAATGCGTGATCTTAAGACGCCTCACTGCCGGACGCTTAGCGTAAAGCTTGCTAAAACTCATGTCTCGAAAGCATCAAATTTGATGTATCCACCACCAGCAGAAGATCAAACTAACAATTGGAAGAATTTGTGAGGCAGCAGTGGGGTGTTGTGCGCCATCAGTTTTTACAGTTGGTGTGCTTAAGGCTATAGTGCCATAAAACAACATCGAACTGGTCACGGCTTATGACACCGATACTCTCTAGATTGTTCTCCAGAATGCTCGCCACACTGTTTATAGGCCTGCTGTTATCTCCTTTAACACTTTCGGCACAAGCAAACCCTGCACCGAAGGTTGCAGCGGCGGAGCTTGTCGAGCCGGAGCTTGAAATAAACCCGTTGGTGACAGAAGCGGATGAACTCAGAAAGCTGATTGATATCAAGGTGTCAGAAACTCAGCAGTTGCTCAAAGAACAAAGCCAAACCACGGCTGAAGACTATGATGCCTATGGCCGCCGTATTGCTAGCAGGCAGCTAGCCATACTGGATGAAATGGATAATCTGTGTAGCAATATTCTTGAGCAGGAGCAGCAAAACCTGGAGACGGCAGAGATAAGAAAATATGCGGGCAAACTATTGGATGCCGCCGGTGAAAAATTGATCGCCTATATCGATCTGGTTGAGGCCTCCCAGGAATCAGCCGCCGATCCCATGCAGAAACCGGGCAGCCATATCCCGCTGGATAGACTTTACCAATCTCTGGGCAAGCAAATTACATTAAGAGAAAGCTTGGGTATGGATGTGACCCGGCAAAAAGAAGACCTTAGCCGCCGGGTGATCACTCGGGCAGAGCGCCTCTCCGGCAGAATAGAAATCAGTAAAGAGTCTGAGCAAGCGATTACCAAAAAAGTCAGTGCAGAACCAACCAATAAAGAGCATCAGCTAGCCCTGCTGGATATCCAGGAAAAAGTCGCCAAACAGGCTAAAAGCTTATCGGTCACCATTACCATTATGAACACCTTGGAGATGGACAGCAGTGCCTACCAACGCCTACTGATAAAAAGTACCGGCGACATTACCACCGGCATTCTCGATAAGGGGGTGGTGACCGGCTTATTTGCTGAATGGTTTGACGAAGCGCAAACCACTATTCGTGAGAATGGTGCGGTGATTATTTTCAAACTCTTTATTTTTAGCCTGGTTATTTTTATTTTTAAGATGCTGGCCAATATCGTAGGTAAATTGGTAGAGCGCAGTGTTAGTACATCCAGTCTGCAATTGTCGAATTTATTGCAGGATATGATTATCTCCAGTGCATCGCGTATTGTATTAATCACCGGTGTTTTAATTGCACTATCTCAAGTCGGTTTTTCACTGGGGCCTTTGCTGGCTGGTTTAGGTGTGGCGGGTTTTATTGTGGGCTTTGCCTTGCAAGATACTCTGGGTAACTTTGCCTCCGGTATGATGATTTTAATTTATCGCCCTTTTGATAATGGTGACTTGATTGAAACCGGCGGGGTGTTGGGCACCGTGGCCAGTATGAACCTGGTATCAACCACGCTATTAACCATCGATAACCAAACCATGATTATCCCCAATAATAAAATTTGGGGCGATGTGATTAAAAATATCACCAACCAGCGGCATCGCCGTGTCGATATGGTCTTCGGTATTGGCTATGGGGACGATATAGAAAAGACAGAAAAGGTGTTGCATGACATTGTTACTTCCCATGACAAAGTCTTACCGTTGCCGGAAACCACTATCAGGCTACACAAGCTAAACGATTCCTCGGTAGACTTTATTGTGCGCCCCTGGGTGAATACGGCCGACTACTGGGATGTGTATTGGGATATTACCCGTGAAGTTAAAATGCGCTTTGATAGAGAAGGGATTTCCATTCCGTTTCCGCAGCGGGATGTACACCTTTACCAGGAATCAACAAACACTTAGCCCCTGGCGGGCTTGTGCTTATGTTCATTGCCCCGCTCATGTATAATCGCCTGCAATCATCTGGGTGCGGTCGATAAGGCTTTACTCTATTGCTTTTAAAATCAATAAGTTACCGGCGTAAACGTGCTGGAGAAAACTAGGAACTATCATGGCAACATACTCTACCAACGAGTAGACAGTCCATTGATATTACTGGTTTGCTCTCGGCTTTATTTTATGAGTCACCATTGAGTCACCAGATTTAGCCTTGATCTATCATTGGTAGGCTTCTAAATAAGCTCCCGAAATTATATCTCCACTGTAGGGCAAAGCTTAAGCCGATTTTTCCATCCAAATCACTTCTTAAAAACCTCTGCCATTCATTATCATTTGGCAGTCTTGCGAAGTCTTTGTGATTATCTATGACCCAGTCACTGCAGGCATTAATGATGGCAGGTACTTTGGGGTTAGCATCTTTTATGGCAAGAATTCTATTTAATTCATCCTGTGATAGAGGCTCCGAATTATTCTCTATCGCGGTGTTACACCTTTCTTCAAAATTTGCACTGAGAGTGTCAATCTGCTCATTAATATCTTCGTCTGAGTTGTAGAGTATTTTGACCAGTGACAATAGAGCTTTTGCTCTCCAGTCCTGCTGGTTCAAATGACATAGGAACTGGAACATCTTTTTGCAGAGGGCTTCGCTTTCATGATAAAGCTGCTCACGGTTTCTCCTAGCGACTAAGCAAAGATTCTTATCAGCTATTTCACTACCCTTTAAATAGGCGGTTTTTATAATTTGTATTCTAACCGGAGGAGGATTCTTTTTAGCTGTCTGGTAATCAGTTAGTAAGATTAGAGCGTCAGACTCATTCCCTAATACGCGTTCATACGCTGAAAAAAAAGGCTCGCTCGTACAAAAGTTCTCTGAAGGGGATTTTACGCCAAGATCGAGAAGAGGGATATCAACTCCTTTGGCGGGGTTGACTTCAAGTGGCGGTATTTTAAATTTCTGGAGAGTATGTTTTTCCAGAACACCCAAGAGTGTCATTTCAATAACACTGCCGATGGTTTTCCCGTCAAGATTAGGCATCGATTGACCGCTTTCGAGTAAATCATACCAGTGAGGCAGTTGGCCTCCTCTTCCGACCCGCTCTAAAATTGGTTTGATTTCAGTAACATTTTCCCCTCGAAGATATTCGTTAAGTTTTAATACTATTTCTTCTGTCTTAGCTTTTACCTCGGCACGCAAAGGGCTGCTATCTATCATATTAGTTCCTGTTGTAGAGCAAAATCCTGAAGTTCTATGAAGTTATTATTGATTGTCCTGTTGATTACCCATTTGACTAAGTGGGGGGGACGGCGTTTCCATATAGGGGGTATTGATTATATCTGGTAATGCAATCGCAGTGGTCATCAGGGAAGCCTTGGATGCGTGCGTATTCAATATTGGTTAAACGGCGAAACTCATTTCCAATTTTGTATCGCTCATAGTGCCTGCTAGCTGTGCAGGTTAGAGTAGGCGCAATGCCTGCAGTGCCAAATATTGAGTACCCCATTCGTGCACCACCTTTCTGGTTGTATAAGATCTCTACACCATTAAAAAACCTGTTAACTTCTTCGCTATTTTTAATGCGCTCGATAGTATCCTTGGTAAAGAAAAAGCTTTCGTCTGGTTTTCTTTCTAAAATACTCTTTAGCTTCACGGGAGGCATCGAGTCACTGAAAGTCGTCACGCGCCCTTGACAAAATTTGCCGTTAAGTGCCAGCCCCCAGTTCTTGAAGGAAGCTCCATGGTCTTCAATCTTCTTCCAGTGGTCAAAATGTGATATGAGTGTACGCTCTCTGTCCGAAAGGTTTTCTAAATCGTCCTCAGAGCAAAGGTAAGTTTTAGGTTTGTGGTCTTTGTGGCCGATAATTACTATTCGCTCTCTATTTTGTGGCAACCCAAAGTTCTTAGCGTTTAGTAGTCTCCATTCGACTAGGTACCCTTGGCTGGAGAGAATATCCAGAATAGTTGCGAAATGAGAGCCCTTGTCCATTGAAAGCAATCTTTTTACATTTTCAAGTACAAAGTATTTTGGCTTTCTCTTTTGAATTACTTGAACGATATTTTCAAAAAGAGTCCCTCTGGCGTCCTCTATCCCTAGTTTTTTGCCGGCACTAGAAAAGGGCTGGCATGGAAAGCCTGCGGTTAATAAGTCATGTGCTGGAATTTGCTCGATAAAAGCCTCAATGTCGCCTTCGATATGCTCAGATTCTCCAAAGTTCTGTCTATAAACTTCGGATGCTTTAGGGTCTAAGTCGTTTGCCCAAACGGTTTTAATCCCAAGTTCGTCGCAAGCTATTCTGAAGCCCCCAATTCCTGCAAAAAGTTCTACTGCTTTCATTAGATTTCTATGCATCTCTTTATAATTTTTTTGGAAAATTCTTTTTGGCAAGTATACACCTATTAAGGTGCGACCTGATATGAGATGGGCTGTCTAAAAATTAACCATATTTATGAGTGCCCTTAAATGATTAGGCTGGCGAGGATGCCCCCATAGCACCTGTTATCTGTACTGGAACACTCAATCATACCTTGCGGTTTGTCCCAGTTGGTGTAATCTTGTGGACACACTGACCGCAGGGGCGTAGAGGTATGACCAAGTATGTAGCTTATTATCGCGTATCAACCGACAAGCAGGGGGCTGATGGTCTCGGCATGGAGGCTCAGCGTAGGGATATTGATCTGTTTATGGTGAATTATGCTGGGGGTGACTCAGAGATCATCGCTGAGTTTGTCGAGGTGGCTAGTGGTAAGGATGATCATAATAGGCCAGAGCTACAGGAAGCTATTACGCTGGCAAAGAGGCATAAGGCTGAAGTGTTGGTGGCTAAGCTGGATAGGTTGAGCAGGGATGTAGAGTTCATTGCGGGGATGATTAAGCGTGTTCCTTTTAAGGTTGCATGTATGCCTGATGCGGATGTATTGCAGTTACAGATTTATGCCGTACTGGCTGAGCAAGAGAGGCGTTTCGTTAGTCAGCGAACTAAAGCAGCTTTAGCAGCGGCGAAAGAGCGCGGAGTTAAGCTGGGTGGGCAGAGGCCGAATAACCAGCGAGCTAATAAAGAAACCAAGCGTTTAGCTGCTCTTCGGGCTGAAAAATTGAGACCAATACTGGCAAAGCTAGCAGTGGCTGGCGATAGCTACCGTGAGATGGCTCGTACTCTAAATGACATGGACTTGCGTACAGAAAGAAATGCGGAGTTTACTCATGTCCAAGTAAGGCGAATGTGCTCGCGGCTGGGGCTGGCTTAAGGTCATTTGAATCTGCTGATACGCCTGTGGAAGAAAACTCTAAATACCCTCGGGGTTGATTACCCTTTGATCAAAATCCTAGGCGTACGCCTGTGGAAGAAAACTTTAAAGCACCTTATCTTGTAGTCTGATTTTTAAGTAAGTCAGAACTGATACGCCTGTGGAAGAAAACTTTAAACACCCACGGTAGTTGATTGCATTTTGATCAAAACCCTAGCGACAGCCCTGTGGAAGAAAAGTACACCCCAGAGATCATCCTTAGAAGGTCTGATGCAGATCGGTGGTTAAGGGAGCTGCCGGCATACTCTAGTAACTCGGCGCACGATCTGCCGCCGCAAGGTTCAGAACTTCAAGCTGCGTAACAATTCAGCAGTGCTCTCTAAATCTGTATTCAAGTAATTGCGAATACATACCTCAACTGTGTTACCCAGTACAGCAGCAACATTAACGATTGTCCCGCCAGCATCAATGATACGGTGAGCTACATTGTGCCGTAATTGGTATGGCGGGAAATCGAACTCAGAGTTTTCTCTGACCTTATCCCACCAGTAGTTTAAGCTCTGAGTATTTTTTGCCTTCATGTTGTCACTAAAAACGAAGTCACTTACCCTGTGTTTTTCTGCCTTTTTGAGGGTGGCAACTGCATCGCTGTGAAGAGGAATGATAGTTGGGCTGGATTTTATGTGCTTAGACTTGATGAGTACTTTACGTAGATAGGGGGAGTCGCCTTCAAGTTTTAAGTGTGACCATTGCAGTGTTACGATGTCAGAAGGTCGTAACCCAGAATAAGCCATGAAGAGTAGAGCAAGTGGTAATAGGTTTTCGCTTTCTTTGTAGAGGCTTTCTAGCTCTTTTACTATGACGATAAAGGTGGTTTGTGGAATTTTGGTGCGGGGTGAGCCTTCATGTTCATTATCCTTTATCTCGGCGAAGGTTAGCTTCCCTGTCTTTTTTACGGTTGCCCACTTGAGGTTGTTTAGTGGGTTGGGGCATTCATGCTGAGCGCAGTATGCGGAGCAAGCTTCCTTGAAGTATTCCAAGTACTTCTTCGCGGTGCTTTCCCGAAGGGGTTTGGTGTCTTGGCCGTATGCCCTGTCATCAAGAATGGCCTTCATTTGATTGCTAATAGTCTTGATGTTCAATTCGGGGGCGGTGAGATGACCTAGTGCGGGCAGCCAGTCCTTCTCAAGGTAGTTGATGCGCCGCTTGCCGGTATCATCCCGCTCATAAAGGTGGTCTCTATGGGTGCTGTCGAACCATGACTGAATTGTGGGTAGGGCGTTTGCAGCTTTGTCTTTTTCTTGCTGCTGTAAGGTGCGCTCGTGTTCCCTGTCTTTAATGACATCAATACCAGACCGCCCTTCTGATTTGCGGTCACCTGCAAGCTTACGTGCCTGACTAACTGTGCGCTCCTTGAAGCTGGCTACCTTGAGTCTTCGCTTCTTGCCGGTGCTACTGACTCTGAAGTCGATACAGTAGGAGGCTACTGCAAGCTCGCCTTGAGGTGAGTCGTTGATGACTCTTACGTGAAAACCCTCTACCTGTGTATCACGTAGCACTTCGTTTTTCTTGCGGTTGGCTCTAAGCCACCTGTCCACGGCATTGTCGGTTAGCTTCAGCTTGTCGCTCATGTATAATTGCGCCCAGTTCTAAATCTGTTGAAGAGCGCAGGTTACCAGTTTTTACTATGAGTCACCGCTGGGTCACCAAGTTTGGGCTGGTTTATGAGTGTTTTGAGAGCAGGGTGCAGCTAGGTTAAAACTACCGCAATACTGGTATATCCCTTAAAATCAATGAGTTATGCGGTTATTTAACTAAATACAAGCGAGAGAATTATAATGGCAACATACTCTACCAACGAATTCAAAAACGGTCTTAAGTTAATGGTTGAGGGTGACCCTTGTACCATCGTCGAGAATGAATTTGTTCGCCCCGGTAAAGGGCAGGCTTTTAGTCGGGTTAAATTTCGCAACCTGAAAACCGGCCGTATCTGGGAGCGCTCATTAAAATCCGGTGAAACCCTTGAGGCAGCGGATGTGATGGAGATGGAAATGGAATATCTCTATAACGACGGTGAGTTCTGGTATTTTATGGAGCCAGAAACCTTTGAGCAGCACCAGGCGGATGCTACCGCGGTTGGTGATGAGGCCAAATGGTTAAAAGAGCAGGATCGCTGTGAAGTCACCTTATATAACGGTTCGCCACTCACTATTAGCGTGCCGAATTTTGTTGAGTTGGAAGTGACCGAAACTGACCCGGGTCTTAAAGGTGATACCGCGCAAGGCGGTAGCAAGCCGGCAACTCTGCAAACCGGTGCCGTGGTTCGCGTGCCTTTATTTGTTAATATCGGTGAAGTACTGCGGATTGATACCCGCACCGGTGAATACGTTAGTCGCGCCAAAGGTTAATGGCCGACCCTAACTGGCAGCCATCGGCCTCGCTGAATACCTTAAAAGCGCGGGCCGAGTTGCTGGCAACTATCAGACAGTTTTTTTCTGCCCGTCATATCCTCGAAGTCGATACCCCTTACTCGCTAAATATTCGGTGACGGACCCCTATATGGATGCGCTGACGGCGGATAATCCTGTTGGCGACAAAGACCGTTACTTTCTACAAACCTCTCCTGAATATGCCATGAAACGATTACTCGCTTCGGGCTCGGGCCTATCTATCAATTGTGCAAAGCCTTTCGCAAAGGAGAGCAGGGCGGGCGGCATAATCCTGAATTTACCATGCTGGAATGGTATCGCCCTGAGTTTGATCATCACCAGTTGATGGATGAAGTTGAAGCATTGGTTTCGCAGCTGCTTAAAACGGAAAAAGCGTTTGAACGGGTGTCTTATCGGGATGTGTTTTTAAACACGTTTTCTGTAGATCCGCATGTCAGTGATTGCGAAGCTATTAAAGCGATTGCTTTGCAGCACCTTGATGTGCAAATGGAGAGCGAGCAAAAAGATGATTGGTTACATCTTTTATTGGCAGAAATCATAGAGCCAACATTGGGTATTGATACACCCGTTTTTATTATGGACTATCCCGCATCGCAATCAGCATTGGCAAAGGTGAGTGTGGATGAAGAGGGGGTTAACGTTGCCCGGCGTTTTGAGTTGTATTGTCAAGGCATAGAATTAGCCAATGGTTATTTTGAATTAACAGATGTTGAAGCACAAAAACAACGGTTTGAAAAAGACCATCAACTGCGACAGGTTTTATCTGCCCCGGAAGTAGCAGCTGATCAGTTTTTACTGGCGGCTATGGAGCAGGGTTTACCGAATTGTGCGGGGGTGGCTTTAGGGGTAGATAGGCTATTGATGTTAAGTCAGGGATTAAAAACGATTGCCGAGGCAATTAGCTTTTCAGTGGATAAAGCGTAGGGAGGATTGTAATCCACCAAGCCCAGCCATGAGCAGCCATATACCGGTGGATTATAATCCACCCTACATGCGGTAAGTGGTTTGGGTCATGACTTTGGACATCGCGGTCATTAATTTTTTGACCGGTGCAGAAAATTCATGGCCACCGGCCGCCAAAGCATTGCTGCCATGCTCGGCTTCATCCTCTAACATCTGTTCAAGAATGGCGCGGCTTTTTTCGTCCTGCTCTGGTAGCTGTTGCAGATGATCCGATAAATGTTTGCAGACTTGTTCTTCAGTAGCAGCCACAAAGCCCAGGCTCCATTTATCACCGACTAAACCCGCTGCTGCGCCCATAGAAAATGAGGCGGCATAAAAAATCGGATTTAATAAACTGGTGCGGCTACCCAGTTGATTAAGGCGCTCTTCGCACCAAACAAGATGGTCGATTTCTTCCTGAGCAGCCTGTTCCATTTCTTCGCGAATTTCCGGTAGTTTGGCGGTCAGTGCCTGGCCTTGATATAAAGCCTGAGCGCAGACTTCACCGGTATGGTTGATTCGCATTAAACCGGCAATATGTTTTTGCTCTTGCTCGGAAAGTTCGGCGTGATGTTTTTTTTCGGCGGGGCTGGGGATAATCGAATTGGCAGCCGTGGGTACGAGGGTGCGCAGCGCCTGGTCAGCATTGCAGATCAGTTTGTCGACAAATGATAGACGGCGTTGCATAAGATAACCTCGATGGAGATTGGCAAGAATTATGGGCGATGGTGGAATATATTCCACCCTACGACATAAGCCAGTAGGGTGGATTGTAATCCACCATAAGCCAGTAGGGTGGATTGTAATCCACCATTAGCTAGTAGGGTGGATTGTAATTCACCATTGATTTGGGGTTTAACCCTGCTCCCGTTCAATCGCACGGTAGGCAATATCATTGCGATAATACACGTTATCCCAGTTGATCGCTTTAACTTGTTGATAAGCTTGTTGCTGAGCCTCGGTAACCGTATTACCTAATGCGGTTGCACATAATACCCGGCCACCGCTGGTAACCACTTCGCCATTGTCCAGGGCAGTACCAGCGTGAAAAACTTTGCTGTCACTCACTTCGGCTGCCGCATCAAGGCCAGAAATTACCGCGCCTTTACCGTAACTGGCGGGGTAGCCACCGGCGGCCAGTACTACTCCGACGGCACAGCGTGAATCCCACTGGGCAGAAACGGTATCCAGTTTGCTATCTAAAGCTGCATTGCACATGGCGACTAAATCACCTTGCAGGCGCATCATAATAGGCTGAGTTTCCGGGTCACCAAAACGGCAATTATATTCAATTACCTGTGGTGCGCCATCACTGCTAATCATCAAGCCGGCATAAAGAAAACCGGTGTAGTCATTACCTTCCGCAGCCATTCCAGCAACCGTAGGTTCGATCACTTCGCTCATAATGCGTTGATACACTTCATCGGTCACAACCGGAGCAGGGGAGTAAGCGCCCATGCCGCCAGTGTTAGGGCCCTGGTCACCGTCTTCCGCGCGCTTATGATCCTGGCTGGTAGCCATGGGTAAAATATTTTTACCATCGACCATAACAATAAAGCTGGCTTCTTCACCTTCAAGAAAACCTTCAATAACAACACGGTGGCCGGCTTCACCAAAGGCATTGCCCGCCAGCATATCGCGCACGGCAGCTTCGGCTTCCGCTTCAGTCATAGCAACAATAACGCCTTTGCCCGCAGCCAAGCCGTCAGCTTTAACGACAATTGGTGCACCTTTTTCTTTGATATAAGCCAGCGCTGGATCAATTTCAGTAAAGGTTTGATAAAAAGCGCTAGGGATATTGTGGCGCGCTAAAAAATCTTTAGTAAAAGATTTAGAGCCTTCCAGTTGCGAAGCGCCTTTGCTGGGGCCAAAACAGCGCAGATTTTTTTCTGCAAAAAAATCGACTACGCCTTCCACCAAGGGTGCTTCCGGGCCAACAATGGTTAAGCCAACACCGTTGTCAGTGGCAAAGGCTGCCAGTGCGGCAAAGTCCATCGTGTCGATGGCGATATTCGTGCAACCGGGTTCGATAGCCGTGCCGGCATTGCCCGGTGCCACAAAAACGGTTTCAACATCAGGGGATTGTGCGGCCTTCCATGCCAATGCATGTTCACGACCGCCAGAACCAATAACAAGTACGTTCATCTTTTTATTCTCTTTAACTTAGTGACGGAAGTGACGCATGCCAGTAAAGACCATAGCCATATTGGCGTTATCCGCCGCTGCAATAACTTCATCATCGCGGATAGAGCCACCTGGCTGAATCACACAGCTAATGCCCGCTGCCGCTGCGTTTTCAATACCATCACTAAATGGGAAGAATGCGTCGCTAGCCATAACCGAGCCTTTAACTTCCAGGCCAGCATGCTCCGCTTTAATACCAGCGATACGGGCAGAGTTAACGCGGCTCATTTGGCCGGCGCCAACACCGATAGTACGGCCGTCGTTGCCATAGATAATCGCATTAGACTTAACAAATTTGGCGACTTTCCAGGTAAATAATAAATCGCGAATTTCAGCTTCAGTAGGCTGACGCTTGGTAACAATCTTTAAGTCTGCTTCGGTGATAACACCCATATCGCGGTCTTGCACTAATAAGCCACCGTTAACGCGTTTGAAGTCAAAGTCAGCAACGGCGTCGCCCCATTGCCCGCACTCTAATAAGCGAACATTTTTCTTGGCAGTCACAATATCAACTGCTTCTTTAGAAACGGTTGGTGCAATAATGACTTCAACAAATTGACGCTCGCAGATAGCTTCTGCGGTTGCGGCATCTAATTCGCGGTTAAAAGCGATAATGCCACCAAAGGCCGATTCAGTATCCGTTTCAAACGCCAGGTCATAAGCGGTTTTAATATCCGCTGCAATCGCAACACCACAGGGGTTGGCGTGTTTTACGATAACGCAAGCAGGCTCAGAGAATTGCTTAACGCACTCCAGTGCTGCATCGGTATCGGCAATATTGTTATAGGATAATTCTTTACCCTGCAATTGCGTTGCGGTTGAGATAGAGCCCGCTGCTGGATTTTTTTCAATATAGAAAGCGGAGTTCTGGTGAGAGTTTTCGCCGTAACGCATATCCTGGGTTTTGGTAAATTGGCTGTTGAACGTGCGGGGGAAGTTGTCGTTGCCGCCCGGTACTTTATGGCCAAAATAGTTGGCAATAGCGCCATCATAAGCAGAGGTGTGTTCGTAAGCTTTAATCGCCAAATCAAAACGGGTTGCCTGTGAGGTGGCGCCGTTATTGTTTTTCATTTCTGCCAAAATAGCATCGTAGTCTGAAGCATTTACCACGATATTAACAAAGGCATTATTTTTGGCTGCGGCGCGCACCATGGTCGGCCCGCCGATATCGATATTTTCAATCGCATCTTCCAACGAGCAATCCGGGTTGGCAACGGTTTTTTCGAAGGGGTAAAGATTGACCACCACCATATCAATGGCATTGATGCCGTGTTCTGCCATCACCGCATCATCCTGGCCGCGGCGAGCAAGAATACCGCCATGCACTTTAGGGTGCAGGGTTTTTACCCGGCCATCCATCATTTCCGGGAAGCCGGTGTACTCTGACACTTCTACAGCGTCGATATTGTTATCGCACAGCAGTTTATAAGTGCCGCCGGTAGACAGGATTTCTACACCCTGTGCTTGCAGTGCTTGGGCAAATTCAACAATGCCCGATTTATCGGAAACACTGATCAGTGCGCGTTTGATTGGCAGAAGGTTTTGATCGTTGCTCATAGTGTTGTGGGTATCTTTGGTTGGAAGGTTAAAAATATTTGTAAAAACCTAAACGGAAAAAGGGGTGAACTAATCACCCCTCTTCGCTATGTCGGTTGCGGCTTACAATAGGCCGTACTGCTTTAGCTTCTTGCGTAAAGTACCGCGGTTTAAACCTAGCAAGATAGAGGCTTTAGTCTGGTTATTGCGGGTGTACTTCATCACTTCTTCAAGCAGTGGTGCTTCGACTTCTGATAACACCATTTCGTAAACATCGGTGACGTCCTGACCTTCAAGGTGGGCAAAGTAGTTGTTTAAAGCAATGGATACACTGTCACGTAAGGTCTGGGCCTGGGCGACAGGTGCATTGGTTAAATGTTGCTTTTGAACATCTTGCTCAGTCTGGTCAAAATCTGACACCATTTCAGCGACGGGTGTTGGTGCGCTGTTGGGGAGAGTGTCATTGTTTTTCATGCTGCTATTACCTCTTTGTTGATGGTTTCAGGGCGCTCACTGTGGATGCGGCCTTGATCATTGATTGTATTGTCATATTCCAGTATTTGCTGAAAGTAGTTCTCAATTGCATCACTTTGTAAGCTGGCGGAATCCAGCTGGTTAAAGTGTTTGCGAAATTCAGCACTGTTATTCGCGGTGTTGGCTTCATCCTGCTGGCTAGTTGCCTGAAGGTACCAACCGACGTGTTTGCGGGCGATTTTGACGCCCATAAACTCGCCATAAAAATGGTGCAGGGCATTTAAGTGCTCTAATAAAATACCCTTAATCTCTGCTGTACCCGGTGATTCTATAACATCACCGTTGCTGATAAATTGATCTATCTCGCGACATAGCCAGGGTCTGCCCTGAGCCGCTCGTCCAACCATTACCGCATCAGCGCCGGTATACTGCATAACCTGTAAGGCTTTTTCTGGTGAATCTATATCACCATTGGCAATGACCGGAATATCCACCGCTGCTTTAATGCGGGCAATGGTGTCGTATTCGGCTTCGCCGTTAAATCGGCAGGCCCGGGTTCTGCCGTGTACTGCCAGGGCGGCGATGCCGCTATCTTCGGCAATACGCGCGATATCCAGCCCGTTGCGTTGCTCCGGGGACCAACCGGTACGTATCTTCAGTGTTACCGGCACATCGACGGCATTCACCACCGCCTGCAATATCTCTGTTACCAGTGCCTGATCTTTCAGTAAGGCTGAGCCTGCGGCCTTTTTGCAAACTTTCTTTGCCGGGCAGCCCATATTGATATCAATGATTTGGGCACCGCGTTCGACATTTAGTTTCGCAGCTTCTGCCATCATTAGGGCATCCCCACCGGCTATCTGCACTGACCGGGGCTCTGCTTCACCGTCGTGGTTTAAGCGATATTGGGATTTGCGGGTGTTCCACAACCGGGTATCGCTGGTCACCATTTCGGAGACGACCAAGCCCGCCCCAAACCGACGGCATAGTTGCCGAAACGGGAGGTCAGTAACGCCAGCCATAGGTGCAAGCACAACTCGACTGGCCAATACATAGGGGCCGATTTGAAACACTGCACATCCTGGGTAGTGAATTACTGGTAATACGCTAAAAATAACAGGTGATATCTATCTTTTGGAGCACTAGCCGGGACATCCGTGGCGATACTGCAGCCATTTCCGCAGCTTGGTCGTTGGCAGCAAAAGCTGATCAGGACCCGCTCAAAAAAGAGGCGCTATCATAATGGTAAGTTGGCTTGAGATAAAGTTTTATCGCACAACTTTTGTACAATTTTTTTGTTGACTTTGGAGATGCGGGGTGGTCTCAGTGCGTTGCTATTCTGGTGACGGCGAAAAGCGGCTTAGCTGCCCTGTTTGGGGTAAAAGCGCAGCTGGTAATTGACCGCCTGCTCACCGGGGTCAACAATTTCCAGAGAGATATGAATGGGTTGTTTGGTCGGCATAATACGGGTACCGGCCAGCTCGCCTGCCAGATACTCAGAGGGTTTAAAGCGTCTGCCAGCGACGACACTGCCGTTGATATCGGTAAATTGCAGTTCCATTACCGGAAACTGCTGCTTGAACTCGGCGCGGTTAATAATAATGGCGTCAACGACCAGGGCATGTTTTAACTCAGGGTGGCTGCGAACCATCAGGTTGGATGAGCGAATCTGGCTGATATCATGAAGCGCTGGCACCTCGCAGCCAAATACCGAGCAGAGACTGCTAAAGACGGGGCGATAACTATTGTCCCTTGCCAGTCGGTCATAGTTAAAGGCGATATGTTGTACGGCCAATAACAAGGTCGCCAATACAATGCTGGCGAGCCAGGTGCGTTTGATCCAGAGGTTGCGCCGGGACGCGATATCAAGCTCTACCGGTTCAGGCTCGATATTGGCTAACAAGTCGCTTTTATCAAAGCCTATTCGGTCGCCGGCAACGATGGCTTCATCGCTTATAACAAACTCATCTTCCTGAATCGGCTGGGGTGCTGAGTCATCATTGCGTTCATTGAGAATATCCAGCAAGCCGGGGTCCAGCGGTGTTTCGTCGTCTTCGAGTGATTCAAACAGGTCGGTAAATTCGTCCCTGGGTTCCTCGATAGGCTCTTCGGTTTCGGGCTCGGCTGCCGCTTCTGCAACGGGCTGATGTTCTTCGACTTCTTCTTCTAAGAGTTTACGGGCCCAATCTTCTTCTTCCAGACCGTTATCTTCACCGATATCATCCAGTTCTTTAAAAACCGCCAGAGCGCTTTCTTCTTCCTGATCCAATTCAAGAAAGGAGTCGCTAAAATCGCTATCGCTGATCTCTTCATCATCCTGAATCAATTCATCCAGATCATTATCGGTGTTAATGATGGTATGAGTCGTGGCATCGCTTTCCAGCTCACTTTCATCCAGTAGAATTTCATCGCTATCCAGCTCTTCAAACTCACTGGACATGGCAAAGGGGGCGGCTTCCTGCTCTGGGAGCGGCTCTTCTGCCAGATTTTCTGGCTGGCTTGGGTCCAGCGCCTGCTCCGCCTGTTCATGACTTTCCAGCACTTCATCTGCTAATAGGTCCAGGTCGTCATCGGCAAATAGGTCGCCATCGAAGATATTGTCGAGGGAGGCATCCAGATCGGCATCGAGGTCAGAGGCCAATTCCGCGTTTGGCTCAGGTTCCAGTGCAGGCCTGTGGTCGGGCTCCGGTTCGTCATCCAGAACACTATCCAGGCTAAGGCTGTCTTCGGCAAGGCTGGGCTGTTCAAGGGTGTTATCGAAAGTATCATTGATAAGTTCGTCATCACCGGGTTCTTCAGGGCTGACGGGGAGTTCGGTGGGTTCTTCACCGTGGGGTTGGCCCTGATCCTGGTCCATAGCAGGGTTTATTAGCCAGTGATCAGCGGCATTAAAAATATGCAGGCAGGAACCACAGCGCACCATACCGTTGGCAACACTCAGCTGCACTTCGGTTACCCGGAACGAGGTATTACAGTTGGGGCATTGTGTGACCTGACTGGTCATATTAAGCGGTCCTGATTCGCGCGTTATAATGACTTAAGTGTATCGCTTTTTTCAGAAAAAACGAGAACTTATCTTACTTTTGTGAAGTGAATCCAAGGTGTTGTCCGGGGTGGTCAAAGGCGGTGGATTGCAATCCACCCTACGGGCTGCAGTGTAGGGTGGATTACAATCCACCAAGCCCAGCCATAAGTAGTTATAGGTGGTGGATTACAATCCACCAGGCCTGGCCATAAGTAGTTATAGGTGGTGGATTATAATCCACCCTACGGGCTTAACGGGCAGATAAACCCAGTATTGTAGGGTGGATTACAATCCACCAGGCCCGGCCATAAGTAGTTATTGGGTGGTGGATTATAATCCACCCTACGGGTTAACCAGGGTATTTGTCCTGTTTTTTACCGCTAAGCCTGACCCATTCATCCTGAAGTGCTGGTTCGTCCATCGCAAACCACTGTCCATAAATCTTAAGCAACTCGGCTGACTGGCTATGAATTAGACCGGATAGGACCAATAGTCCCTGATTTAAGGTCAGTTGATTCAACAGTGGTGCAAGCTCCGCCAGAGGGCCGGCCAGGATATTGGCCAGCATAACGTCGGCTTGATAATCGCTGGGGGCGTCTTCTGGCAGGTAAACGCTAATCTTGCTGCTATCGATTTGATTGCGCTTGGCATTATCCATGGTGGCAATTAAGGCCTGGGGGTCGTTATCAATGGCAACCACTTCTTTGGCCCCCAGTAACAGTGCCGCGATACCGAGAATCCCTGAGCCGCAGCCATAGTCGATAACGGTTTTGCCTTGCAGGTCACAGCCATCCAGCCATTCCAGACATAGTGCGGTGGTTGGATGAGTGCCTGTCCCAAAGGCCAGGCCGGGATCGAGCATTAGGTTAACCGCATCAGCCTGCGGTGGCTGCTTCCAGCTGGGGCAAATCCATAGGCGCTGGCCAAAGCGCATGGGGTGAAAGTTTTCCATCCACTCCCGCTCCCAATCTTTATCTTCCAGAATTTCCCAGCGATAGGGTGGCAGGTGATTGCCAAAGCTTGCTGTGGCAATAACGGTGGCCTGATCCGTATCCGTATCGGCATTAAATAAACCGGTGACACGGGTTTGGTTCCATAACGGTGTTTCACCTACCGCAGGTTCGAGGATGGGTTGGTCGGCGCTATCTTCCATCGTGACGGATACAGCTCCGGCTGCCAGTAATGCATCTTCAATGGCTTCGGTGGTTTCACGGGAGGTATCGACTCTAAGTTGTAACCAGGACATAGTACTGCGCCATTAATAACCGCTAAAAAAATAAGGCGCTCAAAGAGCGCCTTGCGTTGAGCTTAAAGCCCGAGTTTCTTTTCCAGATAGTGGATATTGGTACCACCTTCCCGGAAAGGCCCGTCTCTTACCAAATCCTGTTGCAGTGGAATATTGGTGCGAATACCATCAATCACCATTTCATCCAAGGCACTGCGCATACGGTCCAGTGCAGTGGTGCGGTCTTCCGCCCAGGTAATCACCTTGGCGATCATAGAATCGTAATTCGGTGGTACGGAATAGCCGCTATATAAGTGCGAATCAACCCGCACACCCAAGCCACCCGGTGGGTGATAAATTTTTACCGTGCCGGGGCAAGGCATAAATGTTTTTGGGTCTTCGGCATTAATACGGCATTCAAAAGCATGTCCGCTAAGTTTGATATCTTCTTGTTTAACTGACAGCTTTTCACCGGAACAGACACGAATCTGTTCTTTAATCAGGTCAAAGTTGGTGACCATTTCGGTGACGGGGTGCTCTACCTGAATACGGGTATTCATTTCGATAAAGTAGAAGGCGCCATCTTCATATAAAAACTCAAAGGTACCAGCACCGCGGTAGCCAATTTCAATACAGGCATTAACACAGGCTGAATAAACCCCTTCGCGAATATCGTCGGGGATACCCGGTGCCGGTGCTTCTTCCAAAACTTTCTGGTGGCGGCGCTGCAACGAACAATCGCGATCATAAAAATGCACCGCATTGCCCTGACCATCACCCATCACCTGAATTTCAACGTGGCGGGGGTTTTCCAAAAACTTTTCCATATACACGGTGCCATCGCCAAAGGCGGCGGCCGCTTCACCACGGGTGACGTGGATAGAGTTCAGCAGTGCAGCTTCACTTTGCACGGTGCGCATACCGCGACCACCACCACCGGCGGCGGCTTTAATAATCACCGGGTAGCCAATGTCGCGGGCAATTTGCAAGCAGCGCTCTTTATTGTCTACGGGCAGCGGGCCGTTAGAACCGGGTACCGTTGGTACGCCAGCTTTACGCATCGCTTCAATCGCTGAGACCTTATCGCCCATCAGGCGAATGGTGTCGGCGGAAGGGCCAATAAATGCAAAGCCACTTTTTTGAACCTGCTCAGCAAAATCGGCATTCTCCGCCAGAAAACCGTAACCGGGGTGTACACCCACGGAGTCGGTAACTTCTGCGGCACTGATAATGGCAGGGATATTTAAATAGCTGAGGGGTGAAGGTGCAGGGCCAATACAGACAGACTCGTCTGCCAGGCGCACATGCATTAAATCACGGTCAGCTTGTGAGTGAACCGCGACAGTCTTGATGCCCATTTCTTTACAGGCGCGAAGGATGCGAAGTGCAATCTCGCCGCGGTTGGCAATAACAATTTTTTCCAACATGAAATTTTTTCCAGCTTAAAACAAGCGATTAATAGCTTGTAGTTAGACGATGGTGATTAAAGGCTGATCAAATTCAACCGGCTGACCGTCTTCGGCCAAAATAGCCTCAACCACACCGGCCTTATCCGCTTCAATTTGGTTCATCATCTTCATCGCTTCAACGATGCAGATAACATCGCCAACCTTAACGTGCTGACCCACCTCAATAAATGCTGGTGAACCTGGTGAGGCGGCTTGATAGTAAGTGCCAACCATCGGTGATTTAATCACATGGCCAGAGGTTGCCGGTGCTGCATCCGCAGCCGGTGCTGCAGGTGCGGCGGCTGGTGCAGGCGCGGCGGCAGCTACGGGGGCTGCGGCAACAGGAGCTGGAGCAGCATAAATTGGTGCTGCGGCAGCGGCAGCAGAGTTGCGGCTAATGCGCACAGACTCTTCGCCTTCTTTTATTTCGATCTCATCGATATTCGATTCTTCGAGCAGCTCGATCAGTTTTTTTACTTTGCGTATATCCATGGTGGTTCTCTTAAAGTAGTCGTTAAAATATAAATAAAGTGGTTAATTAGTTTTCAACCTGGCTGATTGCAGCTTGCAGTGCCAGTAAATAACCCTGGCTACCCAGCCCGCAAATAACGCCTTCGGCAATATCGGACAGGTAGGAAAACTGCCTGAACTCTTCCCGCTTGTGCACATTGGAGATATGCACTTCGATAAAGGGGATATTGACGCCCAGCAGGGCATCACGCAGCGCAATGCTGGTATGGGTAAAGGCGCCGGGGTTAAAAATAATAAAGTTAATACCTTCCAGGCGGGCATCGTGAATGCGCTCAATCAGTTCATACTCCGCATTGCTTTGCATGGCCAGCAGGTGGTGGCCAGCAGCCAGTGCTGCATCGGTGAGAGCGGTGTTGATATCATCCAGAGTATCGGAGCCATAAACCTCGGGTTCACGACTGCCTAACAGGTTTAGGTTGGGACCGTGTAGTACCAATATTGACGCCATGATGCTATTCCGATGTTGAACGCAGCTTATTGTTAAAGCCTGCTTTTAAATAGGACTTAATTAAAGAGTGTTTATTAAGTCGTGCTTAATTATTTTTTGCTTCATTAAATCGTGCAGGGGATTCTGCCTTAAAAAAATATTTTAGTCCAATTTTTGTTGTTTTCAATGGAGATGCGCGCAACATCGCTACATTTTGCTGCAAGATGCCAGCAATAAAGCTTTTTTGCCAAGCACGATAAAGACAAAAGGCAACACGATGGCGTCACGTTAATGGGAGTTTTTACTAAAAAACGCTAAAAACCGGAATTGTGTAGATATATTCGGCTAAATGTTTATTTCTTGCAGATAAGATTGAAAAGATCGTATTTTGGGATCGGTTTTTCGGATTTTTGCCTGTTTTCTGAAGATCGAAGCAGTATAAAAGAAATTACAGTTATAACTTAGCGATTTGTCAGTTGATCGCTACTTAAGGCAATCGCCTCCAGCGCTTCAATTACAATGTCGTTACTAAGGATCTGCGGCAGTACCGTACCGGGTTGTTGCGGGTCTGCCGGGTAGGCCACATAGAGTGGAATACCGGTGCGGCCATACTCTGTGAGTAAGGCGGTAATCCGAGGGTCTCGGTTAGT
The DNA here is from genome assembly GCF_002117105.1 of Oceanicoccus sagamiensis. GTDB lineage: Bacteria > Pseudomonadota > Gammaproteobacteria > Pseudomonadales > Dasaniaceae > Oceanicoccus > Oceanicoccus sagamiensis. The sequence goes on along the minus strand of NZ_CP019343.1, from coordinate 1,130,906 downwards.
CCAGTCCCCTTTAACATAGACGACACCGGCGTCTTTCATTGCCTGCTTAATAGTATCGGTGCTCAGGGTTACTTCTTCATTGGCCAGGCAGGTGATACACCAGTCCGCTGTGATATTCAGAAAGACAGGCTTGCCCGCTGCGCGCAAGTCCGCCAGAGTTTGTGGGGAGTATGCTTGCCATTCACCCTTATTGCTGGCGACAGAGTTAGTTGGGCTCATCAGTGGGCTGGACAAAATGCTGATAGCCAGTGCTGCGCAGGCGGCGCTAACAATACGCTGCCACAGTTTGTCGCTCCACAGCCATAGGGCCAGTGCAATCAGTACGCAGCCAAGCATGATCAGCGCCATACCGTTTACACCAGCTTGCTTGCCAACCACCCAGCTTAGCCACACAGCGGTGGCATAGAGGGGGAAGGCCAGTAATTGCTTAAGGCTTTCCATCCAGGCGCCCGGCTTGGGGATTTTATTCAGCAGCCTGGGTGAGCAGCTTAAAATTAGCACCGGCAAGGCCATGCCCACACCCAGTGCGGCAAACACCAGCAGTGCAATATGGGTAGGTTGGGTAACGGCGTAACCCAAAGCGGTTCCCATAAAAGGCGCGGTACAAGGGCTGGCGACGACGGTGGCTAATATGCCGGTAAAAAAGCTGCCGCTATAGCCTGACTTTTGTGCCAGACCGTCGCCGACATTCATCAAGCTGCTGCCCAATTCAATAAAGCCGGAAAGGCTTAAACCCATCACAAAAAACAGATAAGCCAGCGCTGCAACAAACCACGGTGATTGTAAATGGAAGCCCCAGCCGATAGCTTCGCCTGCTGCTTGCAGTGATACTAATAGTGCTGCCACCGCCACAAAGCTGATAACGACGCCGGCGGAATAAATCAGGCCGTGGGTAGCTTGGGAGTGGTTTTTGTCGTTGGCAAAGGCCAGCACCTTTAAGCTAAGTACCGGGAAAACGCAGGGCATTAAATTTAAAATAGCACCGCCCACCATGGCGAGTAATAGCATATAGAGCAGGCTGCCTGATGCGGCTGGCACCACTATAGAAGGTGTTTGAGCTGCCTGAGTATTGGGTGGCTCGATTTTAGTGACGCTGAGTTGTTGGCCGTCGAGCTGAAAGTATTCGGAGTAGGGAGGGTAGCAAAGGCCGGCATCAGCGCAGCCCTGACTAGTCACTGTTAAAGCCAGGTTGCCCTCGGCAGGGATACCGGTGAGGCTGAGGTCGGCGTAGTTATAGTAGACTTCCACCCGGCCAAAATATTCGTCCTCTTTTTCCAGACCCTTGGGGATAATGAGCTCACTGCTCAGTATTTCTCCATTGGCGCTAAGCTCAACCTGAAAACCATGGCGGTATAAATAATAGGCATCGGCAACGTCCCAATAAAGACGCAGCTGCCCCGGGGCATCAAACTCGGCGGTTAATTGGTAAGCCTGCTCGACCGGCAGAAACTCGTCATCTTCAACCATGCCAGCGATGGAGCCGGGGCTGCTGGTAGCACCAAAAGGGTCGCTATTGGTGGTGGCGCTGGCTGGCTGGATTAGCAGCAGCGTGCAAAATAAAGCAAAAAATACAGCGTGCATGGGGTTCCTGTTTTAGATTAATGGCTTATGCTGTTAGCAAGGCATAGGCTGAACTACTAAGGCTAGTCATCGTCGAATCAGTTCCGTGGCTTGTGCTCAATCTGATAGTTATTGTATAGCAAAAACTTTTTAATGCCTTGAATTGGTTCATAAACAGGCATTCAGGCCCCCGATTACCCGGTGGTGGGTGCTATTTTGTTAAAAGAGAGTGGTTAATGATAGATAGAATAAGGCTGTGGTGTCTGGCGTTAATAGTCCTGCCATTGGTCGCTTGTGTTCAGGCTCCCTCACAGCCGGCAGCTGAGAAGCCGGTGGTAGATGTGGCGGCTCAGCGGGAGGCGAAGCGCCATCACCTGAGAGTGCTTTTGGCCAATGCACAAAAGGCGCTGGCGGCTGACCGCTTAATGGTTCCGGTGACGGATAATGCCTATAGCTGGTACCGTGATGTGCTGGCCATCGACGAGCTAAATCCCGAGGCTCATTGGGGTATGAAGCAAATTACCGCCCGCTATTTACAGTTGGCTGAGCAGGCCTTTACCAGCGGCCGGGTGGACGAGGCCGAGCGCATGTTGCAGGGGGCAGAGAAAATATCGGCCACCCCGCAACAGATTGCCGCCCTGCGTGAACGCTATCGCCAGCAGCGTTCAGATAACGAGGTCTATTTGCCGGTGGCTGCTTTAAGCCAGCGTGGTGAAGCGATACAGCAGCGCTTAAGCGAGCTGGCTGAGCAGGCCAAACAGTCCCGGTCACGGTTATTAATCGTGGCTCGCAACGATGCCGAAGGGCGCTGGATTTACCAGCAGATGCGCAATGCGGTTGATGGTTATCGGTTGCGGGGTAATATTGAAGTGGGGCGGGTGCCCCGTATTGCGTTTATTGATTTATAAAGCACAATCTATAAAAGCACTGGCTGCATAGGGTATAGTTAGCGGTCTGAATCACGGTTCCACAGAGGTATTACATTGTCAGCGATTAACCGGCACCTATTAGCCCTTATACTCTTGTCATTTTCCTGCTCCGCTCTGGCGGAGTTAACCATCAAAGACGGTTATGTGCGAGGCTTGCCGCCGGGCCAGCCCAATACAGCGGCCTTTATGCGGCTGGTCAATAGTGGTGATCAGGATGTGGTGATTACCGCGGCAGACTCTAATGGTGCAGAGCTGGCAGAGGTGCATAGCCATAAACACCAGAATGGCATGATGAGCATGGAAAAAGTGGATCAGGTGACGGTGCCAGCCAAAGGTGAGTTTGTTTTGGCGCCGGGCAAGTATCATTTAATGCTAATCCGTTTAACGAAACCTCTGCGTGAGGGCGACGAAGTAGAGGTTCGTTTATTGAATGGTGATGTTGAATTAACCCGTGCAACACTGCCTGTGCGCAGTGTGCTGAATGAGCGCTAAAGCCAGGCTTTAAATCAAAGGCCCTAACGAGGTGAGTATGGATTTTCAATCGATAAAAGAGCGGTTAGCCCAGTGGCGAGATAATAGCCTCGATGCCAGTGAAGGTCTGCTGCCCAGAACCCTGGTGATCTTGTTAGCGGTGTATTTGCTGATTGCTGTTTTTGTAGGTATCTACTGGTCGCTGATGCCAGGCAATTTTTCCGTCAAAGATAATGCAGTGGTAATGGCTGATGCTCAGGGGCAGCAAGTGGTTATTGGCTCAACCACTACCTCGGCATTAATCCGCGTGACATCGACCTTATTAGACAAACCCGGTGGTTTTCTTAGTAATGATATTTTACCGCCCGGATTATGGTTGGATAATATGCCCAGCTGGGAATACGGTGTATTGATCCAGTCCCGTGATTTAACCCGGGCACTCAGAGAGAGTTTTAGTCGCTCCCAGTCCCAGTCCAAAGAAGATATTGATTTGGCCAAAGCAGAACCCAGCCTAAACTTCTCCCGTGATAGTTGGGCCGTACCTGCCAGCGAATCCGAATACCGCAGTGCGATTGAGTATTTAAATAACTATTTGGGCCGCCTTGAAGATCAGGGCAATACCCGCTCACAATTTTATGCGCGCTCAGATAATTTACGCTATTGGTTAAAAATTGTTGAGTCACGTCTGGGCAGTTTATCCCAGCGCCTTAGTGCCAGTGTAGGTCAGCGGCGTTTAAATACCGATCTGGCCGGTGATGCGGTGGCACGTCAATCGACCTATGCGCCGGGTGAGTTGGAAGTCAAAACACCCTGGACAGAAATTGACGATGTGTTTTATGAATCGAGAGGCGCTGCCTGGGCACTGCTGCACTTTTTAAAAGCCATTGAAGTTGATTTTGCCGAAGTATTGGAAAATAAAAATGCTCTGGTCAGCTTGCAGCAAATTATTCGTGAGTTAGAAGCCACGCAAGAAACCGTTTACAGCCCCATGATATTGAATGGCAGTGGCTTTGGTGTTTTGGCCAATCATTCATTGGTCATGGCATCCTATATATCTCGCGCTAACGCGGCGATTATTGATTTGCGAGACCTGCTATCTCAGGGTTAAAACTGATTATAAAAATTGAGGGTATAAATGTGAAGAAAGTATTTTTATGGCTTGTTGTCGCCTTGTTGGCAGGTTGTGCCTATAGTCCCCAGCAAATAACAGTGAGCCCTGTTATCAGCACCGACACAGAAAGCTATGGCGCCGGGCGTGCGTTGACCGTGTCCGTTGAAGATGCTCGCAGTCATAAAGAATTGGGTAGCCGCGGGGGTGCCTATAAAGATACCAGCCTGATTACCATCGGCAATGACCTTGAAGAGGCGGTTAAACGGGTTGCCAAAGCAGAGCTTGCGGTGCAGGGGTTTAATGTCAATACTGCTGCGGCAGATACTCCCAACGTTACTATTATTATTAATACCCTGAAGTACGATATGCCCAAGCAAACCGTGGGTAAAACTATTCATCTTGCTACCGAGCTGCAGGTAGTCGCCACCGCTGGCAAAGAAACCTATACCGGCAACTATAAAACCAACTCTTCGAGAGAAACGGCGATGACTCCCAGCATGGCCCAAAATGAAGAAATGGTAAACGATATGCTGTCTAAAACGCTGGTACGTCTATTTTCCGATCCGGAATTAAAAGCTTTCCTAAGTAATATCTAGCAGTGCCACAAGTAGCCATAACCTCCGGTGATTGATCAGCGGGGGTTTATTCTTACACGGCAGTGGCGTGATACACGGAGTGGTACTGAATTAGAATTTTGGTTGTCGAGTGAGGCGGGCCCGGTAAAACTGTTGGTGCCTGCTCAGCAGTCAGTGTTTTTTATTGCTCAGGAACAAGTGCCCGCGGCCTTGGAACTGTTAAAACCCTTTACGGGTTTTACCGTTAAAGATGTTCCCCTTAAAGATTTTACCCTGCAAGCCGTCAAGGCATTTTATTTTAAATCCCAGCGCACCTTGCGAGAGGCAAAAACACGTTTGCTGGAGCAGGGGGTGTCTCCCCTCGAATCGGATATTAACCCCCATGATCGTTTCTTAATGGAACGTTTTATTCGCGGCGCCCTAAGATTTCGCGGTGAAGCCACTGCGGGTAAATTCCCTGTTGTGCCGCAAGCAGAAATGATTAGCGATGACTATCAGCCTGGCTTGAAAGTTATCTCGCTGGATATTGAAACCGCTATGCAGGGTATCAACCTCTATTCCATTGGCCTCTACGCAGTAGAGGCGGGCCAGGTGTTTGAAAAAGTCTTTATGGTGGCGGACCAGCCTGTTGCCGATAATGTAGAAATATTTAATAACGAAAAAAGTTTAATTATCGGTTTTCTGATGTGGCTGGCTGACTATGATCCCGATATTATCATTGGCTGGAATGTAATTAATTTTGACCTCTGGTATTTGGAAAAAGTCTGCGAAAAATACCAGCTACCTTTTCGCTGTGGCCGCGGTGAAGGCGGCAAAGAGACAGCGGCGCACTGGCGCACACTGGATGACGAGGGTGAGCGCCGTGCCGTGACAATACCCGGCCGTGTAGTGCTGGACGGCATCGAACTACTCAAAGCAGCCTTTTACCGTTTTGAAAGCTTTGCCTTAAATAATGTGGCCAAAGAACTACTGGGTGACAGCAAACTTATTCAGGGTAATGACCGCGGTGAAAAAATCACCGACCTGTTTCTGGAAGATAAAGCGGCACTGGCAAAATACAATGTGCAAGACTGTAAATTAGTCTGGGATATTTTTGAGCTTGCCGGGCTATTAGACTTTGCCATCGCCCGTACCAAAATGACGGGGCTACCGCTGGAGCGTATTGGTGGTTCGGTGGCCTCTTTTGACTTCCGCTATTTACCCTTATTGCATCGCAAAGGCTATGTGGCACCTAATAGCCATTTACTGGAAGATGCAGAGCAAAGCCCCGGTGGTTTTGTGATGGAGTCACGCCCGGGTATATATGACTATGTAGGTATGTTGGATTTTAAAAGCCTGTACCCCAGTATTATCCGGAGCTTTAAAATAGACCCGCTGGGCATGGTGTTAGGGGAATACGAGCAACTTGACCAGACCGAGTTGGTGCCGGGCTTTAACGGCGCCTGGTTTGCAAAAAATAATAATATCCTGCCGGAGTTAATCAAAGAGCTCTGGCAATTACGTGACCAGGCTAAATCCAATCAGGATGCTGCATTATCACAAGCCATAAAAATTATTATGAACTCCTTCTATGGCGTGCTGGGCTCCGGTGGTTGCCGTTTCTTTGATTCGAAACTGGCCAGCTCTATCACCAAGCGTGGCCATCAAATTATTCAACAAACCGCAGAGTTTATTGAACAGCAGGGCTGGGAAGTTATCTATGGTGATACCGACTCCGTGTTTATCTGGTTTAAAGATGTGGCGAATGCCGAAGGCGCGGCGAAGGTGGGTAAAGAACTGGAAAGCCAGCTTAACCACTGGTGGAAAAACCGTTTAGACAAAGAATATGGTATTGAAAGTGCACTGGAAATAGAATTTGAAACACTCTACCAACGCTTTTTAATGCCAACGATAAGAAACTCTGATCAGGGCAGTAAAAAACGCTATGCCGGTATTGTACTAAAGGATGGCAAGCAAGAGCTGGTATTTAAAGGCCTTGAAAATGTAAGAACCGACTGGACCAAAGCCGCCCGTGATTTTCAGTCAGAGTTATACCGCCGAGTATTCTATGATGAGCCCTACCACGACTATATTAAAACTACCGTACAAGAAATATTAAACGGCAACTCAGACCATGAGCTGGTTTATAGAAAGCGCCTGCGAAGAAAATTGGCAGACTACCAGCGTAATGTGCCACCCCATGTTCAGGCGGCCAGAAAAGCCGTTGACCAGGCTGGCGCTGAAATTCGCCGAGGTGACTGGATTGAATATGTGATTACAGTCAATGGCGCCGAGCCGTTACAGGCGCAGCATTCATTGCTTGATTACCAGCACTATATAGACCGGCAGCTAGCGCCAGCAGCCGATGGCATTCTATATTTTATGCAGGAAAGTCTGGCGGGCATTACCGATCAGCAGATTGGCTTGTTTGAATAAATTCTCCCTTAATTTGGTTTAAAATATTAAGCCATGCACCATTAATAACAATAAGTTCGTTTCCCCCAAAAAATTATTCATTTCAATAAGGCGCTGATTATTACGGCGTTTTCCCTCAAAGCTGGTAAAAAATGTTAAATCTTTCTGTATAACTTTGCCCTAGACAGATAAAAATCATTTTTTAATAATGCCCGCGTTCAGTCACCGGAGTTGTGACTTTTTAAAGATCAAACAGTTTTGAAACAGGGATATGATCAGGGAAATTTTTCCGCATTAATCCTTTTGTACACCCGGCAATCTTATGGGTGGGCCTCTGTTTGTTTTTCAAATAAGAATTGTACAGAAGGGTTTTTGTATGAGCGTTGTGCGTGTTGCTTGCCGTTGTCTAACTAATGGCGTTATCTTTTTACTATTAATCAGCTTGGCACTGCCAGTCGCCGCCACTGGTAATGGCGGCGGCTACCGCCATAAAAATGGTTATGGTCATCACGATAATCACAGTGGCAAATATAACCAGCATAAAAAACGCACCCGCTGGCGTGGCCCGCACAGGGGCTGCCGTGTAAAAGGCGATCACCATCATAATGACCAACAACCCGGTGCGCTTAACTGCCTGAATGCCCACGCCGACCCCGACACCCTGTGGCCCGCCAACCATAAATTTAAAACCGTTCGTATTGAAGGTTTAACCACGCCCAGTGGCGAAGCACCCGATATCACTGTGCAATGTATTACCCAGGATGAACCCCTTAACGGCCAGGGAGATGGCAATACCGATTACGATGCCAAACTGCTGTCTGGCAATAAAGTGAAACTGCGCAAAGAGCGCGCCGGTGGTGGTAATGGCCGGGTGTACCATATTGATTTTTTGGCGAGTGATACTGCCACAGGTGAAAGTTGTAACGGCAGTGTGGCGGTTGAAGTGCCTCACCATAAACACGGCAAGGCTCAGGATGATGGCCGATTATTTTCTTCTGTTGAAGGTCTTGATTGTATCGGAGGTAATACTAATAGCGATCCAGAAATTACCAGTACTGCTATTACTACCGCCACAGAAACCGTAGCCTATACCTATGCCGTTATTGCCACCGATAGCGATGGCGATACCCTGGGTTATGAACTGCAAACATCACCCGCCGGTATGACCATCAACAGCGAAGGTGTGATTGAATGGGTGCCGTCAGAAGGGCAGGCGGGCAGTCATGCGGTCACCGTGAACGTTGCTGATGGCAATAACGGTAGCGCCCAACAAACATTTACCTTGTTGGTAGACGTTCGTCCGAACGCCGCGCCAGTGATTAATTCCACACCCATTTTGCAAGGTACTGAAGAGCAGGCCTACCAATATCAGGTTTCGGCCGTTGATGATGATGGTGACGCTCTAACTTACGAATTAATAACAGCGCCCAGCACCATGACCATCAATGCCGAAGGTTTAATTCAGTGGACACCACACGACGGTGCCGCCGCAGACTACCCCGTCACCCTGCAAGTAACCGATACTCAAGGCGCAACCGTTGAGCAAAGCTATACCTTAACCATTTTGCCAAAACCCAATACGGCACCGAGCATCAGCTCAACCCCGGTACTGGATGCGACAGAAAACAGCCTCTACCAATACTCATTAATAGCCACCGACCCCGATGGCGATGCACTCAGTTATACCTTGCTCACAGCACCTGCCAGCATGGTAATTAACATGGGTGTGGTCGCTTGGACGCCCGACTACAGCAGTGCCGGTGAACACACAGTCACCATCGAAGTAAGTGATGGGCAGGGCGGTACAGCCAGTCAGAGCTACACCCTCACCGTAGCTGATACCAACCGTGCTCCGGAAATAAACTCCACCCCATTGCTTGAATCTGCCGAGGGGCAACTCTATGAATACACCATTATTGCCACCGACCCTGATGGCGATGCATTGCAATACGCCGTGCTAGAAGGCCCCAATGGTTTATCCATCAACAGTGATGGGCTAGTAAGCTGGATACCCAGCTACGATAACGAAGGCCAACACTACGTCAGCATAGATATTACTGACGGCAAAGGTGGCAGCACTAATCAGTCTTATACTTTGAGTGTGTCGGGTACTAATCGTGACCCGATTATTATTTCAGAGCCGGTGATTACCGGGGCAGAAAATACGCTATATGAATATGCACTGCAGGCCAGTGATGATGATGGTGATGGCTTAAGTTATAGCCTAATCAGCGCACCAGAAGGTATGAGCGTTTCTACCGAAGGGTTGGTGAGTTGGTTGCCGGATTTTGATAGTGCTGGTGAGCATACGATTGAAGTTGGGGTGAGTGATAGTGATATTACTATTAGTCAGCAATTTATTATTACTGTGGCTAACACCAACCAGTCGCCAGTTTTTCAATATAGCCCCGAGCTAAGCGCAAAGGAAAATAGCTTTTACTCAATGACAGTAGCGGCTATTGATGATGGCGATACATTAACTTACAGCCTGCCTTCTGCTCCAGAAGGTATGACAATCACCGTACTTACGGGTGACATAACCTGGGTTCCAAATTTTAATCAGGCGGGTAGTCACAATGTCACAGTACAGGTGGATGATGGTCAAGGTGCCACCATTAGCGATAGCTTTATCATTACCGTACAAAACACTAATCGCCCACCAGTCATTGGCAACAACAGTGTCACTGTTAACGAAGATAGTAGTGTGGTTATTAACTTGTCAGCCAATGATGCTGATGCAGGAGCTGTGTTAGCGTTTAGTGTCATTACTCAGCCTGCTAACGGCACACTGTCAGGCGTAGCTCCCAGCCTTGGCTACACACCCAATAATAATTTTGCCGGCACTGATACATTTGCTATTGAGGTTTCTGATGGTGAAGGCGGTATTGTTCAGGCTTCCGTTGTTATCACTGTTACGGCGGTTAACGATAGCCCTGTGTTTAACAGTGCGCCATTAAACAGCGCGACCTCGGGTGAGTTGTATCAGTATCTACCCAGTGTTACTGATCCTGACGCGGGTGATGCCTTAACGTTTAGTGTTACCAATGCGCCCGCAGGTTTAACTGTCGATAGCCTCACCGGTGAATTAACCTGGATACCCGGTAGCAGTCAGGTAGGCAGTCATCAATTTACCTTGCTGGTGACTGATAGTGCCAGCGCACAGGGTAGTCTGTTATTTAATGTTAATGTGCAGCAGGGCAACGTTGCTCCTGAGGTGGTTAGTCAGCCTTTCACTGCGGCAGTGGTGGATAATCCCTATCGCTACCAGATAAATGCGACAGACCCGGAGCAAGACAGTTTATCGTTTACGTTAACGGGTAACGTACCTACAGGGCTGGTTATCAGTCAGGGTGGCTTACTCAGCTGGACGCCACAATCAAGTCAGCTTGGCGTACACCCAATGAGTGTGGCTATTAGCGATGGGCACAATACTATTAGTCACAACTTTGATCTGCGCGTGGTGGCTGAGCCGGTGGCAATACCCAATCACTTGGGGCGCGACTTCTGGTTACTGGATGATGAAGAGACTGAGCAAAACATTGTCATCATTACCTCTCCGGTGGCCGCATCCGGGCAAATAGAAATCCATACCACTATCAGCGGCAGGCAAACACTGTATCCATTTAGCCTTGCCGCGGGTGAAGTGATTGCCATCGACCTGTATCACAGCGTAAACCGCTATGAAAACGACAAGGTGATGCAGCGCTCCATCCATGTCACTGCTGATAACGAAGTAGCGGTGTATGGCTTATACCATGCTGATGCTTCTTCCGATGCGGTAACCGCTTTTCCCAGCCATGCATTAGGCAAAGACTATTTGTTGATGTCCTATGCTGAAGGCGAGTTTTCAGCATCGCGCAGCGCCTTGCATCTAATAGCTACCGAAGATAACACTACCGTTGTGATAACGCCTAAAGACTCGGTCAATCTTAGCGGTGCTACTGTAGTCAATCCTGGAGAAACCATTACGCGGGTGTTGAACAAAGGCGATGCCTATTCATTAACAGATTTCACGCGTGATGCCAGCGGCACAGAAATTATTGCTGATAAACCTGTCGCTGTATTTGGCCGCGTGAATTTAGGCTTTATCCCCATTGATTCATTCCCGGCTGACCGTTTAATAGAACAAATTCCTCCCATTGAGTTATGGGGTAGCAGCTATGTCACGGCACCGCTGCTAACACGTTACAGTGATTTTTATCGGGTTATGGCTGCTTTCGATGGCACCACCGTAAGCCTCAATGGTGTGATTAGTCATCAGCTTGATCGTGGCGAGCACGTTAATCTGGAACTTGATCAGGCCACCTCAATAACAGCGAACCAACCAATTTTAGTCACGCAATATTCAGCCAGTGACAGTTACGATTCTGCCTTGGCAGAAAGCGAACCCTATTACTACTTGCCCCAGCATCCTGATTGGTGGCGATGGTACTATGCCCATGATATTGAAAACTACCTCACCAGTTACGACGTGGTGATGGACCCTGCACCCGCAAAAAATTATGTCATCGTTATTATGCCGGTGACGGCGGTTGATCAAATGACTGTTGATGGTGAGCCGGTGCCAGCCAATGCCTTTTTTAATGATAATGGCTTGGCGGGCGACGGTTATACCATGGCGCAAATTGCTTTATCGCCGGGTGCGCATACGCTGGCATCATCTGAACCGTTTGGTGTGTACCAGGATGTAAACCGTCTTTATCGGTACAGCGACCCCTTTATGGCCGTAGTACCTGCTGCTGAGCAATACCTGGACCATTATGTATTTACTACACCCACCAATAACTTTGCTCGTCACTTTATCAACCTCACTATCGAGAGCGATGCGATAGCAACCGTTAAGCTCGACGGTGAGTTGATAGACCCTGATCACTTTATTCCCATTGAAGGCAGCCAATATGCCTACGCGCAACTGGCTGTAAATGTGGGTAGCCATCAACTGACAGCCGACAGGCCTTTGGGTTTATTGGTCTACGGTTTTGATAGGGCCGATTCCTACGCCTATGTTGGCGGCTTTGCTACGCCCTCAACAGCCGATGCAGGCACATTAGGTATTAGTCTGAGTGAGAGCACGCCAACACTGGGCAATGAAACCTGCCTTGCGGTTCAGGCGCTGGATGCTACAGGAGAACCGCAAAGTGCACTTGCCATGTCGCTGCAAATTTCTGGCAGTCATAACAGCTCGGCAACATTATTAACGGATAAATACGGTGAGGCCAGCTATTGCTACAGCGGTTATATAGCTGGGCAGGATGCAATCGCCGTTAACACAGCCAATGCTTCAGCCACTGCGACGGTTTCATGGCTTGGCGCGGTAAGTCCTGTTGCACCAGTGATTACTTCAACGCCTGAGACTTATGTACTCTCCACCACCATATATCAGTATCAGGTTGAGGCTATTGACCCTAATGCGGATGAACTGACCTACAGTTTACTCTCTGCACCACACACTATGACCATTGATGCCACCACTGGTTTAATTAGCTGGGTAGCAGAAAGTGCTACAGAGTTAGTGACCGTTGCCGTCACGGATAGCACAGGTTTAACCGCAGAGCAGTCTTACCAACTGTTGGCTAATGCGCCGCCGCGGTTTGAGTTTTTCCCGCCTACAGAGATTTGGATAACCGGGCACTCTAGTGTTATCAACTACAGAACCTTGTTCAGAATTATTGATGATGAGCACGATAGCATCTATGCCCTGTCAGATGATATTAGTGTTGATCCTTATGCCTACCATGTATATATACCGGGCTTGGTCGTAGGTGATTATACAAAGTCGGTCAGTTTTGAAGATGAACATGGTGAAACCTATTTGTTTGATTGGCAATTCACTGTTTATAAAAACGAAGTCCCGGAAATAGTCGACACACAAACCGAACACACAATAAAAGCCGGTGAGCGTTTTGTGTGGGACTTTGATTACACTGATGGCAATGGTGACCCTAATACCTTCAGAATCAATTCAGTTCAGCGAGTTAGTGATACGGGTAGCTATACAGTCCCAGCGAGCATTGATAATGAGGGTGTCTTTAGCTGGACACCTCATGAGGCAGGTATTTGGCGATTTTCTATCGTAGTAGAAGATTCTTTTGGTGATGATGACAATGTTTGGGTGACGATTACTGTGGAAGAAAACCCCCAGCAATATCATTCACCTATTCAGCCCGTAGTTGTGGGTGAGCAAATGCAATACCAGTTGGACCTTCGCAGTATTAGCCTAAGCAGCATGACTTTTGAAGTGCTTGATGCCCCTGCAGGTTTTGCTGTTGATGGCAATGGCCTAGTCACATGGCAACCCAGCGCAAGCCAGTTAGGTAGTCATCTAATCAACATTGAGGGTATAGACAGCACCGGCAGATTACGTACCTATACCGTAGTTGTCGACGTTACTGATAATGAACAGGATCCAGTCATTATTAGCAACCCCTTGAACGATGCAAGAACGGAAGTGTTATACAGCTACCAGTTGCAAGCTATAGACCGCCAAAACGATCCGTTGATATGGCGCCTTGATAACAATGCTCCAGCCAATATGACCTTAAGTGCCAGCGGCCTGTTGGAATGGCAAGCCACCGAAGCCGATATAGGCGAGTACCTTATCACCATCGAAGTAGAAGATAGCAGCGGCAATATCGGTTCGCAGCAATACCTATTAACTGTCACCGCTCCGGGCTCTGTTCTATGGAACAGACGCCAATGCCGTTAAAGCGAGGGATTCAGCTTATGAAAAATTCAGTCATGGAAAAATCAATCATCACACAGTGTCGTGAAGGCAGCCGCTTTATGCGCATTACTGCCTCCATCGTACTAGCCTGTTTTACAATGGTATTTTATTCACCTGCGGTTAATGCCAGTGTAAAAAAGCTGGATGATTATCTGGCCTATAAGCCAGACTATAGTGTGTTTGCTGAAATGGATAATGCAGTAAGCTCAACTCAACAATTAATAAAAAAACTCACCGCCGCAGTATCGCGGCAAGATACCCAGGCTGTTGGCAGGCTACAGCAACAGCTAATAATAGAGGCTGAGTTATTTTCCGGCCTCGACCAAAAGGCTAACGACTACTTTGTTGATCAAAGTAATCATTACCAACAACAAAACCTGCCAACAAACTTAAGGCAAAATCTACAAAAAAAACAGCAGCACTACCAAAGCAATATGCAGATCTTGCAATATCGCCTTGAAGCCATAAGCAGTATCGGTGCAGATAAAACCGTGCTACTAAAAAAACAGTTAAGCCAAGCCGCGGATCTATTTGCCAGCTTTGATCAAGGGGTACGTCATCCCTATGATCAAACCATGCCTTTTGGGCCGTTATCGACAGTGGCTGGTGCACCGGTGCAAACGGCTGAAGAACTGGAAGCCATACTGGGGCCAAACACTCTCACCGCTGCCATTGAAGAAGCCGACCGGTCATCTTCAACCACTGTAGAAACAGCAATCACCCCAGCCATTCAAACTCTGGCTAGCAGTTTGGGTAATGACCGCGTAGCTATCTATAACTGGGTGCGGAACAATATCGAATTTATTCCCAGCTATGGCTCACTGCAAGGCGCTGACTACACCTTACAAACCCGCCGTGGTAATGCCATGGATCAGGCCAGTTTACTTATAGCCCTTTTAAAAGCTACAGGTGCCGAAGCTCGCTATGAATACGGCAGCATCCGCTTAACGAATGAAGAAGCTATGAACTGGGTGGGCGGAGTCAGAACCCCAGAGGCTGCCCAAAATCTGTTTGCCCAAGGCGGCATCCCTGTCGCGCGTCTCTCGATTAATGGTAATAACGACTTTATCCTGGTCGACCATGTCTGGGTCAGGCTTTATACCGGAGGTGGAGTCTGGGCTTATCTAGACCCCAGCTATAAACAATATCGCTATCGAGATGGCATGGACCTGCAAAATGAAGTGGCCTTTGATGCAGAAGCCTTTGCCACAACCTTGGAAAGTACGGCAACCGTTAACGAAACTGAAGGCTGGGTACAAAACGTCAATCAGGCCTTTATAGAAACCGAGCTGGATGACTACCGGCAGGCGCTGGAAGACTACCTGAGCAACCAACAGCCCGATGCTACAGTAGGCGATGTCATAGGTACAAAAACGATAGTGCCAAGAACCGCTACAGGCTGGTCGGGCAAAAATTTCTATTATGAGGTTCAAAAGAGCCAGCAGTTTTCAGAAATGCCGGATAATCTGCGGTATAAGTTTACCTTTGAGTTACAGGATGAGTTTGGAGGAGAGTTATTAACTCATACGGCCAGCACAGTAGAGCTGGCAGGTAAGTCACTGGCAGTATCGTTTAATCCAGCCACGGCTGCGGATGAGCAAGCGCTGTTGGATTACTTGCCGGATGACCCGCAAAGTGCAGAAGACCTGCCCAATATTATCCCGGCGGGTTTAATGAATGTGGTGGGCGAGTTTACCATCAATGGCACGCCGGAAGCGACCAGTGCTGCAATGAGCTTTGGGCAAATACTGCAAACGGAGAAAGGCTACTTCTTTCCTGGTAGAGGATGGAGTACCACAACTAATCCCATTATTACTGGTGAGTATCAGGCTATTGGCTTGGATTACCATGGTTTGTCACCAGAACAATTAGAGGCGCTACGGGTACAGCTTGAAAACACAAAAACACAACTGGAAGCAGAAAGCTTTACCGGTTTGACCAAGCATGAGGTGGTGGGTGACCTAATGCAGTCGGCTGTGATGAGTTATATGGCGATAACGGATGTGCAGTCTAAACTGGCGGCACAAAGCTCAGATGTTGTTTACTATAGGGAACCCAGCTACGGTACTTTCCAAACCAATGCTAAGACCAATGGGTTATTGGGCACGGTGGCGAATGTTGAGATGATTGGTTTATTGATGGATATGGATTCCATGAAGTTTTCAACGGAGTGTAAGAGTAATTGTCAGGGTAAGTGGCGGGATTTTAATCAGCAGATGGGGGCTACATACTCTGCTTATGAGCATTTGATACCGGAACAACTATTCTCTACAGATGATGATCCAGTTGAAGGCATCTCCGCAGTTAAGGCTTTGGCTATAGCGGGCCAACAAGGACAAAGAGTTTATACGTTTACGCAAGATAATCTATCTTACTTAAGTGATCTGACTGTGGATCAAGGCACTAAAGATGAAATACTGGCCCAAGTGAATAATGGTATGGTGGCTACGGTTCATCAGCATCCGATAACTTATGCTGGGTGGACTGGGGTTGGGTATACGATTGTTGACCCTGAGACTGGAGCAGGTAGTTATAAAATTAGTGGAGGAGCAAATGGCGGTTTTATTACTGGAGTTCTGTGGATTGTTTTAGGTATGTATTTGACGCTATTTGCAAGCACTCTGCTTGTAGCGGTATTTACCTTAAACATTCCTGTAATACTTGTTGCTTTAAGTGCCTTGCTTGCAATTGTGGACATAGTTAAAGCTTCTAGAAACTGTTCTGACGTACACTATATATCTGCTGTGCTTGTGAATATAGTCAATTTTGTTCTTGGGATTATTGCTGCATTGCCAAGTTGGCTGTCGGTTCTTGTGACTGCAACACAGAAGTCAATTCCAAGTCCCAATGAATGCTAATGGAAACTATCATGATGTATTTATATCTTTTACTCCCTTTCATAATTGCTCTGGCGATTGGGTATATCGCAAAAGCGAAATACAAAGGTATTAAGAGCGAGGGGTCAGATAAACGCTATATAATAGGTATGAGATCTTCTGTTTTTCTGGTGGGGGTTTCCTGCTTAAATTCAGTAGCCCTTATATATTTGGCACTCCAAGACAGTGGAATCTCAATGGCGATATTCTATATAGTTTCTGTGCCTATTTTTTTATTGGGTCTATTCCTTCTGGTTTCTTCTCTTATAACCTCAGCTGAGAATGTATCTAGAATAATCACAAAAATGCTACATATCCGATAAAAAGCACTTACTAGAAACACTTACTAGGACAGACGCCGATAAAAGTACTGCTAATTTAATGGCAATAAATTGGGCTGTTCAAGCTATTACAAATTTTGTTGCAGCCTTTCGATAAAGGATTCTATGAGTATTGAAGAGAAAAGTAATCAGGTGTACAGGTCAATAATGATTGCTAGAATATATGGAACATGTCTTTTTTTTGTATCTTTCATTATGTTGGTTTTTGTATTCTATATGTCTTGGTTTTATGGCGAAGGGGTGTCTTCAGATTATCAGGAAAGACCGACGTTTTGGGGTTTGCTAAATGTAGTGGCTCTTGGTTTATTTGCGTATGTTTCTGTTTGGATTTTTAAAAATGAAGATAAATTGATTGCTAAATGCCCAAGGTGCAGTGGGAAGAAGGAAGCCAGAAGGACAGGCACCGACCAGATTGGAAAAGGTGCAAGTTAATGGCGTTAATGATGCAACATATACAAAAACTATAACGCAAAACTATAAGGACAGACGCCGACAAAGAATGACAACACATGCCTGGGGTTTCAAAAGCCACCAATGCACGTCAAGCCATGTATTAACTAATGACATGTTTGTCATAGAAAATCACACAAGAAAAACCGTACTGGAGGTATAGGAATACATCGAGCGCGTGGCTCGATAGGCAAGCAGGTTGATTGATCGGTTAGTTAGGCAGTTTGGTTTATCAGTTTTGGCCGCCTTCGTCCAAAGCGCTGACGATGCAACGCTTCAAACCGCGTAGCACTGCTGAGCCAGGTTTTATGATTAATAGATAGCCGCTGGAGAATGTTGGGTAAATGGCTGGCAATAGCGCCCCGTTTGTTTAAAGCAATAGCGCGCCCGGTCCAGTCGACCAGTTCGAGATAATCGATAAAGCTGAATAAAATGCCTGTTTGATTGTCGTGAGTGATATTACCCTCAAAGTGGAGCAGGGGTTTTAGGTCATGATTAAAACTCAGTAAATCCTCGCTGCCAGTTTGAGAGCGAATGGCTTGTTGAAGATCAAAATGCGGCTTTATGCGTTCTTGAATAGCAGTGTAGTCTGATTCTTCGGGTGTTTTAGCCATATCTGCACGCACGGGGTTAAGGTCGACATAGGACATACAGGATAAAAGAGCCTCTTCAGTTAACAGGGCTTGGGACTTAAACCGGCCCTCCCAAAAGTGGCCAGTGCATTTATCTTCAAGGTTGGCTTTGCGTGCAATAGGTTGGTTAAGGCACTTCATAAACCAACTAATGTCGGCAAGGCGTTTACGCCAAAGGGCAATAATCTCAGAAACAGTATCGTCTTCAGGTTTGGAGAGCGATATGCCAGCGTTGAAGCGCTGAACCAGCAAGGGCCCTTTGAATAGAGATAGCCATCGATTAATAACATCCTGGTCAGTCAGTTCGTTGACTTGCTGAGGGTCAAGTTTAACGACCAAGTGATAGTGGTTACTCATAACGGCGTAGCTGCAGATATCGACAGCAAAGAGGGATGAAAGTAGGCGAATACGGTCAACAATCCATTGACGTCGATGTTCATAGCTTTTACCGGAATGATGATCAACGCCACAGAGATAGGAGCGGCGTACACAGCGTGAAACGATATGGTAGTAAGGGGTCTCTGCGATAGATATAAGTGTTTCTCTTGGTTGGGTCATCATTGAGTCCTTTCAATAGTGATGAATTGAAATCGTAATCTGGATGGGGTTGGGTGTCAATTCTTGAGAATTCTTGAGTGTCTGTCCTTTCCAGTTGGATATGTGGCTGTGTTGAGTGTTGTTGTAGATGCGGCTAATGAAACTTTAGAAAAGACTAGAGAAGAGATAACGAATAGCTTTGTTTGTAAGGAAGGAGCATGAAGTGCTTTATTCAATAAATGGTCATAAAAAATTTCAGGGGTTATCGAAGAAAGAAAAAAAAAGGCTTTTATGGGAGGTTGTAAAAAAGACCAACTATGGCGGAAAAATGCTGGCGGTAACTATATTATCATTGTGTGTAGGGCTGGTTTTTTTTGTTACTTTTTTTGATCCTATTAACAAGAGTGAGTGGGTTGCTTATGTTGCATACTTATTATTTTTCTCTGTATGGTACGTTTTATATTTGTATGTCATAAATTCATCGGTTAGAAAATTTCTTGATAATAGTGATGGGTAGGAAGTTTCAGTATTTTGTTACCAATTCGTCGAATCCACAGGGACAGGCACTCGAAGCTAGATTGATCAATTGTTGAGTGTCTGTCCTTTGGTTTTAAAAGGATGTAGCTAGGATGGGCTCAGCTCACACAGAAAGAATCCACAAGGAAAGAATCCACAAGGACAGGCACTCGAAGCTAGATTGATCAATTGTTGAGTGTCTGTCCTTTGGTTTTTTGGTTTTTTTTGAGTGTCTGTCCTTTGGTTTTTTATAGCGTTTATAGTTGCAGTTATAGGCGCTCTTGTCACGGCGACACTTATCACGGCTTGGGCGACTTCCCCCAATTGTAAAAGGTAAAGGTATGAAAGGTCCGAATCATCAAGAATCAACGGCATTATTGATTAATTTCTTATTAATCATTACCGGTATCATACCCTACAGTATGGGAGGGATTTTAGGTTTATGCATATGGTGTTTACCTGTTTTATACATAAATAAATGGTTGAGTTTCTCTCTCGGAGAAAAGATTTTTGTCTTACTTTTAAATATTGTATTGAGCTTGCTTGTATCAAGTTTAATAGATGGGAGTTTTATAGATATAACTCCTGTTCATATATAAATAAGTTGGTCTACCCCTAGGTGTTGGTCTTTTGATCGAATGTCTATATGGACAGACACTTATAAGAAGATCAAATATTTAAACTATTGGTAAGTGCCTGTCCAAGTTATTTGAGTTATTTTTTATGCAAATATAATTATAAATACTGGCACAAAGAAGTGCTCATCATGAAATTTTAAGGGGGTATAGTGGAAACAGGAGATAAACTAAGACTTTTAGTTGATAGTAGTGCGTATTTTTCGAATTTGAAGCTAGAAATGAAGCTAAAAAATATGGGTAGCCGTTTTGGTTATGGTGTAATTGTTTTTTTATTGCCGCTATTTTCTTATAGATCATATTTAGCAGGCTGGTCGCAAGACTCTTTTGTGATCTGTATGTCAATTCTTATACTGCTCTTTATTCTAGTTAGAGTTGGTTTTTTGATTATCTTGCGCTTGCTTATATTAGTAAGTTAACCGAGAAGAAAAAGTTCCCAATATTAATTGACTTATCTATAGATGAAAGTGGTATCCATTCTTCTGAATGGCAAGAGACTCGACCCTTAAGATTTTCTGATATAAGTCTGATTACTGAAGTGAATGGTATTTATTGTATTCTTAGTCGTGGTAAGAGTCTTCTAATTAATCCAGCTTCTATAAGATCGGGGGATATTTCAATGTTTAAAAAAAGGCTGGAAGAATTAAAGGATTGAAGAAGAAACTATAAAAGAAACTATAAGTGTATGGTTTGTCTAAGGGTGTCCCTGATGCAGCTTGTTAGAATTGTTTGTGGATTTTAAAGTTATGAATAAAGAGTTGTATGAGTCTGCGTTGTCGGGTCCGAGTAGGGAGTTTTATCTTCAGGTTTTTAAAGAAGTTGAAGAGGGGCGTTTATTTAGGGCTGCCTGGAATTGGGAGGCGTTTTTTTTTGGACCCTTTTGGTATTTTAATAGGCGTTTTACAACGCTTTCTGTTGTTAGGAGGCTTTTTCTATTTGTCTTAATTAAAACTATAAGGACAGACGCCGACAAAGAATGATAACACATGCCTGGGGTTTCAAAAAATCCTCAGGGACAGGCACTCGAAGCTAGATTGATCAATTGTTGAGTGTCTGTCCTTTGGTTTTCTTGTTAAGCTCAGATGTTGTTTACTATAGGGAACCCAGCTACGGTACTTTCCAAACCAATGCTAAGACCAATGGGTTATTGGGCACGGTGGCGAATGTTGAGATGATTGGTTTATTGATGGATATGGATTCCATGAAGTTTTCAACGGAGTGTAAGAGTAATTGTCAGGGTAAGTGGCGGGATTTTAATCAGCAGATGGGGGCTACATACTCTGCTTATGAGCATTTGATACCGGAACAACTATTCTCTACAGATGATGATCCAGTTGAAGGCATCTCCGCAGTTAAGGCTTTGGCTATAGCGGGCCAACAAGGACAAAGAGTTTATACGTTTACGCAAGATAATCTATCTTACTTAAGTGATCTGACTGTGGATCAAGGCACTAAAGATGAAATACTGGCCCAAGTGAATAATGGTATGGTGGCTACGGTTCATCAGCATCCGATAACTTATGCTGGGTGGACTGGGGTTGGGTATACGATTGTTGACCCTGAGACTGGGGCTGGTGGGTATAAGATTAGTGGGGGAGTGATGGTATGGCCATTGCATCTTCGGCTGCAGAAGAGTTATCTAGTTCGCTTGGTTGGCTTGGGGTAATGTCAGATGCGGCATATGCCGATAATGCCAAAAGAGTTGCTGCCAAAGTTATTGGTAAAGCCCTTGGTGGTGTTAGTGCTGTTGTTAGTGCAATTACATTGGTGTTAAAAATAGCAGCTAAATGCTACGAGCAAATTTCTCCGTCAAACTTTGCGATATTGACCCTTGTTATGGGTGTGGTGGTTGGCGGGTTACTTTCAACCACATTGGCCGGTCTGGGTAGTACTGCTAGTGGTATAGGTGCAGTAGTATTTGGCGCAGTTATAGGTCATTTGGCAGGGGTGGCTGTAGAGTCTATGAGTGAATTCGCAGCAGGGGTTTTGGGTTGTGATTTAGGAGATATATAACAATGCTACTAAGGTTAGATCTTAATAAGGTTCCGTTTTTAGTCTGGACGCTTTTTTTTGTGATCCCACTTATCGTTATTTCTGAAGGTTTTATTTCTGGTGAAATAGCAATGTTTGGCCGATATTTAAGTGGAGATGTGGTTAACAAAGAACAAAGTCCAATATGGTTCTATGTAAATGTTCTTGTCTATGTTTTTTGTGACATCCTCATAATCTATGCATACAAAAATAAAAGCAAGATGAGCTGGAAGTAGAAACTATAATGATCTAAGGATGAAAGCCAGAAGGACAGGCACCGACCAGATTGGAAAAGGTGCAAGTTAATGGCGTTAATGATGCAACATATACAAAAACTATAAGTAAAACTATAAGGACAGACGCCGACAAAGAATGACAACACATGCCTGGGGTTTCAAAAGCCACCAATGCACGTCAAGCCATGTATTAACTAATGACATGTTTGTCATAGAAAATTACACAAGAAAAACCGTACTGGAGGTATAGGAATACATCGAGCGCGTGGCTCGATAGGCAAGCAGGTTGATTGATCGGTTAGTTAGGCAGTTTGGTTTATCAGTTTTGGCCGCCTTCGTCCAAAGCGCTGACGATGCAACGCTTCAAACCGCGTAGCACTGCTGAGCCAGGTTTTATGATTAATAGATAGCCGCTGGAGAATGTTGGGTAAATGGCTGGCAATAGCGCCCCGTTTGTTTAAAGCAATAGCGCGCCCGGTCCAGTCGACCAGTTCGAGATAATCGATAAAGCTGAATAAAATGCCTGTTTGATTGTCGTGAGTGATATTACCCTCAAAGTGGAGCAGGGGTTTTAGGTCATGATTAAAACTCAGTAAATCCTCGCTGCCAGTTTGAGAGCGAATGGCTTGTTGAAGATCAAAATGCGGCTTTATGCGTTCTTGAATAGCAGTGTAGTCTGATTCTTCGGGTGTTTTAGCCATATCTGCACGCACGGGGTTAAGGTCGACATAGGACATACACAATTCTTAAGTGTCTGTCCTTTCCAGTTTGATCGCTATAGAGGTTATTCTAGATAATTATTTTCCATCTACCGCAGCTATAAAAAGAGTCAATAAAAGCTCTTGGAGAAAAGTTTATGTTTAGGTCAGGAGATATTTGGGGTTTTCCTAATATTGCTATAGGACTGGCTATTTTTACGCCTTCTTTTTTGTTTTTTAGGTATGTTTTTGGCCCTTATTTAAAAGATGCCAAGTGGGTTCATGATTACTCTGAAAGCTTTACATTAGTATTTTTGGTGTTGGGGGTTATTGTACTTATACCGGCGTATTATGAGAATAAATTAATATGGTCAAGGTGGGTTAGGATGAATGGCCCGTTTGATCTTATGAATATAAGTTTAGGGTTGTTGCTTGGTTTATTAAGTATTATGTTTCCAGGTTAAAGGATGTAGCTAGGATAGGCTCAGCTCACACAGAAAGAATCCACAGGGACAATCATCAGGACAGGTACTCACCGAAGGGATAAATAATTGAGCTGACAGAGAGAGAGCGAAATGAGGGGGAGAGTGCCTGTCCCAAAGTTTTGCTAATTTTGGAAAACTATTTCCCATCAATTGTTTACAATAAGTCGATAAAATCTTCATCGAGGTTATGGAGAATGTTTTATGTTTAGAAAGGGAGATATGTTTGGCCATCCGAATTTTTTATTTGGTTTAGTGGTTTTTGTTCCTGTATTTGCTGTTTTTAGGCTTTTCACTGATAGCTCAGATAGTTTTTTTATGTTGGTGATGAATTTCACAGATAATTTTTATTTAATCTTTTTTTTGGTAAGCATTCCTTTTCTTGTGTTTTCTTATTTTGAAAATAAGTACATATGGTCAAGGTGGATTACTATGTCTGGCCCCTATGATTTTATGAACATTAGTTTTGGGTTTGGGTTAGGGATTTTAAGTAGATTTTATGTTGGGTGATTAATATAGAACTATAAGAGAACTATAAGAGAAAGAAACTATAAGGACAGACGCCGACAAAGAATGACAACACATGCCTGGGGTTTCAAAAGCCACTAATGCACGTCAAGCCATGTATTAACTAATGACATGTTTGTCATAGAAAATTACACAAGAAAAACCGTACTGGAGATATAGGAATACATCGAGCGCGTGGCTCGATAGGCAAGCAGGTTGATTGATCGGTTAGTTAGGCAGTTTGGTTTATCAATATCGTTAGTGGTACGTTGGTACAAAAAAGGCTTATGATTTCTGTAGCGGTGTGTATTTGATAGTAACCCCTAGCCTCAATCGTCTGGTTATAGGAGGTGATACTTAAGTAGAGCGTCAGACGAGGAAATGCTCTATACGGTATGTAAAACAATATCTTTTCTCTCTATAGCCAGAAGATCATCAAAAAACACGCTCCGTGATTGATTTACAATTTTTTTCATTTTTTTGGCTCTTTGTCGACTTTCATAGGTGGGGAATTTCCGGTTTAAAGTGTCTTACTAAGGTAGATAGATACCTATAGGGGTTTTCCTTCCTTGTTATGAATATTTAATAACTGCCCATCGTTTTTCGAAGATTACGGTGTGATTTGAAGGGGCTATTGGAATGCTGTCTATCTGATAAATAGTTATTGCATAGTTTTAGAAGTTTTCCTGGGAATAATAAATAGACGAAACCCTGATAAAAAATACTTGAATCATAGGGTTTGCAATGACGTCGAGTGGAATAGATTGTAGTTTTTTGAGCAAAAGGCATTGCCAAATTAGGGTGGGTTTATGATTGAAGAGGATGTTCCTGTGCTTAAGGACGAAAGCAGCAGCACAGTGAGTGGTAATAAAGATGCATTACGTAAAGTTTTGGATGATGAGGCGTTATCTGCCGAAGAGGCATTAAGGCTAAAGGCCTATAAGATCAATAAAAAATTATATATTGGTATGCTGTTTTTATTGGTGGCTTATAGTATTTACTACTGGTTTTTTGATTTCTCAAGCTTGTTAGAGTTTGCTCCGGTGGTTTGTTTTCTGGTGGTTATTTGGGTTGAGGCGTGCTGCTTAAAAAGGCGAATTTCACAGCTTTGATAACAGCTAATGACAGACAAACTACAAGCTAGCTGCAAGGACAGGCACTGAAAACTGCTGAAAACTGAAAAACCCGTTACTCAGTAAGTGGACTTTTCTCTCTTTACTTTATTGCTGGCTTTCTCTAATAAGCATAAAGACAGACTGAACCTGCCCCAGTAGCTGTGTTACCTCAAAACAATCGCATCAATATAAACAACCCCGTCATCCGCATTGGCCACAAAGGGGATATCTTCAATCGCCGATAACTTAAATCGTTGCAGCGCTTGTTGGTCCATCGATAATAGGTAGTTCCCGGGTGGCAGTCCCGAGATAACATAGAAACCATCAAACTCTGTAATGGCGCTGGCAATAATATCGCCATCGGCATTTTTTACGGTAATCGGTATGCCCGCTAGTGGAGCGATTTTTCCTTTTCTTGAAATACTTAAGCTACCTTCCGCTTCAACGGTGCTAATAACCGCAATATCAATTTTTTGCACGCCGCCAGCATGGGAGATGATATGGCTTTTGGCAAAGGTAGATTTATAGTAGGGGTCGCTTAGTGAGCTTTCATTAAGACCAAAGCTTTGTGGTGCGTCGACACTCAGGTTATCGAGATAGGCGATACCATAGTCATCGGTTTCGCGGTGCTTCCATTCGCTGCGACCAATAAAACTGGCGCCGGACAATGGGTCGTCACCATCGGAAAAGATACCGTCGCGATCATTGTCGAGGAACACTCTGGCTCTCAGCCTGCCGTTTTGGCTGCGGGGTTTGCCGCTAATGGACCAGCTATTGCCACTATCGGCGCCCAGAGAAAATTCAGCACTTAAAAAGAGTGCATTGTCGCCACCGTCAACAACAAAGGCCGAGGCAGATAGAGTCACTTTGTCTAATAAGTAGGAGGCGGTAAAATCTACCGAGTCGGAGCTGTCATCACTTAAGTCTTTAAATAGCCCAAGTTGTGTTCGAATATGGGGAGTGGGCAGCCAGGTAATATTGGCGGTTGCTGAGGTGGCTTCTGCGTCCGGGTCAATACGGTAGTTAACTTCTGCCCGGATGCTGGTGTTGTAGCCAGCTACGCGGGTGTAGCTGGTGCGGCCTAGCGTGCGTGATTCGGACTGACTAAACTCCGAATGGGTGGTGTTGATGGTCATACGGCCCCCCAGTAGTGAGAAGCCAAGCAAGTTTTCCAGGGTTTCTATTTGTGAGCCATTAACGCGTTGTTCATCATCATAGATAAGGCTATAGGAAATTGGGTTGGCGCCGGCATAAAAAGCGCTGAGGGGGTTGAAGGTGCCGGTGATACGAATTTCGCTTTCGGTATCCAGGTTGGCACCGGGGTTTCTATCACTACTAAAGTCATCAAAGTCTTTATGCAAAAAAGAAAGAGAGGTATTACCCAGCCGGGTTTGGCCGCTGAGTTGGTAAGCTTCCCCTGCATCATCCTGTGAGACATGGTTAAAGCCCAGTGAAATGCCCGGGAAGGCACCCATAACAATAAGTTCTGTATATTGATTATCTTCACCCTGGCCAAAAACATTATCGTGTGTGGCAAAGGCTGCCCCTAAGGCTAGCCAATCGGTTACCCCGTGTTTAACACTGAGGTAAGCTTTTTTATCGCCCGGGGGTTCGCGCAGTTCGATAATGGTTCCGTCATCCGCAACTATATTCTCCGGCTTGTCATCAATCAGTGATTCACCAAGGTCGGTATAGCTTAGCCGTACCGCGGTTTTACCCTTGGCCTGCATTTCATTACCGACATTGATACTCTCGCGCTTGTTTCTGCTCTGACCCTGTGGGCCAAAAATACGAATATCAAAAATATTGTCACCGTATTCAACTGGCACATCGATAAAGCGGTAGCGACCATCGCTACCGATGGTTTGAAAATCTAACAGGGTGCCATTGCGGTAAAGTTCTACTTCCCAGTTGGGTGGGCCATCGCCTTCTATCACTCTTTTGCCAAAGCTATCGTTGTTACTGACTTCACCAAATTGCAGGTCTATACCCAGGCCGTCGCCGCCGCTAAAAATTAATGAATCTGAAACGGCATAGATATCCCCGGCGGCCATAAATTTTAATCCGCCGGCCATACTTTCATCAGGGCTATCCGGGCGTTTATAAAAGGTGAGTACTTCCCGGTGTTCGCTATCATAGGCGGATTTAGCCAGTGAAATTCTGCTTTCCATTCCCAGTAAATCACCACTGGCCTGCACGGTGTAATAGCTATCACTGTTTTTACTGCTGCTATCGACTTCTTCGTTGCGGGTTTGATAGCCCAGGTTCATATAGACAATCGGTTCGCCAACCCAGTCATAATGATCGGGTATTGTCGGCAGGTCTTCTTGTGCAGGGCCGCCCAAGGCCCGGTCGCGCATTTTTTCTCGTTCCAGTTTCCTTTCCAAAGGCAGTGGCTGTTCACCACTAACCACCAAGCGCAGGCGGCTGGTTTCTATTTCAATATTAATGGGTAGCCATTGTTTGATTTGTTGAATATCGACGTAGAGGTCAATCTCATCACTGACGATCAGGGCGTTTTCAGGGATGCTAATTATTTGGCCCCTGACACCAACCTTCGGTCATAAACGCTTAAGTCAAACAGGTTGTTCTCATCAAAAAACCAGCCATAAGCTTTAAGTGCAACCGGGTCGACTTCAATCGGAAAATCAATGCTGTCGAATAATGGCTGCAGCGGCACCAGAGTTGCTTCGGGGGAGGAGTAGATAAAAATATTTTCAGCGAGTTTATATTTACCCAGGTACATATCGACAATTAATAAATTATCGTCATTGAGTAAGTCATCGCTGTTATAGGCGTTATCGTGGTCATTGGCGCTGACAACGCAGGATAATAATCCACCCAGCAGCAAGCATAGCCAACGGTAAATTAACCGTTGGTAGCCCTTAGTGATTATTGAACGACCATGTTCTGCTTGTCGCTGTAGTGGGTACACCCAGGTTTATCGTATTGGGTTATTGCTTGACGGTGATTTCGGCATTGAGGTCACCACCATAAGCGGCATCTTCTTTAAATACTGCACGTAATTGGCCGGGGCCGCTTACGGTTATATCCGGCAGTATGCCAATTTCCAGGCTGCGGTTTTTATTCGGTGTGTAAACTGCAATACCTTTGGCATAGGCAATGCGTTGTTCCTCACCGTTGGCAGCTTGCCACCACACATCCAGGTCGCCATACAGTGAGCGGCTGCCGCTGCGTTGAATATCGATATAGACCTGTGGGCCATCATCCTCGTCTTCCCGGATAGCCAGGTCACTGAGTGATGCTTCTGCGGTAAGCTTACCGTGGCGCACGATGACGGGTATGGTGACTTCTACAATCGGTTTAAAGGCAAAGTCCATTTTGTCATCCTGCTCTTCTTCAAGTACAGATTCCTGCTTGGGCAGTTTTCTAAAGACCAGGTGGCTACGGTACTCACCATCAGCCAAGCCTTTGGGTTTTCTAAGTACGACCCGCACTTGCTGTTTACTGCGAGCAGGGACAGTGACGCGGCGAGGAGAGAAGCGCACCATAGAGTCGGCAAATAATTCTCCCTCTAACACTTCATCTTCTTCGGTAATTTCTTTAAAGCTACCATTACTCTCTGCACGAATATTGCGCATAAATAGTCGGTAGCTGCCTTCCTCATCTCCACGATTAACCAGGGTGACGGTCATCCAGCGCTGCTGCTCCAGTACCACGCGGGTGGGCAGTATTTGTAAAACGGACTCGGCATTGGCAACGGTGCTAAATAGCGATGATGCTAGCAGGGCGAAAAGGGGTAAAATATTTAGAAAGTTATGTTTAGTAAAAACTGACATCCAGGGACAACCTCGTAAAACTCATCTCATTATTATTGGCTATTTAAGCCACTCACAGTATAGATGCTAATAAGCAATCTGGTATTGAAACTGGAGAATATATAGAAGCAAGAAGAGGGGGCCTGGAAGAGAAAAATGGAGGCTACTGGTAATTTGCGGTAACGGTGTAGGCAATATTTTTATCACCCAAGGTGGTATCGCTTAGTGTCAGGTGGCCAATAATTTCAATATTAGCGTTACCATCCACCAGAGTGCGAGTATTGCTGCCATCGATTTTGGGAGTGAAGTTAATACCGTCTACCGCTGCGCCGGCAGTAACATTCATAATAATGGTTTGGCCGTTGGTTCCAGCGACTTGAAATACCCCGGGTGTACTGGTTCCGGAACAGTCCTGGCCATCGCTGGCGGATAAAGTACCGGAAGAGCCCATGGTACAGGTGCCATTGAGTTCGCTGATATTGCCGAAATCCAGTTCACTGACCAGTGAAATATCTATAGCTTTGACAATATTGACCCGGGCGTTCGCCGCTAACTCCAGCGCCCAGCTGTTGGGGGCTGATAGTAATAGTAGTAGCAATAGCGTCCATGGGGTTTTCATAGAGCTACCTTAGTGCCAGCCTATAGCTGATGTCAATAAGGGTATTTACGCTGGGTGATGGCAGTGAGTTTATATAAGCTATTGAAAATAAAGGCTTTATTATTTATTCGTAGTTGACGGAGACCAAATAACTAATGCCAAAATTACCGGGTGTGACATTATTTAGCACTAAATCGCCGACTATCCGTACATTTCTCCTGCCATTGGTATTGATGGTTCTACTGGCATTGCCCTTAATGACGGGGTTGAAGGTAATACCATTGCTGGTACTGCCGCTGACGAGCACAAAGAAAGAGTATCCTACATCGCCCCAGACCCAAAATTTAGAGCGTATTCCCGTGCCGAAGCAGCTTTGTCCACCGCTGCCGGTAAGGTTGCCCTGATTATCCATACTGCAGGTGCCGTTTTCATTGGAGATAACCCCGAAATCCAGTGCATCCCTCAGCTCTATTGTAAGCGGGGTGGTTTGGCTGTGGGCCAGTTGGCAGCAAGCAAGCAGTAGTGCCAGAGCTGCTCGTTGCAGCCAGTAGCGGGTTTGGGCGTGAGTGGTCTTTATTACTCTCATGGCACATTGAAAAGTCAAAACTGGGTAGAGAGTATAATAGTGGAATTTTTAGAATCTGGCAGGGGATTTGTGAGCAATAAAAAAATAGGGCCAACCTCGGTTGACCCTATCTACCCTTAACAAACGACTACTTTCATTAAATGGGTATAGCTTTCTTATTATTGGTAGTTAGATTACTGGTAGTTAGCAGTAAATGTGTAAGCAATGTTCTTATCGCCATCAGTAGCACTTGATAGAGCCAAGTTACCGATAACCGCTACAGTAGCGTTACCACCCGTTAGGGTTGCAGAAGAAGCACCGTCGATAACAGGCGTGTAAGTCACACCGTCAACAGCCGAACCAGCAGTAACAACCAGGTCAACAACCGCGCCGTCAGTACCAGAAACAGTGAATGAGCCTGGAGTTTCTGTACCAGTACAGCTTTGACCAGCAGAACCTGTTAGTGCACCACCAGAAGCCATAGTACAAGTACCGTCTTCGTTAGTGATGGTGCCGAAATCAATTTCAGTATCTTCTGAAATAGTGATGGCAGTTACAATGTTAACGTTAGCGTTAGAAGCTTCGTCCGCTGCAAAAGCAACGTTGCTCAGTGCGAAAACAGAAACAGTAGCTAGTGGTAATACGATATTTTTAATGTTCATTTTTGATCTCTCTAAATTTTTATGCGGTATCTATATTGATACCTGCGTTAAGTTTTATGAGTCGCTCAGCATTAAGCTCTCGGTTTTATCAAAGTTTTTTAGCTCTCCACTCTCAATGCTGAACTGCGATTTGATCTACATAATTCTCAGCGTGAGATATTTTTTGATAACGCTAGGGGTATTGCAGGCGACGTGCCAAGTTTTGATTGTGCCGTGCCAACTCTGGCAACATAGAATTCTCCTGGTTACCCAGTATCTCTTTAAGTCATTGTTTTAAAGTGATTTTTTATTGGTTTTTTTACGGTGCCAAGTTTTTAGTGATAGAGAAAAGTGTGACGTAGTCCATAAAAACCCTGCCCTGGACGATTTCGGCTGAGCAAAAGTGGTTGGAGAATTTTTTGCAAAATGACAATCACTTTTGCGAAAACCATTATTGGTTTTGCAAATTGCGAATTTTTTTGCAAATCTACGGCCGTGCATCGGCCATGGTGAGTTATAGGAAATAATATTTCAGCAGGCCGAAAAAAAATGCATATATAGAAGCAGTAAATAGAAGCAGTAAAACCGTCCCTTAAAAGGATGTCGGTACCGCGGTTTTGAGTTTACTGCTGGGTGTTTGCGCTTTTTTTGCCCAAAAGATCATTTATTGAGCAGCTTTAAAAGCGGAAGTTGATCACACTTTTCAGTCAAAAGAACGTTATGTGAATTTTTCTCAAAAAAAATAATGCAGTCAGTCCAGCTTTGAACAAAAAAAGAACAACCTGGTTTATTAAATAGGGGTTTATACCTATGTCTCTAATTTGTAAGGAAATTTTAATTCCCTTCGGTTTGTAGGGGCGGTTAGTTGAGTACAAGCTACGCCATTACTACAGAGTTTAGCGGTGTGCCGGCAGCTGCTGAATGAAAATTAATTCATTTAGCGAGTTTGCAAAATGATAATCAATCTACTAATTTTCTAGGGCGTTTTAGCATTATGCAATTAAAACGCAGGACTGCTTTATTACGGAAACATAGTTTGTTTGGAATGCCCTCTGCGGATATTGAGGTCTAACTAAAAGCATTTAGGTATACGGAAGACAACGGCGAGTGGAAACACCTGACCGATAAAAAAAACATATTTACTTCCTAAGATGTGTGCTGAGTTATGACTGAAAAAGCTTTGACGAATATTCTCTTAATTGATGACCAGTACGCTGTGCTTAGTCAATTAATCTCCCTGATTGATGATGATAATTATGCCATTCATTCAACGGCCAATGTTGATGAAGGTATTGCTATGCTTGATCGTATCAAGCCGCAATTGCTGGTGGCCTATGTTGATGCGGAGCATATGCATGAGCTGGCCATTATTAATTGGATAAGAAAGCATCAACTACCTATTGCGGTTATTGCGGTATCGAATAGCCCTGGCCCTGAAGTGGCAGCTTCTGCCGTGCGGGCAGGTGCAACAGATTTCTTAAAACTACCGGCAACGCCGGAGCGTATCGCTAACAGTATTGCTCAATGTTTGCGCAGAGCTGATGATGAAACTAATAGCGACACCCTCGATCACCCCATCTTTGATGAGTCCGCATTAGGTTTTATTGGTGCAGGCAAGTCCATGTTGGAGGTGTCGAAATTAATTATCAGTGCCGCCAAAAGTGATGCCAGTGTCTTTATTACTGGCGAGAATGGTACCGGTAAAGAAGTCTGTGCCCAGCTTATCCATGAGCTAAGCCAGCGCAATCAACACACGATTGTCCCACTGAACTGTGCCGCTATCCCTAAAGATTTGGTGGAGAGTGAAGTGTTTGGTCATGTTAAAGGCGCGTTTACCGGTGCCCATGACGATAGGGTCGGTGCTGCCGGCCTTGCCGATAAAGGCACGATGTTCCTTGATGAAATTGGCGAGATGCCCCTGGAGCTACAAACCAAATTACTGAGATTTTTACAGACCGGTACCTTTAATCGTGTAGGTAGTGGTGAGTTACAACAGGTCAATGCCCGCTTTATTTGTGCGACTAACCGTGACCCAGCCCAGCAAATCAAGCAGGGCAGTTTCCGGGAAGACTTATTTTACCGGCTTAACGTGATCCAGATTCATTTGCCGCCTCTGCGCAACCGGGGCGACGACATTCTGGTGTTTGCCCGTAACTTCTTAAAGCAGTTTGCTAAGGAAGAAGGCAAAGATTTTGAGTGGATCTCCGAAGAGACGGAATCCTTGTTACTGTCTTACTCCTGGCCGGGTAATGTTCGTGAGTTACAGAACGTGATGCGGAGTATTGTGGTGCTGCATGATAGTGATACCGTTATTCCGTCTATGTTGCCACTGTCTATTATCCGAGAGAAGGGCGGCAGACGACGCAGAGATGATAGAGAGACGCAGCAGTCAACAGAGTCAGAGCTTACCGCAGTGACCGAGACGGCCAGCGCCGCTATTGGTGCCATTATTAAGGGAGAGGACCCCTCCCGGCATATTGTGCCGCTGGATGAAGTGATTGCCAGAGCCATTGATACCGCCATTAGTCACTGCAGTGGCAATGTGGTGGAGGCCTCCTACCATTTACAAGTCAGTGCCTCTACCTTATATAGAAAGTTAAAGAATAAAAGCAAAGCAGAGAAAGCGTCTGCGGAGCAAACACCGAGCCTTGAAGTGGCGATGGTGAACGACCCTTGCTTGCAATCATAATGTGCGCGGGTTCACATTTTTATAAAAGGTGAAAAAAAAACAGCTTTTTTACTTACTTGTATTAAAAAGCTCTGCTAAATTTACTTCCGACTACTTTCTTATTTGGGTTTTAGTTGCAACCAGGTTATCTTGCAATGAAACTCAACATGATTATCGTTGACGGCTTTTCCGTTGGCCCACAGCTGTACAATCGCATTGTAGAGCATTACAACCCTACCTTGTGTCCCACGGGGCAGGCGCTGCGTTCCTTATTGGACCGCATTGTCACCGATGTGTTTCTGATTAATACCAATCTCTTGGGTATGTCCGGTTACGACACTTGTCGTATGATCCGTAGCAACCCCTATTACGCTAAAGTCCCGATTGTTTTTCTTGCCAACGGTATAAGCCTGGATGAAAAGCTCTATGGCTACCAATCCGGCGGCAATGCGTTTATTGACCTGAATGACGATGCCGATATTTTTCTGCATAAGCTGCAAATAGAAGTTAACAATCATTTAGCCCATGAACCCAGCCGTCAACATCAGCGCTCACGCCTGTCATTGGCCGATGCTGAAAAGGACAGTTGGAATGCCTTGGCGTCACATTTATCGCCCATCCTTGCCAGTGCTGACCCGGAAGAGTTGGCCGGTAGAGTGATTGGTGGTTGCGAGGGCTTTAATCTCAGTAATAGTGTGATGTTTTATCTGCCTACCGGCTCAAAATATTACAGCCCCACTGACCACGGACAATCGAGTAGTGAATACAAAATGCTGCTTGAGGCCAAGCAGGGTGGCGATATTATTGCCATGGGCAAAAAGCTGATTTTTAATAGCAGCCATTGCAACCTGCTTGTCCGTGATAAAAACCAAACCATTCTACAAACGCCGCATCTCGCCTCCATGATGCGAATATTGCTGCGCATGGCCAGTGAAAAAATCAATGGCTTTGTACTACCTTCACCCAACCGCGAGACAGCGGTCGATCATAATACTATCAATATGGGGATTATCTAATGAGCTTTTCATTGCCGGATATTGAGC
The DNA here is from genome assembly GCF_002117105.1 of Oceanicoccus sagamiensis. Taxonomy (GTDB): domain Bacteria; phylum Pseudomonadota; class Gammaproteobacteria; order Pseudomonadales; family Dasaniaceae; genus Oceanicoccus; species Oceanicoccus sagamiensis. Next base: position 1,096,792 of record NZ_CP019343.1, on the reverse strand, counting down.
GGGAAACTATTGAAGACCTGATTGTATCGATTCATGAGTCACTGGACGAAATCGAGCCTTCCTTAGGCTTGTTGGTGGCTGACCCAGACCGTAAAGATTTGGTAAATGACCTGTTTCGTAATCTGCATACCATCAAAGGAAATTTCAGAATGTGTTTTCTGGAGCCTTTTACGGATTATGTGCATGAAATCGAAGAAGCCATTTCTGAAGTTCGTAATGGCCATTTACGGTTTTCCCCGGCACTCAAAGAGGCAGTGCTGATCGGGCTGGATAAATTGCGTATCAATATGGATATTTTGCAAGCGGAAGGTGAGCTGGATACCCGCGATATGGAAACCTATGGTGATTACTTCCAGCGCCTGGCGGAAGGGGCAGCAGCGGATAGTGCGGAAGAAAAACCGCCCGCGATTGATAATTCGATGAAAGAAGAATTGCTGTACTTTAGGGATTCGGCGTTAAAGTTTGACCGGCGCGTTGTCGGCCGGCAAGGGCGTACCGAGCAAATGCTTAAAGTCGTGAGCCTGATATTTAGCCATAGTAATGCGAATACCTTTAGTGAACATGTGATGATTGATCGCTGGCAGATGCAGGCGGCCATCTATATGCATGATATTGGCCATAACCTGAACAAAGATTTAATTGAGCATTTACAGGTCGATAATGAACATGCCGAAGTGGCCTATAACTACCTGAAAAAATTTCCATGCTGGCAGCAGGCCGCAGAAATTGTTTACCAGCATCACGAATTATTAGATGGCTCGGGTTATCCCCGGCAATTATCCGCCGATGCTATTCATCCTGGCGCCCAGTTATTGGGCGTGGTGGCAAGGTTTGTAGACTTGGTGGCCATGCATAAAGAGATCAGCGAGCGCCTTGCGGTGGTGGCTGCGATTAAAACCCTGAATAGCGAAGCCGGTATCTTCTATAACGCGGAGCTTATTAGCCTATTGCCCGATATTGCTTTGGCATTTTGCTCGCAGGGCGATATGGCCGCGGCTTAGCGTTTAATAATCGGGCAGTGAAATTTTTAAAAGGCTATCGTTGAACCCAGTCATCATGGCCGATATTATTAAGGCAATAATTCGGTATGATCGCTAAGCCGGCTGCCTGGCCATTAGACAACCATTAGAAAACCATTAGACAGCCCGGCATATCGAACAAAGCAATAATCTCTGTACTGGGCTCTAACAATGCAAAAAAAATCTTTTTTTGGCTGGTGGGTGCTGCTGGGGCTATGCCTTATCTATGGCGCCTCCAATGGTATTCTAGTCAATACCTTACCCATGTTATACCCTCAGCAAATAGAAGAATTTGGCTGGGACCCGGAGCAGGTCACTCGACCAGCGACCTTCTTATTTCTGGTTATTGCTTTTCTCTCACCCTTTGGTGGCGCTTTGTTGGATAAATTTTCTCCGCGCCAATTAATGATCTATGGCGCAATACTGCTAGTAATTGGCCTGGGTCTTTACCCCTTTATCTCTTCCCTTTGGCAAATGACGGTGCTCTATCAATTGTTTGCGGTAGGGATTGTCGCTGTCGGCCTGGTGCCGAGCATGATTTTAGTAACCCGTTGGTTTGTTAAATACCGCGGTATTGCCGTGGGCCTGTTATTAATGTCATCCAGTTTGGGCGGTGCTATTTTTCCCTTGCTTGTCAAAGGTGCATTAGTGGATGAGGGTTGGCGTGCCGCTATGATGATATTGGCGGTGGTTGGTGCAGTCATGATGATAGTACCTTTATTCTTATGGGTCAGAAATAGCCCGCAAGACTTAGGTCTGCATGCTGACGGTGCCGATAACGATAGCGTGGTTGAAGCCGACAATAGCCAGGCCGGGCCAAGCTTAAAAGAGGCGCTACATTCCCCCGTTTTTTATTTATTAGCCTTTTCAACAGCCACTATGTGGTTTTGTATTTTAGGTGTACTACAGCATCAGGCAATTTATTTAAGTCAGGATATCGGTATCGATAAGGCTGCGATTCCCGGCATATTTAGTTTGTTTTTTTGGTGCGCGATTGTTGGCAAATTTGGTTTTGGCTATTTAAGCGACCACTTTGATAAAGGCAAAATCATGTTGCTGTCGATTATCAACCTTGCTCTGGGCTTGCTGATGTTAAGGCTGATTGATCAGGGCGGTATGACCATGGTGTATATCTACGCGGTGATCTATGGGGTGGGTTACAGCGGTGCCTTCACCATGGTTCAGCTGAGTATTGCAGAGTTTTTTGCCGGTCAATCCTATGGCAAAATTCTGGGTATTTTCACCTTTGTGGATACCATTGCAGGAACTTCGGCGATAGCGGCGCTGGGTTTTATCCGCAGTACCTATGGCAGTTATCTGCCCGCCTTTGATTTTATGATGGGGATTTGTGGCCTGGCTGCTATTTGTATTATTGTGATTAATCGTATCAAGCCCTGATAGCCCGGCTTGATGATGGTCACTAAATACTTCCTGAGAAAAAGGGCGAAAGCAAAGCGAGGCTGGAACGGGAAGGTCTGAATATCTATCAACGCTGGCAAAGGCTGCCATATCCCCTTTGATCTGATTTCCACTCAATTAAATATGCAATAAAAGCCGTGAGATTGGTCTGTCTCTGTACCAGAGTGAGTGATTGGCAGAGTCATATAATCATCGCGTATTTACCGTACCGCTGATATTGAGTGGGAGTGTTAGTGCATGGGGCATGTGCTGAATAGCCATGTCCTGAATGCCATGTTGAAGAAATTATTCAAAGTTTGGTTTTGTAAATGCTTGTTCAAATTAAAATCTAACATCTGATAAGAGATACTTAGCTAAGAAGGGGTAAAAGGTGCAAGGTGGCTCGTTTAATGATTGCTGCCTGGATAATGTTTAGGGTAGAGTGACGGCAGTCGTAAAAAATACTCTGGTATCAGAGCCTGAAAGTAACGCTTAGCATGACAGCTAAGCAATAAAACTAAGAAAAACAAGAATCAAATACAGTCAGGATGCGTCAATGAAAACAATGCAATCCGTCTTCCCCCTTTTTATTGCCTCTCTCTGCGTCGTCTTTCCCGCTGGGCTGTATGCTGAAGAAGGCGGCAGTGGGCATTACCAACCTGGCTCCATGGACTCCTTTGCCGATGGCGTTTCTCCTGTCCCTGCATTTATTGTGCGATTAAATGGCGTGGGTTACGACGGTGATGCTGGAAAAAACCTGGCCATCCCTTATGCGGGTTCACCCACTTTGGGAGCTGAGGCTGAAGCGACGGTGGCAGCATTAACGCTTTCTTGGGTGCCTGAATGGGGAGTACTCAACGATACCTGGACTTATCAAATGTCGATGACACTGCCGCAAATGCGGATCAAAGTGAGTGGTACTGTCGTTGATAAAACCGGTAACTTTAGTTTTACTCGAGAAGTGTCCGATACAGAGACCGGTCTCGGCGATATTGTATTAATGCCTTTAATGCTAAACCAAAAAATAAGCCCTGATTTTAATATTAACTACCGTATCGGTTTATATGCACCGACTGGCGATTATAAAGTTGGCCGTCTGGCCAATACCGGTAAAAACTACTGGACGATAGAACCTACCGTCGGTTTTATGTATTTCAGCCCGGACAATGGTCGAGAGGCGTCGGTGTTTATCGGTGTGGACTTTAATGAAGAAAATTCAGACACCGATTATAAAACCGGCACTCAAGTTCATATGGATGCCACCTTTGCACAGCACTTTCCATTGGCTGGCGGTACGTTCGGCTTAGGCCTTGGTGCATATTATTATGAACAAGTTGAAGGGGATAGCGGCGACGGTGCAGTTTTTGGCAGTTTTAAAGGTAAAACGACGGGCCTGGGGCCGGTGCTTTCCTATGTCGATAACGCCTTTGGCCGTAAATGGATTTCCGAGTTTCGTTGGCTTAAAGAACACGATGTAAAAAATCGATTAAAGGGTGATATTTTATATCTCAAAACAGAGATGTTTTTCTAGCAGGAGAAAATCATGACAGTAGCGACAGTGGTAAAAGTATGTGCAGTGAGTAGTCTGGTTGCTTTATCCGTAGCCTGTTCTAAAAACACCGAGCCAGCCACCGAAAAAGCGATTGCCAGTGAAAAACCTGTTGATACAGTGGCTGCTGCTGAAGCGGCCGTGCCGGAAAACCCTTTAAAAGAAGCCTATTTTGGCGAAATTCATATGCATACCTCTTACTCGTTGGATTCCTATATTGGAGGTAACCGCCGAACGCCGGATGATGCTTATCGCTTTGCCCGTGGCGAAGTTATGGATATTCATGGTGATAAGCATCAACTCAAAAGACCCTTGGACTTTGCCGCCGTGACAGATCATGCGGAATTTATTGGCGAAATGTATTCGGCGCAAGTTGAAGGTGCGCCGGGTTATGATAATCCCACTCTGGTTGAGTTACGTGGCCTTAATAAAGTTGAGGATCAGCGGGCCTGGTTTGTAAAATATGTGGTTAAAAATAACCGCTCTTCCAGCCCCCAGCATCCGCCGTTTTACGCGGGTGAAGCCACTACGAAAAGTGCCTGGGCGATGAATTTTGAAGTGACTAATAAATATTATCAGCCCGGTAAGTTTACGACGCTGCATGGCTTTGAATGGACTGCTGCACCCAATGGCGGCAATATGCATAGAAATATTATTTTCCGTGATAACAATGTGCCGGAGTTGCCTTTCAGCAATGTAGACTCATCCGATGAAGAAAAATTGTGGGATTGGATTGATCTTCAGCGCAGCAAGGGCATGACCTTATTCGCAGTCCCCCACAATAGTAACGGTTCCAAAGGGCAAATGTTTGAGTCGATTGATAATAGTGGCAAGCCTCTGGATACTGCCTACGCCAAACGCCGCGAGTCCATGGAACCCTTAATTGAAATGATGCAGATCAAGGGCAACTCAGAAGTAACACGACAGTTCTGGCCCAATGATGAATTTGCCAATTTTGAAAATGCAGATTCTCTGGCCAATTTCAGTGAGCGGGTAAAACGCAAAGACAACTATGTACGTTATGCGGTTATCAAAGGTACGCATTTCCAAAAAACACTGGGCGCCAATCCGTTTAAGTTTGGCATTGTAGGGGGAACAGATAATCACAATAGCGGTATGGGTGATGTCGATGAGGATAATTATATTGGTAGCCATGGTCCGACGGACGGCACCGTTGATATGCGTCGCACCTCTGATATTGATGGCTGGATTAGAGCGCGAGAATCCAGCCCAGGTGCTTTAACAGGAGTATGGGCACCCAAAAATACCCGTGCAGAAATTTGGGATGCACTGGCTGCCCGTGAAACCTTTGGCACCTCTGGGCCACGCATTCGGGTGCGGATGTTTGCCGGTAGCGATTTACCTGCCAACCCCGCTGATGCAGAAGTACTGGTGACTGAAGGTTATGCCAAAGGTGTACCCATGGGGAGTACCCTGACTGCTTTAAGCAAAGCACCCACTTTTACGGTTTACGCTGAAAAAGACAGCCTGAGTGGCAATCTTGACCGTCTTCAAATTATCAAAGGTTGGGCTGATGATAAGGGTGACACCCAAGAGAAAATTATTAATGTGGTATGGGCGGGTGAACGACAACAGGATGCTGATGGAAAACTACCGGCTGTCGGTAATACGGTGGATTTAAAAACCGCGACCTATACCAATGATATTGGCGCGTCCATGTTAATGGGCTCATGGACGGATAACGATTTTGATCCGCAGCAGCATGCGGTCTATTACGCCCGGGTACTGGAAATTCCTACACCGCGTTGGTCCACTTACGACGCGGTGCGCAATAAGCTACCCTTATTAGACGATGTTCCAGCCATTGTGCAAGAGCGCGCATGGACATCACCTATCTGGTACACCGCTCAATAATCGATTATGCATCTTGTCTAACACAAGGGGAGCAGCTATGACCAAGTTATTGCAGGCAACGGTTTATACCAGTATGGCGTTATTATTAACGGCTTGTGGAAAAAATGCCGAGCTTGATACAACCGCAGCGGCTGATCAAGCCGCAGCTCCCGTTGCATTTGTTAATAAAGTGACAACGATCGATACCGCTTTTCCTGAAGAAGTGTTCTGGGGTGATCAGCATATGCACAGTGCCTGGTCGGCGGATGCGGGTTTAGCTAGTGCTACTTTAACCCCCGAGGAATTAGTTCGATTTGCTAAAGGTGAAGCCGTTAAATACAGCACCGGTGAAATGGTCAAATTGCATCGCGGCCTGGATTGGGTTGCGGTAACCGACCATTCTGATGGTATGGGTACTATTAATGAATTGATTGATGGCAATGCCGAGTTTATGCAAGACCCAACCGCTAAACGCTGGTCAGAAATGATGGCCAAGGGTGGCGACAGTTCCATGCAGGCCAAAAAGGAAGCGGTGAGTGCGCAGGCAACGCATCAACTTCCCCCGGTATTTATGGACCCCAAATGGATGGTGTCCGCTTGGGAAAAAACGGTCGATATTATGGAGCAATATAATGAGCCCGGTAAGTTTACGGCTTTTATCGCCTATGAGTGGACGTCCAATGGCGAGAATGGCAACAACCTTCACCGCAATGTAATCTTTCGTGGCAACTCAGATGTGACACGCCAATACGCACCACTAACGACTTTTGTAAGTGCTGATCCCGCAGTGAGTGGTTCGGACCCTGAAAGTTTATGGCAGTGGTTAGCGGATTGGGAAGATAAAACAGGCGGCAAGGTATTGGCAATTCCTCACAATGGCAATATGTCTAATGGGCAGATGTTTGATCTTAAGCGCTATAACGGCCAGCCCCTGACTAAAAAGTGGGTGGAAGATAGAGCTCGTTGGGAAGTGCTCTATGAAGTCTTTCAATATAAAGGGCAGGGTGAAGCCCACCCAGCACTGTCACCCAATGATGAGTATGCAAACTTTGGCGTGTGGGATACTGCCAATTTAAACGGTATCCCCAAAGAGCCCGGTATGATTAGTACAGAGTATGCACGGGAGGCGTTAAAAAACGGTCTAAAGCTGGAAGCTGAATTCGGTACCAACCCCTTTAAAATCGCACTGGTCTCAGGCACCGATACCCATAACGGTTTGTCTATGGGGGGGCAGGAAGATAATTTCTACGGTAAATTTGGTTATTCCTATCCACGTCCGGGCCGTTGGAATGATGTATACAAGCAAGAAGGCAGCTACACCCGCCGTGACTGGACAATTCTGGCCGCCGGCATAACTGGAGTATGGTCCACATCAAATACACGCGGCGCGATTTGGGATGGAATGAAACGACGTGAGGTTTACGCCTCCAGTGGCCCGCGTATTTCGGTTCGCCTGTTTGCTGGTTATGATTTTAGTGCTGCCGATGCCAGGCCCGAGAGCTTGGTTAAAACCGGTTATGCCAAAGGGGTTCCGATGGGCGGGGATTTAAAGGCCTCTACGGCGGATAAGCCTCCCACTTTTCTGTTTGCCGCAATAAAAGACCCGGTGAATGCCAATCTGGATGCTATGCAAATTATTAAGGGCTGGGTTGATAGCAGCGGAGACACTTATGAAAAAGTGTATAACGTGGCCTGGAGTGAACCGGAGAAACGTAAAGAGGTTGATGGTAAGTTGACTAAAGTGGGCAATACCGTTGATTTGGCCACGGCAAGCTATACCAATACCATTGGTGCTACCGAGTTTATCGGCCATTTTACCGACCCTGATTTCGACCCTAAACAGCGCGCCTTTTATTATGCTCGGGTGGTAGAAATCCCAACGCCCCGCTGGGTTGCGTTTGATGCGGTGCGTTATCAAGAAGCTATTGACCCAGACGTAGATATGATTCAGCAAGAGCGTGCAGTCACTTCGCCGATTTGGTATAACCCGCAATAACATAATAGTGTCTGGGAAAAACAACCATTCTTGCTCAAGATGACTTTACATCGCTTAAGGGGTTCTGCTGAACGGAGAAATCACTGGGTGAACGCAATAATGGCAGGGATGCAATTAAAGTGCTTTGCCACAGCAAAAGCCGCTGGCCCAGGCCCACTGAAAGTTAAAACCACCCAATTGGCCGGTGACGTCCAATACTTCGCCAATAAAATATAGCCCCTTCACTTTTTTAGCTTCAAAGGTTTTTGAACTGATCTCATCGGTATTTACGCCGCCACAGGTAACCTCTGCTTTTTTATAGCCTTCGGTGCCGCTGGGAATAAATTGCCAGTGCTGAATTAAATCCGCAATAGCCTGAAGCTCAGTATGTTTGTAGTTATGCAGGGGTTTTTGTAGATCAATACCTTCACAAAAGCATTGGATAACACTCAAGGGTAAATAGCTTTGCAATAGCTTATGAAGATGTTTTTTGGGCTGGGATTGTTGCTTGTCTTTGAGTTCTGCTGCGATATCCGTGTCGGGTAAGCAGCGCACGGTCACCGTATCACCGGGTGTCCAGTAAGAGCTGATTTGCAATACCGCAGGGCCGCTAAGGCCCTTATGAGTAAATAAGATGTTCTCTCGAAAGCTCGTGTTGTTAACTTCAATCAATACGTCGACACTGGTGCCCGACAGTCCATCAAATTGTGCTTTTTCCTTAGCGTCAAAGGTAAATGGCACCAGACCTGGGTAAGTAGGGGTGACGGCTAAGCCAAACTGTTTTGCCAATCGATGGCCAAAGTCGGTGGCTCCCATGGTTGGAAAAGACATGGCTCCTGTCGCTATGACCAGTGAGGGGCTCTGGTAAACAGCGTTTGCGTTGCTGATGGAAAAAGTCTCCCCGGTTTTTGTCACGGAGCTGATAGAGAAGTCCAGTACTATCGTCACACCCAGTTGATCACAGCGCTCCAGTAACATGGTTAGAATGGCCTGGCTTTTATTATCGCTAAATAATTGGCCGAGCTTTTTTTCATGCCAGGGCAGGCCGGCTTTATCAACTTGTGCAATAAAGTCCCAGGGGGTATAGCGATTAAGAGCAGATTTGCAAAAGTGCGGGTTATGGCCAAGGTAGTTGCTGGGCTCGGTATACATATTGGTAAAGTTGCAGCGGCCACCGCCACTGATTAAGATTTTTTTACCTGCCTTGTTAGCATGGTCTAACAAATGGACTTGTTTGCCTTCTTCAGCAGCAGCAATCGCGCACATCAGCCCTGCTGCGCCAGCGCCAATGATAACGACATCGGTTGTTTGTTGTTTGTTCATTAAAGGGCATCGTCGGGGCAAAGCCAAAGCTTACCATCGACTCCGGGTGCATTCAAAAGAATGCACTCATAGGTGGCTGGGTTAAAGGGCTGTTATAGGGAATTATGGGCTATTGCTGGCTGGCAGCGATTATGGGGATCGATGGCTGTGGGATGGGTAGCAATAAAAGCACGAAATTCACTGAGGGATAAAGGTTTGCTGCACAGGTAGCCCTGATATTGCTCGGCTCGTAGCTCGCGGATATAGTCCAGTTGCTCAGGGGTTTCGACACCTTCGGCGATAACCTCAAGGTTTAAGCTATGGGCCAGTGCGATAATCGCTTTAACAATCGCAGCGTCTTGTTTGTTGTCGGTGATACCGGAGGTAAATGATCGGTCTATTTTTAAGCGATCGATAGGGAAGCCCTTCAGTTGTGACAGGTTGGAGTAGCCGGTGCCAAAGTCATCAATCGAGATATGTACCCCCATATCGTTGAGCTGGTTAAGCACTTGCCTGGCCAGGTCGGGGTTTTGCATCACGGCACTTTCGGTAATTTCCAGTTCGAGGTATTGGGGGGAATACCGGATTGTTGCAGCGCCTGCTCTACCAGATGACTGAAGCCGGTTTGATTGAGCTGGTAGGGAGAAATATTAACGGCGACTGGCAGTGAACATAGGCCTTCATCAAGCCATTGCTTGATTTGCTGACAGGCACTATTTAGCACCCATAGCCCCAGCGGCAATATCAAACCAATTTCTTCCGATAACGGTATAAATTCATCGGGTGTGACGGTGCCCAGCTCCGGATCATCCCAGCGTAGCAAGGCTTCAACACCGCAGACCGTATTATTAGTAATATTGATTTTAGGTTGATAGGCTAAAGTAAATAATCCCTCTTCGAGAGCAATACGCAGTCGCTTCTCCATTTTTTTCTTTTGTTCAGTCACTGTTTTCATACAGGGATCAAAGAAATGAAAATTATTTCTCCCCATTTTTTTTGAAAAGTACATAGCAGTATCGGCATTAATGATGAGGTCCCGAATCGTATGACCATCCTGTGGGTAAAGGCTGATGCCGATACTTAAAGAAATACGAATCTCATTGCCCTGGACAAAAAAGACTTTGCAGGCGGTATTAATCATTCGATCGGCAATTTGGGTGACTTGATCCCGATTGATGCCATCATCGATAGCGACTAGAAATTCGTCCCCTCCGATACGAGCAATCGTATCCATGGCTCTAACGCTTTGATGAAGGCGTTTAGCAACTTGCTTGATCAGTTCGTCGCCAATGGCATGGCCAACCGTATTGTTAATCGTTTTAAAACGGTCAAGATCAACAGAAATAACCGCAAATTGTGATTTACAGCGTTTGGACCGGGCTAATATTTTGTCAAGCCGGTCTTCCAGTAGCGCTCGGTTAGGCAGCCGGGTTAGTGGGTCATGCATCATCATTAGTTGCAGGTCTTGTTTTGATCGGTTCAGTGATTTAAGCAATTGTGCTGCTTTAATATTGAGTTGATCGTATTTGGCCAGAAACCAGGTGGAAACAATAATCGCGATGGCTATAACCGAGAGTATGGAGGCTATTTGCAGCGAGGCCATAATAGCTGCGTGGCTATGGCTGGGGTGGTCCCACAGCCGAGTAAACGCGCTGCCAACCATATGCAGGCAGATAAAGACCGTGGCTGCCAAAAGCATCGGCCACAGCGAGTAGATGGCGAAAGCCCGTTTATTGGCAGACGGTTGGGTACTGAAGAAGGAGTGAAATTGTGCCGTGACGATTAGCGGTAGCACTATCGATAGGTTGACGGTAATAAAAACACTGAGGAATGGGTATTGATGGCGTTGCTCTTCGTCCAGATTTAATGCCAAGGTGCCTGCTTTAAATATCAGGAATAGCAGCGCTGTCGCTAAAGCAAGACCAATAGCCAGATGCTGGGCAGAGTTTTTTTGCCGGCTAACCCCATATAAACATAATGCAGCAAGCCCCATGCTGGCCAGGAAGGAACTTATTAATGCCTGGCTATTAACATTCATTGTGGTCGGCAAACAGTAAGCTAACAAACCAAAGAAATTAACCGACCAAATACTGCTGCCAATGGCAAAGCCCCCCATAACATCCAACTGAGTGAGCGTGTACCACGATGCTCTCTGATACGTTCGGTTAATTGTAGAAAGGTTGTGCAGGCGATCAATATAAGAAAGTAGGATAGGGTAAGTAGGGTCAGGCTACAGGAATTAATCATTGTGTCCATAGGTCTAGCTTCCAGCTGAGTAATACATTGTCAGTGAATAGATATATTGCGGCTCTGCTTTTTTGCAATGGCTTAGTGACTGCGTTGCAAAGCAACATCCTTGCTATATCTATATTGACCTATTATTAATAACGTTTTCATCAAGGTCCATGGCATTTATGACTTAATAATTAGGCATTTTTGACAGGCCGTTTAGGTGTTTAAAAAAACTGTGGGCCAGTGGATAAAAAAGTAGCAGAGAAAAGTAATTGTTTAGCCACGGTTGAATGGGGTTCTAAAATCGCTGTAAAAAATGATAAATTTTTCTGACATTTATGCCATGGTTTTTGATCAATAAATGCGCATACTTAGCTGGCGGTAAATGCTTGTGACCAGTGGTTGCTTAGGGTGCGTCAGTGAGAAAGAAAACGAGAAAGGCTTTGGTCGTGTCTGGTGGTGCAGTGCCAGCAGACAGTTATGGCGTGAGTGCGGCCTCTTCTTTTGCCAGTGTTGTAGGGACAAATGGCGACCGTACAGCCAATTTTTCCACCCAAATAAATGTGGGTTTTGACTCGGCTTTATCGCTCCGCTCTATGATTAGTGATTTTTTCTCCCTAAGGGCGGAAGACTTGCTGTTTTTTTATACTGGCTTCGGTTTTGTTAATGAAAGTGGTGGCTGTTTATTGGCGCCGGATTACGAAAGAAGCGGTGATTGGGTATCCATTGGTGACTTGCTCAGTCATGCAGGTAAAGCCAGAGCTGCCAATAAAATTGTTATTCTTGACCTGTTCCCCTATAGCAATAAAGAGGCGTTGTTGCCGGGCTCGCCCCGGATATTTATTGGCCAGGGCGTTGTATTACTCGCGGCTAATCGCAGGGTCGAAGAAACGGTGGATAAGCAGCACTGTGGTGCGTTTATGGCTGTGCTGTTAGATGCCTTGAGAGGTGGTGCTGCTGACCTTAAGGGCGATATTTCTATGGCCAGTGTTTATGCTTATATCGATAGAGCCTTGGGGGAGCGCAGCCCGCGCCCGCTCTTTATGACCAATACCTCCTGCTTATCTCCCCTGCGTAGTATTGAGCCTCAGGTGCCACTATGCAGTATGAAAAAAATTGTTGAATACTTTCCGCAGCCCGAGGCGCTTTACCGATTGGACCCCTCCTTTGAGGCGTCTAATCAGATTCAACACTCTGCTGCTGCGATTAAGCCTTTTGCAATAAAGAAAAATATCGACATATTTAATCATCTGAAAAAACTCCAGGGCATAGGTTTAGTCATGCCGGTGGATGCTTCCTGTATGTATTTAGCGGCGATGGATTCTAAGGCCTGTAATCTTACGCTATTAGGTCAGCATTACTGGCGGTTAATAAGAAACGGAAGCTTATAAAAAAATGGATTTGCCGGGCCATTTTCCCCGTCATTTTTGTTAAAAAAATATGTCAGATTTGCCATGTATTGTGCAGGTGAATATCGCTACTGTTTAACAGTGGTGCTGGCTATAAATTAATAGGATGCTGCCTGGTTTGATGGCTGAAGGGTCGGTCTGTTGCGGCATTGTGAGCTGGAAGCAGCTATTTTTCCCGTTGGTGTAATTCTGGGTTGAAAATATTTTTCTCCCACACGCTATGATTTTTATAGCGTGGCACCCTTTTTATTCCTTTAAATGCTGTCAAAAGTGTTAAATAAATTTGTATTTTTTGCTCTGGAACAGTGGTGGACATTGTTCCACTATCTTATCTGGCTAAATAGTTTCCGGACGGGTGATGCTGTGCGGGTGAAATGACAATTGATTAAGTAAGAATGAATTTTATGACCAAGCCGATAACGCCTTTTTTCTCTTTTGCTAGTAAGCGTCTTTTAACCTCTCTGTTACTAGCGTGTCTATCGCTATCATCTGCCAGTTATGCCGAGGCGATCTCCAATACGCCGGGAGGCCAGCAGACCGTCGCAAAATTTATGGAAAGCCTGGCGCGTTATATCACCTGGCCCAAGGAGAGTTTTAGCAGCCCGGACAGCCCCTATACCTATTGTTTGATGGGGGAAACGGCCATGTATGACAGCTTAAGTGCTCGCCTTGGCAGCAAGAAAGTTAAAAAGCGGGGCTTTGAGATACGCCAGCTGGATTTAGCGGATATTGAACAGGGCAAGGATTGCCATCTGGTGTTTTTGGGCGCACCTGGCGTGGCGAAGCTACGAGAAACCATTGCCGCGCTATCAGGTTCAGCCATTTTAACCACTGGAGACTTTAAGCAGTTTGCCGCCCATGGCGGCATGGTGGGGTTTGTCGGCACCGGCAATAAGGGGTCCCTGCAAATCAATAAAAAGCGTTTGGAGGGCAGTGGTCTCAAGGCGAGTTCAAAGTTGTATCGGGTTAGCAGCAAGTAGTGCCGGTCAGGTAATGACTTCATGACCATGACTTAATAAGGTTTTCACCAAAGCAGTACCTGTTCTAATCAATACCTAAGGGGTTGCGCAATGAGTTTATCACTTAAATGGAAAATAATTTTAGGCATTACGTTTACCAGTATTTCTTCGGTGCTGATTGCGGTGGGCGTTATTGTTGATATTGAGAAAGGACGTATCCAGGATAAAATTGTCACTGAGGCGCTGACCATTTCCAGAATTACCGGTGGCAATACTACGGGAGCGCTGGATTTTTCCGATGTTGAGTCTGCCCATGAGGCACTGCTGCCATTGGTAGCCAATTCCCATATTCACGAGGTGGTAATTTACGATGAAAGCCGCAACCCTTTTGTCTGGTACCGATGGGGCGGGGTTGAGGGCGAGTTGCCTGAGTTGGGTAGTGCCGAGAATATCCCTTCATCGATTCCCCTGAAGCCGAAGCCGGCGCAGACCATTCTGACAGAATCTTCACTGGAGATTTACGAGCCGATTATCAGTGAAGATCAGCCGGTGGGTATGGTGTATATGAATGTTGACTTGAATGAGGTCTCTGACGCTACCACTGAGCTCTATTCGATCGCGACTTTTTTAGGTGGCGGTATTGCACTGATGTCAGTGATTTTGGCCTTGCTAATTCAGCGGGCGATTACTCGGCCCATTAATGATGTCGTGATGGCACTAAAGGATATTGCCCAGGGTGAAGGTGATTTAACCCGTCGCCTAAGTGTTAATAGCAAGGATGAGTTGGGGGAGTTGGCCCATTGGTTTAATAGCTTTGTTGAAAAAATCCGTGGTGTGGTGGTTCAGTTTCGAGAAAACTCCAATGATTTGTCCGCCGCTGCCAGTGAGCTAAAACTGCATTCTGGCAATACGAATGAATCTATTCTGGTACAGGAGCGAGAGCTGGAGCAGATAGCTGCTGCGGTGAATGAAATGTCATCCACGGTTATGGAAGTCGAGCGCAATATTGCGACGTCTACGGGTGATACCGAGGAGGCGGATAACCAGGCCAATATCGGCAACAAGGTGGTTATGGAAACCATGGGGGCGATTTCTTCGCTAGCGAAAGATATTGAGAATGCGTCCAATGTGATCAGTGAATTGCAGCGTAACAGTGAAAGTATAGGTTCAGTGCTGGATGTGATTCGCGGCGTGGCGGACCAGACCAATTTACTGGCGCTTAATGCTGCCATTGAAGCAGCTCGGGCTGGAGAGCAGGGCCGGGGGTTTGCGGTTGTCGCTGATGAGGTAAGAACGCTGGCTCAGCGTACTCAGCAGTCGACAGAAGAGATTCAGGAGATGATCCAGAAGCTGCAAGTGGGCGCCAAGAATGCGGTGGAAGTGATGGATAAGGGCAGAAACCAGGCTCATTCCAGTGTCAAAATTGCTGAGCAGGCTAACGAATCTCTGGTGGCTATTACTAATGCTATGGCCATTATAAAATCCATGTCTTACCAGATTTCTGGAGCCTCTGCGGAGCAGAGTAATGTGGTTGAGGAAATCACCCGTAATATTACGAATATTTCGCAGGTGGCGGTCAATACTTCAGAAGATTCCAAAGAGATGACTCAAAAGTCTAATCAGTTAGATCGTTTGTCGACAGATATGTTGCAGTTGGTTAGCCAGTTTAAACTGTAGTGACCACCGATTACGTTCTACTCAGCCTTATTGTTTAGCTTATGGATAGTGGGTGGTTTGCAATCACCCTAATAAGCCTTTTCTCGGATTAATCCTGTTCGCTCTTAGTGTATTGCAGATGATGGGCATTAAGAGCTGGCCTTCAGTGATATCTGTTTTATACATTTTTGAATAATTATTTTGACTTTTTTGACATTAAATACCCCCTTTTTTGATGTCAAAATTGTTAAATAATAAATTATTTTATGCCCTAGGTTTTTGTTTTTCTACTTGAGACTATAGCGTTGTCGCAGCCAATAAGGCTTATGTTTTTTTGGTTGTGACTGTTTGTTTCCAGGTCCCCGATATCCTCGGGGTTTGCGTAGCGGCAGGTTGTATTTTACAAGATCGATTAGAGATTCTCTTAGGGGATTGCCGCTGCGTCTTTTTTTCACTTCCATGCTTTAGCCTCTAAATGCAATGCCTTCTGTGCTAAGATTGCCGGGTTTACACTTTTTGGCCCTGTTAATTTATGCTGCGACTCAACGAACTTAAGCTCCCTCTTAATCACTCTGATCAGGATCTAACCGATGCTGTTGTTCAGGTGTTGCAGGTCACTGCGGATGACTTGCTAGCGGTATCGGTATTTAAGCGCAGCTATGATGCCCGTAAAAAGTCGAATATTCTGCTTATCTATCAACTGGATATAGAGCTGGATCCCGCTTTGGAACAGCGCCTGTTAGAGCAGGCTGGCACACAGGCCAGGCTGCGCCAAAGCCCTGATGTTAGCTATCATTTTGTGGCCCATGCCGAGCCGGACTTCCCCAATAGCAGCCAACAACGCCCGATTATTATTGGCTTTGGCCCCTGCGGTATTTTAGCGGCCCTGGTCTTGGCGCAGATGGGTCTTAAGCCGATTGTGTTAGAGCGGGGGCAGGATGTCAGGCAGCGCACACAAGATACTTGGGGTCTATGGCGTCAACGCAAGTTAAACACCGAGTCCAATGTACAGTTTGGTGAGGGAGGTGCCGGTACCTTTTCCGATGGAAAATTATATAGCCAGGTAAAAGATAAACGTTATTTAGGTCGCAAGGTATTAACCGAGTTTGTTAAAGCCGGTGCGCCGGAAGAAATTATGTTTGTCAGCAAGCCCCATATTGGTACGTTTAAGCTAGTTAAAATGGTGGAAAATATTCGCGCTGAGATTGTTCGTCTCGGGGGTGAAATTCGCTTTGACCAGAAAGTTGAACAGATACACCGTGAAGGGAGTGAGCAGGGGCAGGTCACCGGTGTAACGCTGGCCAGTGGTGAAACGCTCAGTAGCCGCCATATTGTGCTGGCGATTGGCCACAGTGCACGGGATACCTTCCAAATGTTGTTACAGCAGGGCGTCTATATAGAGCCCAAGCCTTTCTCTATTGGTTTTCGGGTCGAGCACCCGCAATCGGTGATTGATAGTGCGCGCTTTGGGGATAATGCTGGGCACCCGATTCTTGGGGCGGCGGATTATAAGCTGGTGCATCACTGTAAAAATGGCCGCAGTGTTTATAGTTTTTGTATGTGCCCCGGTGGCACTGTGGTGGCAGCTACCTCTGAAGAGGGGCGGGTGGTCACCAACGGTATGTCACAATATTCTCGCAATGAGAGAAATGCCAATTCCGCTATTGTGGTTGGCATTGAGCCGGAGAAAGATTATCCGGAGCATGTATTAGCCGGGATTGATTTGCAGCGTGAGCTTGAGCAGTTGGCTTTTGAGTTGGGCGGTGAAGATTATAATGCCCCCGCCCAATTGGTTGGCGACTTTCTTCGCAACCAGCCATCTACAGCGCTGGCTTCGGTGGCCCCTTCCTATAAACCCGGCGTGACGCTGGGGGATTTATCCAAAGCCCTGCCCGCTTTTGCGGTAACAGCGTTGCGTGAAGCGATCCCTGAGTTTGATAAAAAGATTAAGGGCTTTGCGATGGATGATGCGGTGTTGACGGGTATAGAGACCCGAACCTCTTCCCCGATCTGTATTAAGCGCGGCAAAGATTTTCAGAACCTTAATACTCAGGGCTTATATCCTGCGGGTGAGGGTGCCGGTTATGCGGGCGGTATTTTATCGGCGGGTATTGATGGAATTAAGGTAGCTGAAGCGGTAGCTTTAAGTCTTCTTGCCTCTGAGTGAGCTACCTTATACCGGTGGATTATAATCCACCCTACATGGAGTATCTGAAACCGATCACGGCATTCAGTGAGGGCTCTTTTCTACCTTCGTAGGAGCCCAGATTGCCGCTGATATAATTATCCCGGTCAAACAAATTTCTCACCTGAAAATACAGCGTATTGTTATCGCTGCGGTCACCCATATAGTAGGTGGTCACAAAATCAGTGCGTACATAAGGGCTAATGCTTTTGCCTTCTTCTACGTTGATACTGTCACTATTATCCAGCGTCTTTGCGCCATAGCGGTGGGTGTTATAGATAGAAAAGTCCACCGGCCATTGTTTGGCTGAGTAGTCCAGCCCGTAGTTGATGAGCCAGTCGGGAAAGCCCTCATAAAATGATGAATCTTTTTCTGGCTCTTTTACATAAGAGTCCACATAGCTGACAGAGCCATAATAAGAAAACTGTCCGCGCTTATATTTACTTTCAACTTCAACACCCCAGGATTCAGATTCCTCGCTGTTGATATACTGTAAAGGTACAGTTTCAGAGAGGTTGATCGCATCTTCAAAAACACTAAAGAAAATCGTGGAGTTGAGTGAGAACTGTTTGTCCTGATAAATATGGATCAGTTCATAGGTATCGTTGTTTTCTGGTTTTAGTTCTTTACCGCCACCAATAACACTGCCGGTTAAACCGGAAATTTCCTGGATATTCGGTGCGCGGAATGAATTGCCATAGAGCGCCTTAAAGGTGTTGTTATCGTTATAGTAATAATTAAAACCCAATCTTGGGCTGAAGTGGTCTTCATCAATATCGTTAAAGGTATCAAAGCGGCCGCCCACAATGACCTTGGCTTTGCCTTCGGCAAAGGTATAGTCGGCATTAAACAAAGCGGACTTAACAATGCGGGTATTATTGCCATAGCTGGCGGGTTGGCCAAAGCTGGCCTGGTCACCACTTTCGATTTCTTCATAGGTCAGACCGGCAACAAACTTTAGGTCCTCTTTATTGTTATAGAGGTATTTGATATCACCGCCGCTGCGAATTTCTTCCTGGTCGATATTAACGCTGCCATTGTCGCCAATAGGGCCGGCCTGAAGGCCGTAGTCAGCAAAGCTCTCCGACTCCCAGTGGTAGGCTTTAAAGACGATTTCACCGGTACCGTTTATAGGCTGGTTATGGGTCAGTGAAAACAGATCCATATCGGTATGGCGGTCAACCTGATTGCCGTCACTGGTCAGCGGTACAAAATTAAACCCAAAGCCGCCGCCGCGGCTGTTCAGGTGATGGCTATAGACCATCAGCTTGGTGTTTTCATAGCTGAGTTTGGCAATGATGGAGTTGGTATTGCGATGGTTTTCCAGCTCCTCGCTTCCCAATTGGTCATCCAGCCCCAGATAATCATATTCACGCTCTTCATCATCGACGCCCTGGGCGACAATATTGATCGAGGCTCTCAGCTTTTCGCCAATACCCTGTGAGTGTTTAAGGGTGGCACCGTAATCACCAAAATTGCCGTACTCCAGCCCGTACTCGCTGATATCTTTGTCACTGTCCCAGGTTTTCAGGGACATTAGGCCGCTAAAGGCATCTGAGCCATAAAGGGTAGAGCCTGGGCCTTTAATGACTTCGATTTGCTCGTAGGAGTCTAATAACCCCACCCGTTGGGTGGCGGAAGAAAAGGTGTAGCTATTCAGGGGGATATTATCGACCAGTATTAATACCCCGGTGTAGCTGGTGGCGGTTTGATAGCCCCTGACCACCACATTTTCCAAGTCTGAATGGGTGTTTTGATGAATGCCGGGGATATGTGAAACCGCCTGGGTAACGCTTTTGGAGCCGCGTTTGCGCCACTCATCTCGGGTGACTAGAGAAACGGTAGAGCCCACATCTTCAATCTTTTCTTTAAAGAAAGAGCCTACTTCGACTTCTGTCACCAATAGCTGTTGCAGGCTGAGGTCGTAAAAATCGTCACTGGCGTCTTCTTCTGCAGCGCTCGCCCCGCTAAATAACGCTGTGTTTAACAGGGCAAGTAGTGCAGCGGTGGTGGGGCGAAGCGTGTGGCCAGGTAGCTGGGGCATGGTTTGATAAGGGCTCTGGTTGATTGAGGCTTAATTAAGGCGTGGTTTGAGTATAGAAAGTATTGCGATAAACGCAAAAAACCAATGGTATTTCAAGGGTTTGAAGAAACCTTGAGAAGAAGAGTGTGCGGTGGTGCTCAGGGAGGGGCTGCTCAATCACGCATTGGCTGCTTATGCTCTGCTTATAACATGCTAAGTGATTGTTATCTTTGAAATTATCGATAGCTGATTGGTACGGGCTGAACAATCTGTCGCAACTTAAGAGACGCCCACTGATAACGTCTGAGGGCTAACCACTTGGCTATGGAGGTCGTACCCAAGGCGTTTTTACCCGCACTGCTTAGCGTAAGGAGGATAAAATAGTCGGCAAACGCTCGGTAGCAGTTTATACTGCGGCGCTTTAAACATTTTAGAAAGGGTTAGGAGATTTATATGGCTACACCGTCTGATATTCGCACCATCCTTATCGTGGTTGATCCGGCACAAGACAAGCCTTTGGCTCTGGATAGGGTTCTGCATACGGCCAAGAAGGCCGCCAGCGGCAGCTTGGCTCCTCCCAAATTACATATCTTATTGGCGGTAGATAGCGACAATACTGATACGTCGTCAGAAAACCCAGCGGTATTTCGCAACGCTACCTGGTTTTTTGAGCGTATTATTAACCCTTTGCAGGAGTCCGGTCTGGAATACTCGCTGGAAATGAGCTGGTCTACCGATTGGTATGGTTCGATTATCAGCGTGTCGGAAAAACTCACGCCTGAACTGATTATGTTGCCGCTAATTAGCCGTCCCAGTGGCCATGAGCGTATCTTTAATGAGTCGATCTGGCGCCTGTTGCGTACCGCACAATCACCCGTGTTAGTGGTGCAGCCTGAATCTCCTGAAGAGCGTAAGACGATTCTTGCGGCGATCAATATTCAGTCCCATAAGCCTGAGTACCAGGAACTGAATGATATGATTATTAGCCGCGGGCAGTGGCTAGCGGCCAATCACGGCGCCGAGCTGCATATTGTGAATGCCTATTCAGACTCTTTAAATTACCCGGACCGCAGCCAGTTGGCGAATAAGACTCAGGTAGATACAGCGAATATCCATGTGAAATCCGGTGACCCGGATGAAGTGATCGCCGGTGTTGCCAAAGAGATTGGTGCTGATCTGGTGGTTTTAGGTACCCGCAAGCGCTCCAGTCGCTGGCGCGGCAATACCTCAGAGAAGATCGTGACCCAGGTCGCCTCTGACATACTGGCTATCCACTAGGGCTTGCCCGGCCGCTGTTTTGCAACAGCGGCCATTTCCCCTGCTATTTTCTGTTATAAAGTTTATCCCCTCCCGGCCGATAATTTACCCGCTATACTTAGCTTGCTGTCTGTAACCTGTCGGGCCTCTGCTATGGTCTGGTCACATGTCTTTATCAACGACAAACAAGAGTGATGCTTATGTGGTGGAAGTATAAAAGAGCGGCGCAGGACTGGCAGGCAAAGGCCGAATCCCTTGAAGCGGAAGTACAGGCGTTGGCTGAAGAGCGCGATCAGCTTAAGCAGCAGGCAGCAGAGACACAGCTTAGCCATGAGGAAGAGACTGAGGCTGATATCGCCTACAAAGAAATTCAGGCGCTGTGGTTAAGCAGTGGCGCAGCCCTTAAGGAAGTGCGTGAGGGCATTGCCATTTCAGCGAAGGAGCTTAACGCAGAGCGCTCCAAAACCAAAGAAACCTCCTCGGTGTTTAATAATAGCAGTGTGGCCATTGGTAATATCCGGGAAGAAGTGGCGGGTATTGATGAAAAGGCCTCCCGCAGCTGCGAGAATATTGATCGTTTAAAATCTCTGTCTGAAGATATCGTCAAATTTGTTGAAGTGATCAACAATATTTCCGAACAAACCAATTTGTTGGCTCTGAATGCCGCAATTGAGGCGGCCCGCGCCGGTGAGCAGGGTCGTGGTTTTGCTGTGGTGGCGGATGAGGTGCGGACTCTGGCGCAGCGGGCCAGCGAAGCGGCGTCTGAAATTGGCTCATTGGTCGATAGTATCGGTACTGAAACCATTAGTACCGATCAGCAAATCCGTGATGTGTCGGATGATTGCCGCTTGGTGGCTGATTCCACAGAAAATATCTTAACCACAGTCAATAGTGCCCTTGAGCTGGCGCGGCATATGCAGTTGGTGATTAGTAGCTCCGCCAGTGGTGGTATGGTTCAAACCGTTAAAACCGAAGTGATTGTCTGGAAGCTGGATGTCTATCGTGTTGTCTTGGGCTTGTCAGACCAGTCCATCGATGAGCTGTCTGATTATAGTGGCAGTTATCTGTGGCAATGGTTAAAAGGTGAGGGGGCAGAATTAAGTGCTAACCTGCCTAGCTATGGCCTACTGGAGCCCCCCTTTTTAGAGATCAACCGCCTGGGCATTGAAGCGCTAAACTACAAAGCGCTGGATGATCAGGAGACCGCGCTGCGCGCCCTGCAAAATATGGAAAATGCCAGTGGCGAATTGATGACGATACTCACCCGCTTAGAGGCTGAGCTAAATACCCTGTAACCTCGACTTTCCCCTCCTTGCTAACCGCCTTGTTGACGCAGGGGGGTTGCCAGTATTTAATGTTTGCCACTGCCAGTAGTCTGTAATCCTTTCGGAGATATGCATGAAGTTTAATTATCACCACAGCATGTGCGCGCAAGATCAATATGTGCCCTTGAGTGTGGCGGCAGAGCAGCGTGGTTTCCACGGTGTCACTCTGCCAGATAGTATTTGCTATCCCAAGGAGGCCAGCTCCCAATATCCTTATAACGATGATGGCAGCCGTGACTTTTTAGAATCAGTGCCTTTTATTGACCCTTTTATTTTGGCCTCACATTTGGCGGCGGTGACTGACACCCTGACCTTTACCACCTCGGTGGTAAAATTGGCGATTCGCCAGCCAGCGGTGGTGGCCAAGCAGTTATCCAGCTTGGCGGTAATCAGTGATAACCGGTTTAAATTTGGTGTGGGTATTAGCCCCTGGGAAGAAGACTTTATTATTTGCCAAATCCCCTGGGCCAAGCGCGGCAAGCGCATGGATGAAATGGTCGAAATTATTCGTGGCTTAATGGCCGGGGATTATTTTGCTTACAAAGGTGAAGTTTTTGATATCCCGGAAATGAAAATGTGCCCGGCCCCCACTCAGCCAGTGCCGATTTTAATTGGCGGGCACTCCGACGCTGCATTGAAGCGAGCAGCTCGAATAGGCGATGGCTGGATTGCCGCCGGCGCGGATTACGAAGGCTTGAAAAAAATGATCGACCGCTTAAATGAGCTGCGCAAACAGTATGGTCGCGACCATTTGCCTTTTGAGTTGTCAGTAGCCGGTGCAGAGGCCTATAGCAGTGATGGTATTAAAATGTACCAGGACCTTGGAGTGACTGAAGTGTCTCTGGCCTTTCGTAATATTTACCAGCAAGAGCCCGACACTAAAACCGTGGATGAAAAAATAGCGGTACTTGATTGGTATGCCAATGAGGTGATTGCCAAAGTTTCTTAATGATTAAGGCCTGATCAGGCCTTAAAGCCCCTCTTACTATTTACGTCCCTCACGTTGCCTCAATAAGCGCTTGCAATAAATTGATACTGTATTAATATACAGTATATGTTTAGACAGACTTAGTGAAAGAGGAAATATCATGGCTGTAGTGGCAATGTGGAAGTGCGACCGGGATAACACAATGTTTGATGATAAAAAACAAGCGGATGCTTATGACAAAATGTTAGAGCTGGCTGAGCAGTTTACTGCGTTGCTGGAGAGCCAGGTCGCTGGTATCGACGAGAAAGCCGCCGAGGCCTTTGGCCTGTTATTGGCTAACAATAAAGAGCAGGTTGCTATGGCTTGCAAGGGTAAGCCTGAAGTTTTGGCTGAGATACTTAATCCGGCCTCTGTCACTGATATTGCCGAGGCTAAAGCCGCTGGTTAAGCTTGCGATGGTTATTACCATGCTGGCATAACTTGGCATAGCCCGGCGCAGTTGAGTGTTATTCCTGCGCAAGCTCGGTGCAAAATCCCCGTCCCCAACGGGTGCTCCTGGTCCAGCTCCCCCGGCTGGGCCTTTTTTTTGCCTGTTCGCCAAGCCTCTATCCCGTATTAATTTATCTCTGAGTATGGCGTCAGCGGCCTAAATCTGGTAGGTTTGGGGGTTTGCAAATGCGCGCTCCTGCTGGTGGATAGATCATCAAGAAAGGATCGGTCATCGCAGTGGCAAACAGATGGAATCACGGATAAGATCGGCAAGATTGAATCGTCGAGAGATCGACGCCGTAGAGAAGGAACATACAGCATTAATATAAGCCAAGATGAATAGAATGCCGTGTGTATCAGTTAATATAAGTAGTTGGCAATATAGCCAGCAAACAGTGAGACTTTGCAATGCCCAAGAAAAAAGCAGCTCCGGCAAGTAATTTTAAAAACTTTACTCCTTATAAAGCCAAGAAAAACGAGGAGTATATGAATGAGGCGCAGCGTGAGCACTTCCGTCAGATTTTATTATCCTGGAAGGCCGAGTTGATGCAGGAAGTTGACCGTACCGTAACCCATATGAAGGATGAGGCAGCCAACTTCCCTGACCCAGCGGACCGCGCAACTCAAGAAGAAGAATTTAGCCTTGAACTTCGCACCCGCGATCGCGAGCGCAAGCTGATTAAGAAAATCGACAGCACCATTAATCTGATTGATGCTGATGACTACGGCTTTTGCGAAGCCTGCGGTGTTGAGATTGGTATTCAGCGTCTTGAAGCTCGCCCCACGGCGACCCAGTGTATTGATTGTAAAACATTGGACGAGATCAAAGAAAAACAGCAGTTGGGTTAATACTCGCTGCGCAAAAAAATACGGGAGAGTCCATGGCTGGGCTCTCCCGTTCTTTTTTATGGCCGATAATTCCTTCCGACCGAGCACGTTATGAATGACTATATAGGTCGTTTCGCCCCATCGCCGACGGGCCTTTTGCATATAGGTTCGTTAATTGGTGCGCTGGCCAGTTTTCTGGATGCCAGGGCCAATCAGGGGCAGTGGCTGTTACGGATGGAAGACCTCGATCCGCCAAGGGAAATGCCCGGTGCCGCATCCGCTATTTTACAAAGTCTCGAAGATCACGGTTTGGCCTGGGATGGTGAAGTGCTTTGGCAGAGCCAGCGGCATGATGCATACCGGCAGGTTATTGATGATTTGCTGTTGGCCAATAAAGCGTTCTATTGCACCTGCTCCCGCAGTGACCTTCAGGCTAGTCACGGTATTTACCAAGGCCAATGCCGAGGCTGTGTGACTCCGCCTGCCGATCAGGATTTTGCCTTGCGTTTACAGGTCGACGATAGGGTCGTGAGTTTTGATGATGCCATTCAGGGACGCTTTTCCCAGCAATTAGACAATGACGTGGGCGATGTAGTGTTGCAGCGCAAGGATGGTTTATTTGCCTATCAGCTGGCGGTGGTGGTTGATGATGCCTATCAGGCTATCAGCCATGTGGTGCGTGGCTCAGATTTGCTGGACTCAACACCCCGGCAAATCTATTTGCAGCAAGTGATGGCTTATACCACGCCCGGTTATACCCATATTCCTGTGATCACCAATGAGCAGGGCGATAAGTTAAGTAAGCAAACCTTTGCGGCCCCACTGGATAGTCATAAAGCCGCTAAGAATATATATCTGGCTTTGATGTTTTTAAATCAGCCCCTGCCGCCAGAGGATTTATCTCAGCGGGTCGATGATATTCTGGCATGGGCGCTAGCGAATTGGTCCGTTGATCGTATTCCGAGCGTGGCGGGCCTTCCGCAATCCACAATTGCTCTATAGACACATCACTTCCTCTCGGCGTATATAGTTTGCTGATTAGGCTATGCCGTAGGGTGGATTATAATCCACCGATTATGCCGCCACTTGGCTGTGCTTGGTGGATTATAACCCCCCTGCAATGTCCGGCCGTCAGTTAGGCTTAAAACGCTGAAGCTACAATACGCCTGGCCTTATTGTAGACGTGTGTTCCGGGCAGCCACGCGCCTGCGCGGGAATGACGTACCTGCATGATGGTGACAATCTTTTTGCAACTTCCCAGCCCCTTGCGTACTATCTCATTATCTGCCCGCACTACGACCCACAGATAACCTTAAACCCGTAGAGTTAAACCATCATGCATATTAGCCCAAGCCTATTACTTTTATTGCTGGTTATTTTTGTGTTCTCTCCGTCAATTCAGGAATGGGTGACGCAAGGGGGTACGGCCTGGTATCGCCCCTACCAACTGTGGTTAATCACGATCATTTTTGTCTGGTGGAGTATCCGCCGTTACGAGCGCCGCCAAAACGCCATTAGCGAAAAGGAAAAATCCTCGAATGAGCTTTGAGTTATCCCAGTTATTTATTATTGGTATTGGATACTTACTGCTGCTATTTGGGATAGCCCATATTGCGGACCGTGGCTGGATACCTGAGCAGTTAATTCGTCACCCCCTAACCTATGTGTTATCACTGGGCGTGTTTGCCAGTGCCTGGTCCATCTATGGTGTCGTCGGCCTGGCCCATGAATATGGCTACGGTTTTCTTTCCTACTATTTAGGAGTAGCCGGTACGTTTATTTTTGCGCCGCTCTTATTATTACCGCTGTTGCGCATCGCCAGAACTTACCTGCACAGCTCCCTGGCTGATGTACTGACCTTCCGCTACCGTACTCAATGGGCCGGTTCATTAATGACACTCTTTATGGTGTTTGCGGTGTGGCCTTTATTGGCCTTACAAATTCAAGCCGTAGCGGATAGCCTGCATATTTTGACCACCATAAGCGCCGGTGATGATGCTCTGTTTACCAAGGAGACTCGGCATAATGAGTTGGCGTTTATTTTTTGTTTGGCGATCTGTCTGTTTACCATTTCATTTGGTTCCAAGCATTTAACCGCCCATGAGCGTCACAATGGTCTGGTCGCCGCTATCGCCTTTGAGTCCGTGATTAAGCTGATTGCTATGTTGGTGGTTGGGCTTGCCGCCGTTTATCAAGTGTTTGGTGGCTTTGATGGTATGGACCAGTGGCTGACTGCCAACCCGCAAATCGTATCCCTGTTAAATTTTCCTATGCGTGAGGATTCCTCCCGTGCATTGTTGTTGATTTTCTTTTCTGCCGCGGTGGCTATGCCCCATTTGTTTCATATGATTTTTGCAGAGAACCCCAATGTCAAAGCGATGCTCACCGCCAGTTGGGGGGTGCCATTATTTTTAATGTTAATGAGCCTGCCAGTACTGCCGATTTTATGGGCCGGTTTTAAATTAGAAACCGTGATACCGCCAGAATACTTTACACTGGCCATTGGCATTGAGTTAGAGTCATCCGCTCTGGCAATACTGGTTTATCTCGGTGGTTTATCGGCGGCTAGTGGCGCCGTTATCGTCACGACCCTGGCGCTGGCCTCCATGTGTCTAAAGCATTTAATTCTGCCGGTTTACCGCCCCAGCACTGACCGCGATATTTACCGTTGGTTATTGTGGATTCGCCGTATATTGATTGTCTGTATTATTTTGACCGGTTATGCCTTTTATCGGTTTATTGCCGGCCGTGAAGCGCTGTCGAGTCTTGGCCTGGCTGCCTTTATTGGTACCTTGCAATTTTTCCCGGGGGTATTGGCGGCTTTATATTGGCAAGGAGCTAACCGCAAAGGCTTTATCGCGGGTTTAATTACCGGCTTTGCGATTTGGTTTGTCACCTTATTGCTACCGATTATTACCAGCTTTGATCCCACTTTTATTGGCAAACTGTATTTTAGTTTGGTCTATGATGACCTGTGGTCTGCGGTCACCATTGTTTCGCTGGGAATGAATATGTTGGTGTTTGGGGTGGTGTCCGTGATTACCTCCACCTCAGAAGAGGAAAAAAATGCTGCAGAAGTTTGCGCGACGGATGATCTCAATCGCCCAACGCGACGTCTATTAAGTGTGCAAAGCCCGGAGCAAATGAAAGACCAGTTGGCGACAGCTCTGGGTCAACGTACCGCGCAGCGTGAAGTGGATCGTGCTCTGTATGATATGCAGATGTCTGATAGTGAGAGCCGGCCTTTTGCGTTGCGGCGTTTACGTTATCGCGTCGAGGCTAACTTATCAGGTCTGTTAGGCCCCTCGGTGGCCCACGATATGGTCAATCAACTATTGCCCTATGAAAGCGGCAGCAGTGCTGGCAGCGGCGAAGATATTAATTTAATTGAAGGACAGTTAGAAAACTACAAAGTGCACCTTACCGGCCTGGCGGCTGATTTGGATAATCTGCGGCGCTATCACCGACAGACCTTGCAGGATTTACCGGTAGGGGTGTGTTCCCTCGGTCAGGATGGTGAAATTTTAATGTGGAATAACGCGATTGCGAATTTCACCGGCATTAGCACCTTTGATGTGATCGGTTCCAGCTTGCGCAGTCTGCCAAAACCCTGGGGTGAGTTGCTCGCTGACTTTGTGCATATGCCCCAGGCGCATTTATATAAGCAGCATTACGAAGACAGTGGTAGCAGCTATTGGTTTAACCTGCATAAAACTCTGGTTGATGCAGAGGGCGAGCAAGCCGATGGCCGCGTTATCGTGTTAGAAGATACTACCGATGTGCAAATGCTGGAGGATGAGTTGATGCACAGTGAGCGGCTGGCATCGATTGGCCGTTTGGCTGCCGGTGTTGCCCACGAGATTGGCAATCCGGTAACCGGTATCGCTTGTCTGGCGCAGAACCTGCGCTATGACACCGATAACCCGGAAAGCCTTGAGACCGGCCGGGAAATTTTAGTGCAGACAGAAAGGGTGTCTAAGATTGTGCAAACTCTGGTCAACTTCGCTCATTCAGGCACAGAGTCCGCCAGTCATGAATTAGGCCCAGTGCATATTAAATCCTGCGTTGAAGAAGCGATCCATTTACTGCACCTCAATAAAGAGGCCAAGCAAATGCGATTTGAAAACCAGTGTGAAGACGAACTCTATGCTATTGGTGATACCCAGCGTTTATTGCAGGTCTTTGTTAACTTGTTAAGTAATGCCCGGGATGCCAGCCCTGAGCAAAGTGCGGTGGTGGTTGATACTGAGCTGCGCAATCAGCAGGTCTATATCAATGTGACGGACTGCGGTAGCGGTATTAGCAAAGAGCATCAGGAACAGATATTTGACCCCTTCTTTACTACCAAAGAAGCAGGCGAGGGCACGGGCCTGGGCTTGTCACTGGTATACAGTATTGTCGATGACCTGAATGGCAATATCAGTGTAGAAAGCCCGGCTGACCCGGTTCGCGGTGGTACACGCTTTACCCTGCGCCTTTATCACCACCAGCAGGGCTAGCCTAACAGCCTCACTCAGGCATTTTTTGTTACTCTGTCACTGGAAAAATGCGGGTAGACGGGGTATGTTACCAAGCTACACACCGTGGCACCGGCGGTCATTGCGCCCAATTTCACGATTTAAGTTTAAGTTACTGAAATCAAAAGAAATATTCGAAGGTATTGTCGATGGAAAAGATTCTAATTGTTGAAGACGAAACGGTCATCCGTAGCGCGTTGCGTAAACTCTTAGAACGCCATGAGTATCAGGTGAGTGAAGCCGGGGCGGTGAATGAGGCTCTGGATAATTTTGACCTTAGCAGTTTTGACCTGATTATCAGTGATTTGCGTTTACCGGGAGCCCCCGGCACCGATTTGATTAAACCGGCGGGTGATGTGCCGGTATTGGTAATGACCAGCTACGCCAGCCTGCGTTCGGCGGTGGACTCGATGAAAAGTGGCGCCGTGGATTATATTGCCAAGCCCTTCGATCACGATGAAATGTTAGATGCAGTGGCGGCTATTATCGCCAACCACTCGCCACAAAGTACCCCTGAAGAACAACGCACTTCGACGGCCAAGCGCGGCCATTCTCATTTGGGCGGCATGATTGGTAACTGCCAGCCGATGATTAAGCTCTACGAACATATCAACAAAGTGGCGCCGACCGAGGCTACGGTGCTGGTTCATGGTGAAACCGGTACCGGTAAAGAGTTGGTCGCCAAGGCTATCCACGCCTACAGTCATCGCACCGAACAGCCTTTTATCAGTGTTAACTGTGCCGCTATCCCTGAGACCTTGATCGAATCTGAGTTATTTGGTTATGAGAAGGGTGCCTTTACCGGCGCTAATAATAACCGTATGGGCTTAATTGAAGCGGCAGATGGTGGCACCTTGTTTCTCGATGAAATTGGCGAATTACCGCTGGAAGCACAGGCTCGATTGTTACGCTTTATCCAGGAAGATGAAATTCGCCGCATTGGTGCCGTTGAATCCCGCAAGGTCGATGTGCGCTTAATCTGTGCAACCCACAGAGACCTGAAAACTCTGGCCCATGAAAACCAGTTCCGCCCTGACTTGTACTACCGCATTAATGTCATGCAGTTAGTGCTGCCGCCGTTGCGTGACCGGGGTAAGGATATTCTGGAATTGGCCGAGAGTATTTTAGAGCGCCGCTGTATCGAGCTTAATAAACCGGTAGCCACCTTTTCCCCCAAGGCTATTCAGGCGATTACCACTTATACCTGGCCCGGTAATGTCCGTGAACTGGAAAATGTGATTGAGCGGGCGGTTATTTTAAATGACGGCGAGAGTATCGATAACGATCTGCTCAATATCGACCTGGAGCTGGTCAATGTTACCCAGATTCGCAGCAAGCGGCCTATTGTAGCGCCGGTTACGGATGCCCCCGCCGAGTTAATGGGCGAGGAGGCTCAGGATGATCTGTCACTGGAAGACTATTTCCAGCGCTTTGTACTGGAGCATCAAGACTCCATGAGCGAAACCGAGCTGGCGCGCAAGCTCGGTGTGAGCCGTAAATGCCTGTGGGAGCGCCGGCAGCGTTTGGGCATCCCTCGTAAAAAGGGTGCCAAGTCCGCCTCTTAAGTATCACGTAACAAGGGAATCGCAGCTGCTATTCCCGCCCCTGTTTATATTCCCCCAGAATATTGTGAGAAAGTCACAAAAATGACGGTTTTCCGTCATTATCTATTTTTTTGAAACTAGGCCATCGATTTTTAATTAAAAAGCGCTATAAGCAGCCCGCTTAGTCGGTGTTTACCGTTACTTGTAATGAGTATTCGTAACAAACCCCGAGTTGATTGGTAACGTTTGCTTGACTAGAAAGCCTTATTGATCAATTTAGAAAGTATAAGTCATTGATTTTAAAGGATATAAAAAGTTGGCACGGCGAATGCTATGTACTAACCATAATAAAAATAATATATAAAAATAATATTTATCATAATAATAAAAACAAAGAGACCTGGATGGGGAAGAGTTATCTTCCCTCATCAATTTACCTCCCCCTTTAAGAATTATCCCCAGCGTTTTACCCCTATATCCTGATTAAACCTCGCTTATATGTAATGCGTGTTATCAATTTTCGTGCTTTATCTATATTGCGAAATATTCACATAAAAAAAGATTTGATAGCTGCAGGTTTTAAAGGCAGAAAATCAGTCAATTAATTGTTACTCATGGGGTGGAGTTGTAACAGTTACCGTGATGATCTGTAACGTTTGTGTCATTTTTCACATTTCAGCTTAAAAGATATATCTATAAGTCATTGTTCTGTAGAGATATTATTTTTTGGCACGATATCTGCTATGTAATAGATTAATAATAATAAAAAATGTAAAAATAATAATAAAAAATATGAGACCTGGATGGGGGAAAACATAAGTTTTCCCTTCATCATTACAAGGCCACACTTAGTACTTTTCTTCCCATTTTACTTCCCACTTTGCTCTAAGCCATAAAATCACGTCGTTACGGACTTGTTTTGCCATGTTCGTGGGTTTAAGCGTTGGCCGCTGATTAGGCTTGCCGCTTATATGTGGTACTATCCGCCACTTTATCCATTAGCCGCATTAGTTAGGGGCGGGTTTAAGAGCTGAGTTTAACGTTATATGGCAAAGTTGTTCTCCAACGCAATTG
Organism: Oceanicoccus sagamiensis; assembly: GCF_002117105.1. Lineage (GTDB taxonomy): Bacteria > Pseudomonadota > Gammaproteobacteria > Pseudomonadales > Dasaniaceae > Oceanicoccus > Oceanicoccus sagamiensis. The sequence goes on along the minus strand of NZ_CP019343.1, from coordinate 1,065,269 downwards.
AGCGAGTCAAAGGCGTGCTCGGTAAGAGTACAGGCTCCAGTGATATTGACCCTAATTCTATAGATCCGCATATCATTCCCCGCGACCAGCACAGTATTTCCCGCAAACATATTAGCGATGCCGCTCTGAGAGTGATGAGCACCCTGCGCAAAGCCGGTTATGAGGGTTTTCTGGTGGGTGGTGGTGTTCGGGATTTGCTATTGGGTGGGCGCCCCAAAGATTTTGATATTGCCACCGATGCGACCCCTGAGCAGGTGAATAAGCTATTTCGCAACTCCCGTATTATTGGCCGCCGTTTTAAAATTGTTCATGTGCGCTTTGGTCGTGAAGTGATTGAGGTGACCACCTTCCGTGGTACCCATGAACAGACTGAAGAGAGCACCAGGGGTAAAAGGCCTAAGAACCAGCAATCTGCCCGCTCTCAAAATGGCATGCTATTAAGGGATAATGTTTTTGGCACCGTAGAAGAAGATGCTATTCGCCGTGATCTGACTATCAATGCCTTGTATTACACCACCGCTGACTTTGCCATTTATGATTACACTCATGGCTTAAAAGACCTTGAAAATAAGGTGATTCGGGTTATTGGTGATCCTGAAACCCGTTACCGGGAAGACCCGGTAAGAATGCTGCGGGTGGTGCGTTTTGCTGCCAAGCTGGGGTTTACCATTGAGCCGAAAACCGCAGCGCCAATCTATGATTTGGCCCCCTCGCTGGCCGATATACCGGCGGCACGTATGTTTGATGAGGTGCTGAAATTATTTATGTCCGGCCGCGGTGTCGATGTCTATAACTTAATGCAGGAGTTTGGTTTATTTGAGCCGCTATTCCCGCAAATACAGCATAGCCTGGAGCAAGAGCACTATCAGCGCCTGGTGTTACAAGCCTTAAAGAATACCGATGCCCGTATCCAGCAGGGTAAGCCGGTAACCCCCGCGTTTATCTATGCTGCTCTGTTATGGCCCGCGGTCAGTGAGCGGCAGCAGCAATTACTCAAAGAGGGGGTGCCCGCCGTACCCGCTATGCATCAAGCTGCACAGGAAGTGGTGTCGCGGCAGCAGCAATCGACCTCCATTCCCAAGCGCTTTGGTATGCCGATGCGAGAGATCTGGGATATGCAGCTACGCCTGCCACGACGTGGCGGTCGCAAGGCAGAGCAATTGATGGAAAATCGTCGCTTTCGTGCTGCTTATGACTTCTTGCTATTGCGGGAGCAGGCGGGTGAGGAAACCGATAATTTGGGGCAGTGGTGGACAGACTACCAAAACCGCAGTCCGGACCAGCGCGCTGCGATGACAGAGAAGTTGCAGGACAAAAGAAGCAAGCGCCGCCGCCCCCGCAAAAAACCCAGGCAGTCGTCGGGCTCTGATTCTCAATTTACCGAGTAAGCGCAAAGGTCTTTTTTATATAGCTGGGTACAGATAACTATGCCGGTAACCATGCAGTGCTGCTATATTGCCTTAGGTAGCAATCTTGAAGAGCCCTTGTCTCAGGTGGGGCGGGCCGTCGAGGCTTTGAGGGCGTTGCCTGAATCGGCAGTAACTGCCGTCTCCCCCTGGTACCAAAGCGTTGCCGTAGGCCCCGAGCAGCCGGACTATATCAACGGCGTGGTAGAGCTGCATACAGCGGCCGAGCCACTGACGCTTTTGACACTGCTGCAATCCATCGAAAATGCCCATGAGCGCAAGCGAGTACAGCGCTGGGGTCCCCGAACCTTGGATTTAGATATTTTGCTCTATGCCGATAGGCTGATTGATCAGCCAACGTTGACGGTTCCCCATCCACGGATGCTGGAGCGCAATTTTGTATTGCGGCCGCTGTATGACATAGCGCCAGCATTAGTGCTGGCCAATGGTGTACCTCTTAAAGAGCAGGTCGCAGAGCTGGGTATGCAGGGTTTGGATTTGGTGAGTGCATAAACTTGCCCTACAATAAGCCGCGAATAAATAGTCAGGCAATAACGAGAGTGCTGATAACAGTGCCCGCCGCAACACGACCAACCGATGGAGATTCGTTGTGAACCAGGACGCCGTCCAAACGGTTTTAGATTTAAAAGACCGCACCCCGCCCAGCTTTATTGCCGTTGAGGGTGCTATTGGTGTGGGTAAGACCACGCTGGCCAAGCAGTTGGCAGAAACCTTTAATTACCAAATGTTATTGGAAAACGCCGAAGAAAACCCCTTTCTGGAGCGTTTCTATCAAAACCAGAAGAACGCGGCTCTGGCCACACAATTGTTTTTTCTATTTCAGCGCAGTCAGCAGATTCAGGATCTGCGGCAGGGTGATATCTTTGAGCCAGTCAGGGTGGCGGACTTTCTGATTGAGAAGGACCGCCTGTTTGCCCAGCTGAACCTGGATGAAGATGAATTCCAGCTCTATCAAAAAGTGTATCAGCAACTCACCATCGATGCGCCCAAGCCAGACCTGGTTATCTATTTACAGGCATCGGTGGACGTACTACTCTCTCGCATCGAAAACCGCGGTATCAATTTTGAGCAGCGTATCGCCAGAGAATATCTGGAATCGATTAACGAGGCCTATAGCGAGTTTTTTCTTTATTACGATGATGCGCCGCTATTAATCGTCAATGCCGATGAATTGGATGTGATTAATCGCCAGGATGACTATGTGCAACTGGTGGATTACTTATTGAATATTCGTCGTGGTCGCCATTACTTTAACCCAACCTTTATCTGACCGGTTGGCAATCAGGGCATTGGGCCACTGAAATTACCTGATAGAGTTATATTATGAGCAAAGTTACTGTCACTACATTACAAGCCCATAAAGCCGCAGGGGAGAAATTCTCTGTGATCGCCGCTTACGACGCTACCTTTGCTGGCTTGATTGAAGAGGCGGGTATCGAGGTTATTTTGGTGGGTGATTCGCTGGGTATGGTGGTGCAAGGGCATAGCAGTACCTTGCCCGTCACCATGGATGAGATGGTCTACCATACTGGCTGTATTAGCCGCGGTTGCAAAGCGCCGCTTATTATCGGCGACCTGCCGTTTGGAAGTTATAGCACCCTTGAGCAAACACTAACTAACGCCGCGGCCCTGATGCGCGCTGGCGCTAATATGGTCAAACTCGAAGGTGGCGAGTGGTTACTGGAAAGCATTACGGCGATGACCGAGCGCGGTATTCCAGTCTGTGCTCACCTTGGCCTGACACCGCAATCGGTCAATGCCTTTGGTGGCTTTAAAGTGCAGGGCCGCAACTCCGACCAGGCCGCCGCTATTTTGGAAGATGCCAAGCGGGTTGAAGCGGCAGGAGCCAGTATGTTGGTGTTGGAGTGTATCCCCTCGGAGTTGGCCGTCCAGATCACTCAGGCCCTGAGTATTCCCGTGATCGGAATCGGTGCCGGTGCTGATACGGATGCCCAGGTTCTGGTACTTTACGATATGCTCGGTTTATGTGGCCACAAGCCCAAGTTTGTCCGCAACTTCCTGGCCGACAATGACAGTGTGCAGTCGGCGCTCAAGGCCTACAATGACGCCGTTAAAGAGGGGACATTCCCTGCGGCAGAGCACGGCTTTAGCTAGCTTCCCGGTCGCTCATTTATAGCACCGTCATTCCCGGGCAGGCGCACTGCTGGCCGGAATGCATTCATCACTAGGTTTTACCTTATTTCTGGTGGTGGATTTGGCTTAGTAGATGGTTGAGCTCTGGCATCACGTTTACGCTTTCTTTTCAGGTCTTTTTGCAATCTTTAGATTCACACACTCAGGCGATAGCCCTCACTCGCTCCCTGCAATCATCAAGTCTCCCGGCAGGCATTACCCATCAAGATCAACTCCCACAAGACCTCCGGCAAAACAGCAGCATTTATTCCGAGCAGTAGTGTCCGCAGGCGGGAGTCAGGAAACAGCATTTAGTCTGTTTTGTTACTTTTTGCACGTGCTTCTTTTGGTAACAAATTTGTACGATTTTCCCTGCTTATATCATTGATCCCCCCTAATGATTCGGGCATACTTGCCCGCCTCTGGAAAAACGGTCAGCAAATATGCACTGTTTGGCTCCTTCCAGTGGTGAAAACATGATCTACCTTCTATCGTAAAGGTTGGGGCGGTAATCATGGCAAGCAGCATCAAAGCACGATTAAGTGATGATGACTTGGGTTCTGAATTAACGTAGGAAGTTGAGTGAAATGAAAACATTCAGCAAGAGCAAGCAATTACGAAGCGCCATTACCAGAGATAAGCTCAATGGTAAGAGAGTCGCGTTCGTGCCTACTATGGGCAACCTGCATGAAGGCCATATCCAGCTGGTTCGTCGAGCCAAGCAAGTGGCTGATATTGTGGTGGTCAGTATTTTTGTCAATCCACTGCAGTTTGGCGCCAATGAGGACCTGGATAACTATCCTCGTACCCTGGCAGCCGATAAAGAAAAATTATTTGCTGAGGGGGTGAATTACCTTCTCTACCCCGATGTCGAAGAGATTTACCCTGAGGGGATGGATCAACAGACCTTGGTGGTTGTTCCTGATTTGTCTGACACCCTGTGTGGCGCTAGCCGCCCGGGCCACTTTGCTGGCGTTGCCACGGTGGTTAACAAGTTGTTCCAGATCGTACAGCCTGATACCGCTATTTTCGGCAAGAAAGACTTTCAGCAATTGGCCATTATTGAAAAAATGGTTAAAGACCTGTGTATGCCCATCGATATTATTGGTGAAGAAACCGCCCGTGATGTTGATGGTCTGGCGCTAAGTTCACGTAATGGCTATTTAACGGAAGAGCAACGCTCCATTGCCCCCGCGCTGCATAAGACCTTACTCGATTGCCGTGAGGCCATCGCCTGTGGTTTTGATAGTTATCAGGAGCTTGAAGACTATTGTACTGAAGCTTTGAAAAACGCAGGTTTTGAGCCGGACTATTTTTCCGTTCGCGACGCAGTGACCTTAGGTGAAGTCACTGGTGATACCGAGCAGATTGTTATTCTGGCAGCGGCTAAGCTCGGCACGCCTCGCCTGATTGATAATGTCACCCTGACACTGAATCCTAGTCAGGACTGGGGCATGTTAGCGGCGCATTAAGTTGTTGCCTGCCCTGATACTGCTATAACTCAGGCTTTCTCCCTTCTTTTTCCATCGCTCTCGCCCTTGGCGGGAGTGTGTCTTTCAGCCTGTGCTGAAATGCTTCCAGGTACTGACTGGCATAAGCATTTACATATTCCTTCCATCCCAAAAGTACGCTATTCTTCCGGTAATTGAAATAAAGACAGCGCTGTCATTTTGGTGATGGCCACAACATTCTATCCAGGGATAATTTATGAGTGAAGTACATGTCTATCCGGTTCCAGCTGAATTTGCCAGCAATGCCCATATCAATGAGCAGCAATACCACGCGATGTATCAGCAGTCTGTTGAAAACCCCGATCAATTTTGGGCCGAGCAGGCGGAGCAATTTCTAAGCTGGGACCAGCGCTGGAGTAAAGTGAGCGAGTATGACTTTATCAAAGGCGAGGCGGCCTGGTTTATTGATGGCAAATTGAACCTGACCTATAACTGCATTGATAGACATCTTGAAACCCGAGGCGACCAAACCGCGATTATTTGGGAAGGGGATGACCCGGCTGATGCTAAAACTATCAGTTATCGCGAACTACACCAGCAGGTCTGCAAGCTGGCCAATGTCTTAAAGCAGCGCGGCGTAAAAAAAGGCGATAGGGTGTGTATCTATATACCTATGGTGGTTGAAGCGGCTTATGCCATGCTGGCTTGTGCCCGTATCGGCGCTATCCACTCGGTCGTCTTTGGTGGGTTCTCCCCCGAAGCGTTAAAGGACCGGATTTTAAACTCCGATTGCCAAACCCTGATTACTGCCGACGAAGGTGTTCGTGGTGGTAAGTCGGTTCCGCTAAAGGCCAATGCTGACCTGGCACTGGAATCCTGCCCGAATGTGCATACGGTGGTAACCGTCCAGCGCACCGGTGGTGATATCGCCTGGACTGAAGGCCGCGATATCTGGTATCACGAAGCGGTGGCTGAAGCATCCGATCAGTGTGAGCCAGAGCTGATGGATGCCGAAGATCCATTATTTATTTTGTATACCTCCGGTTCAACCGGCCAGCCTAAGGGCGTATTGCATAGTACTGCCGGCTATCTGCTACAGGCGGCAATGACCTTTAAATATACCTTTGATTACCAGGAGGGTGATATCTATTGGTGTACGGCAGATGTGGGTTGGATAACCGGCCATTCTTATAGTCTTTATGGCCCCTTGGCCAACGGTGCAACCACGCTATTATTTGAAGGTGTACCGACTTACCCCGATGCCGCCCGTTGTTGGGAAATCTGTGACAAGCATCAGGTCAATATCTTTTATACCGCCCCTACCGCGATTCGTGCACTGATGGGGGTGGGCGACGAATTTGTAACGCGTACCTCCCGCAGCTCTATCAAATTACTGGGGACTGTCGGTGAGCCGATTAACCCCGAAGCCTGGGAGTGGTATCACCGTGTGGTGGGCGAAGCCCGTTGCCCGATTGTGGATACCTGGTGGCAAACTGAAACCGGTGCCCATATGTTAACGCCGCTACCGGGGGCGACAGCCTTAAAACCCGGTTCCGCCACCCGTCCGTTTTTTGGGGTACAGCCTATCTTGTTGGATAACGACGGTAATGAAATCACCGGTGCTGGTGAGGGTAATCTGGCGATTAAGGCGTCCTGGCCCAGCCAAATCCGCAGTGTTTATGGCGATCATCAGCGAATGATCGATACCTATTTTAGTACCTATAAAGGCTATTACTTTACGGGCGATGGTGCCCGTCGTGATGAAGATGGTTATTACTGGATTACAGGCCGGGTTGATGATGTATTGAATGTCTCCGGTCACCGTATGGGGACGGCAGAAGTCGAAAGCGCATTAGTTTTGCATGATGATGTTGCTGAAGCGGCGGTGGTAGGTTATCCCCACGATATTAAAGGGCAGGGTATCTATGCCTATGTCACCTTGATGGCCGGGCATCAACCCTCCGATCAATTATTGGCTGAGTTAATTCAAATGTGCGTCCAGGAAATTGGCCCAATTGCCAAGCCGGATTTAATTCAGTGGGCACCGGGTTTGCCGAAAACCCGGTCAGGAAAAATTATGCGACGTATTTTAAGAAAAGTGGCTGCTAATGAATTGGAACTGGGCGATACCTCGACCCTGGCAGATCCTTCGGTGGTTGATCAGTTAATAGAAAACCGCCTCAATAAATAACGCAGAATCATTCACCCATCATTGTAGGGTGGATTACAATCCACCAAGCCCAGCCCCGAGCCGGTCAAAATCGGTGGATTATAATCCACCCTACGGAATATGGGCTTTTGCTTGCGCGGGAATGATAGGAAGTGTTGGCAAAAAAAAATCTCCCCCTACTACAAACATCAGGGGGAGACGGGGGGAGAATTGCCGATAAAACTGTACGCTATATCAGTAACGACTTGTAAGATGACTTACTACTGATTAATGCGACGACGACTATTATCGACGATTACTGTCGGCCTATTTGCATTGGCCTAAGCGGCAGTTATACACGCGACCGGTGCTGGTGTAATACTTGCCGTTGTAACGCTTGTTGTCACGAAATTCACCTTCAAAGCGATTTCCGTTGGACCACTTAAAAACACCTTTACCATGGCGTTTATCGTCAATCCATTCACCTTCATAGCTGCTGCCACGGGCCCATGTGAACGTGCCCTGGCCATGGCGTTTGCCTTTTTGCCAGCCGCCTTTATAGATGTTGCCGTCAGCAGAGGTATAAACTCCATTGCCAGCAAGTATGCCTTTATTAAAGTGACCTGCCAGTTTAGATCCGTTAAAAAAATCAACCGATCCAGAACCGTGAGGCTTTTCATTTAAACATTGGCCGCGATAAGTACCGCTACTGCCGTCCGTTGTGTCAGTGTAGGGTACTTTGCAATAATCCAGATCCGCTGATATAGAATCAGATGAATCAACTGCGTGGGCCATTGAAGAAATGAAAAACGCTAGTGTTGCTGCTGTTGCTATTTTCATTTTAAAGTTCCTCGATATTCTTTTTTATTCAATGGTTTTCCCAAGTTCACGTTCAGACTAGATTAGATAATGATCGCCTTCAACTGGTAAAAGTGACGTGATTCTCATAGTAATATTTACATTTTAAAAAACGGTTGCGGAAAAATAATTTTTTTGCATGAAATGATTTTCAATGCTGTAAGTTTTTTGTCACATGGCCCCTATAGGTACAAATACTGATGTTTTTGGTGTCAGTTTTTTTTCGTTTTTCGTGTGGTGGTTTTAAAAGTGATTTTAAAAATCAAAAAAATGACAGTATTTTTTCTTTAATCACTTCTTTTTTGGGTGTGGTGTGACCTATGTCACAAAGCTGTTATAGGGAATGGTCTTCCTGAGCGCCTGTTTGCCACTGCCAAGAGCGATATTGGTTTTTTTAATCAATCACTTAGCGTTCGCGTTAGTTTGCTGAGGCAGGGTTTAACGTTTTTCTGTCGTTTGGAATTAAGCCGGTTTTAATAACCAGGTGTTGCTTGCAAGGGGAGGATGCTGGCAAAAAAGTCTAAGCAATAGGAGGCAAGTATTGGCTGTTTAGTCTGTTTTGCGTTTTTGTCGGGTAAATCGTCCTGGCAAGATTGCCATCAAGTAGCCCCTTAAGGCTGACAGTGTTCCTGTGAATTGGCATAATGCGTCCCCGAATACGTATTTCCCCATTAATGATCGTCATTCCCACGAGTGACAGTTTTCGACCAATAATAAGGAACCGCCATGCAGCGCCTGAGTAGTCAGCTTCAACAGAGTAATACCCCGCCTGAGTTAGTATCGCTGATCGATTTGATTGCTGTCGCCTGTAAGGATATTGCCCATCGTTTGCAACAGGGCGCCATGTCAGGGGTATTGGGTTCAGCGGGTGAGGAGAATGTACAGGGTGAGACCCAGAAGAAGCTGGATGTTATCTCCAACGACCTGTTAAAGGACTACCTGTTAGCGTCCGGTACTGTCCGAGGGCTGGCCTCTGAGGAAGAAGAGGGTATTGTGGCCGGCAGTGATAAGGGGGGCTATCTGGTGGCTTTTGACCCTCTGGATGGCTCCTCCAATATTGATATCAACAGTATGGTGGGTACTATTTTTTCTATCTTTAAAGCTCCCGCTACCGATGCTGTCAGTGAGCAGGACTTTCTCCAGCCCGGCCGCAACCAGGCCGCAGCCGGTTATGTGCTCTATGGCCCCTCCGTGATGTTGGTGCTATCAACCGGTGAAGGGGTACAGATGTATACCCTTGACCAGCGTATTGGCGAGTTTGTGCTGACGGTTGAAAAGGTGGCTATAGCGAAGGACACCAAAGAGTTTGCTATCAATATGTCGAACCAGCGCTTCTGGGCAGAGCCTATGCAGCGCTATATCGGTGATCTGTTAGCTGGCAGCGACGGCCCCCGTGAAAAAAACTTCAATATGCGCTGGGTGGCGGCGATGGTGGCAGATGTCCACCGTATTCTATGTCGCGGCGGACTGTTTACTTACCCTTGGGATAATAGAGAGCCTAATAAGCCCGGTAAGCTGCGCTTAATGTATGAAGCCAACCCTATGGGGATGTTAGTAGAGCAGGCGGGTGGCTTGGCCTATACCGATACGGGGCCTATTTTGGATGTGCAGCCTGAGCAGATTCACCAGCGTGTGCCGGTTATTTTGGGTGCTGCTAATGAAGTAGCTACCTGTGTGGCTTATCACGCTAAGTAGGCTATACCCCTGCCGTGCCTGTGACGGTCAATCATCAGGCAATAAAAAACCCCAGAGGCTTAAGCCGCTGGGGTTTTTTTATAGGTGCTAAAAGAGGCTTACTTAGCCGCTTTAGCCGCTTGTCTCTCTTTCTCGTCGGCAATAACCTTATCAGAAACTGAGTTAGGACATGCGCTGTAATGGGCAAATTCCATTGAGAACTGACCGCGACCAGAAGTCATGGTACGTAGTGATCCAATGTAACCGAACATTTCTGAAAGAGGTACATCAGCTTTGATGCGAACACCAGAGCCTGCCGCTTCCTGACCGGCAATAATGCCGCGACGACGGTTCAAGTCACCAATAACATCACCTACGTGATCTTCTGGTGTGAATACATCGACTTTCATAACAGGTTCAAGCAGTTGAGCGCCTGCTTTTGGAATTGACTGACGGAAAGCACCGCGAGCTGCTAATTCAAAGGCAACGGCAGAGGAGTCAACGGCGTGGAAGCCACCATCAAAAAGCTCGATTTCAACGTCAAGTACCGGGAAGCCCGCAAGAACACCCGTTTCCATCATGCCCTGGAAGCCCTTCTCAATAGCAGGGAAGAATTCCTTGGGTACGTTACCGCCGGTAACTGTTGATGAGAACACAAAGCCAGTGCCTTTCTCGCCAGGCTTGATGCGGTAATCAATTTTACCGAACTGACCAGAACCACCAGACTGCTTCTTGTGAGTGTAAGAGTCTTCAACGGGCTGAGTGATGGTTTCACGGTAGGCAACCTGTGGCTCACCCACTTCAAGCTCTACACCGTAAGTACGGTTAAGGATATCGACCTTGATGTCCAGGTGAAGCTCGCCCATGCCGCGAAGAATGGTTTGACCACTTTCTTCGTCCGTATGAACGAGGAAGGTAGGATCTTCAGCAACCATTTTACCAATAGCAATACCCATTTTATCGGCGCCAGCTTTATCTTTAGGCATAACAGCGATAGAGATTACAGGCTCTGGGAATACCATGGCTTCAAGCGTACATTCGTGTTTCGGATCACAGAGTGTGTGACCGGTTTGAACGTTTTTCATACCTACGATAGCGATAATGTCGCCCGCACGAGCTGAGCTTAGCTCTTTACGCTCATCGGCTTCCATCTCACACATACGACCAATACGTTCAGTCTTACCGGTGAACGAGTTAAGAATCGTGTCACCTTTATTTAATACGCCTGAGTAAATACGTATAAATGTCAGGGCGCCGTAACGGTCGTCCATAATTTTAAAGGCCAGCGCGCGGAATGGCTCGTCAGAGCTAACAGTGGCAACTTCACCAGTAGGCTCACCTACTTCGTCTGTTAGTGGCTGAGGAATAACTTCATCCGGGGCAGGTAAGTAATCAACAACGGCATCAAGAATTAACTGAATACCTTTGTTTTTAAACGCCGAACCACAGTAAGTGGGGAAGAAGGTTAGCTCGCGCGTACCCTTACGGATACAGGCTTTGATTTGCTCTATAGAAGGTGCTTCACCTTCCATATAGGCCATCATGATATCGTCATCGACTTCAACAGCTGTTTCAATCAGCTGGTCATGGTACATGTCTACGTCATCAACCATATCGGCAGGAACATCTTCAATTTTGAAGTTTTCTGGAAGACCAGAGTCGTCCCACACATAGGCTTTCTTGCTAAGGATATCGACAACACCAACAAAGTCATCCTCGATACCAATGGGCAGCGTCATAACCAGTGGCTTGGCACCTAGTACGTTTTCAACTTGATCGACAACTTTTAAGAAGTCCGCACCCATGCGGTCTAATTTGTTGACGAAGATGATACGAGATACACCTGATTCATCAGCGTAGCGCCAGTTGGTTTCAGATTGAGGCTCAACACCACCAGAGCCACAAAATACACCAATACCGCCATCGAGTACTTTAAGAGAGCGATAGACTTCAACGGTGAAGTCAACGTGCCCTGGGGTATCGATGATGTTCATGCGGTGATCATCCCAGAAGGTGGTGATCGCGGCTGACTGGATAGTAATACCCCGCTCAGCTTCTTGTTCCATGAAGTCGGTGGTGGACTCACCATCATGCACTTCACCGGTTTTATGGATCTTGCCGGTCAATTTAAGAATTCGTTCTGTGGTGGTGGTCTTGCCAGCATCGACGTGGGCAAAGATACCGATGTTTCTATAATGGGATAAATCAGTCATGAGGTTTACTCGATTTAACTAAGGGTGAAAAAACGCGCGCAAGTATACAGGATATTCCAAGCAAAATTGAACAAAAAAATAGCAATAATTCCGATGTTTGGCAGTTAAAGTCCAATATTGCCATTTTGAAGGGGGTTACGGAGGGTTGGAGGTTCGATTTGGGCGCCTCTTTGGTCATCATTGTAGGGTGGATTGCAATCCACAGGCTTCTAATTTGCTGGCTTTTGGTGGATTACAATCCACCCTAGGGGCTGTAGGGCGGAGGATTGCGTGAAAAAGTGACTATTTTTTGTCAAATAGCCTAAAAATATTGACTCTGCCGATAGGGTGTTTATGATGCGCGCCCAAGGCATGTATTGTTACTGCCACAGGTGGCTCAACTAGCGGTCTAGCGCTAGATTAAGACCCCACTTATTAATGATGAAAAATGAGGACTAGCGCAGTGGCTAAAGAAAAATTTGAACGCACCAAACCACACGTCAACGTTGGTACTATCGGACACGTTGACCATGGTAAAACTACTCTAACAGCGGCTTTGACTCGCGTAGCTTCCGAAGTATTCGGCGGTGAAGCGGTAGATTTCGCTAACATCGATAACGCTCCTGAAGAGCGCGAGCGTGGTATCACTATCGCAACGTCTCACGTTGAGTACGATACGCCAGATCGCCACTACGCCCACGTAGATTGCCCGGGACACGCGGATTACGTTAAAAACATGATCACAGGTGCTGCTCAGATGGACGGCGCTATCCTGGTATGTGGCGCGACTGACGGCCCAATGCCTCAGACTCGTGAGCACATCCTGCTGTCACGTCAGGTCGGTGTACCTTACGTTGTCGTATTCCTGAACAAAGCTGACCTGCTAGCTGAAGATTGCGGCGGTGCCGGTTCTGAAGAATACCTGGAAATGCTTGAGTTGGTAGAAATGGAGCTGCGTGAGCTTCTGGATACTTACGAATTCCCAGGCGACGACACGCCAATCATCCCGGGTTCTGCGTTAATGGCTCTAGAAGGCAAAGACGACAATGAACTGGGTACAACTGCGGTTAAGACACTGCTTGAGACTCTGGATTCTTATATCCCTGAGCCAGAGCGTGCGATCGATGGCGACTTCATTATGCCTATCGAAGACGTATTCTCAATCTCTGGTCGTGGTACGGTTGTTACCGGTCGTGTTGAGCGCGGCATCATCAACACTGGCGACGAAGTAGAAATCGTTGGTATCCGTGAAACACAGAGCACTACCTGTACGGGTGTTGAGATGTTCCGTAAGCTGCTTGACGAAGGTCGTGCGGGTGAGAACATCGGTGCACTACTGCGTGGTACCAAGCGTGAAGAAGTAGAGCGCGGTCAGGTTCTTTGTAAGCCGGGTTCAATCAAGCCACACACCAAGTTCGAAGCAGAAGTGTATGTGTTGGGTAAAGATGAAGGTGGTCGTCACACGCCATTCTTTAAAGGCTACCGTCCACAGTTCTACTTCCGTACGACTGATATCACCGGTGCTTGTGAATTGCCAGAAGGTACAGAAATGGTCATGCCAGGTGACAACGTACAGATGGTAGTTACCCTGATCAACCCAATCGCGATGGACGAAGGTTTACGCTTCGCTATCCGTGAAGGTGGTCGTACTGTTGGTGCGGGTGTTGTTGCCAAGATTATCGAATAAGTTCGAGTCTTGATGCTATACCAAAAGAGGCTGCCTTCGGGTGGCCTTTTTTTATTGTGGGGTGGTGGTGGATTACAATCCACCCTACGGCTGCTCCCTCTCTTGTAGGGTGGATTGTAATCCACCAAACCTATCCAATATATGAGCAAGCAAAATAAGTTACCATCCCCACCATGAAACTTCCTCCATTACTCAAAGCAACATTAATAAAACGCTACAAACGCTTTCTGGCTGATGTGGTTTTAGACAGTGGTGAAACCCTTACTGCCCATTGTCCAAACACCGGGGCGATGACCGGCTGCGCTGAGCCCAATTCCACCGTCTGGCTCTCAACTTCAGACAACCCTAAACGTAAATACCCCAACACTTGGGAGTTAGTACAAACCCCGGAAAACCACATGGCTTGTATTCATTCAGCCAAAGCTAACGATCTGGTGAAAGAGGCTATAGAGTCGGGCGTAATCACCGAGCTGCAAAACTACGACTCAATCCGTACCGAAGTAAAATACGGTGCAGAAAACAGCCGCATAGATCTATTGTTAGAGTCCGATAAACAACAGTGCTATATAGAGGTCAAAAGTGTCACCTTATTACTGGATAATGGCCTTGGTGTTTTCCCAGATGCAGTGAGTGAGCGTGGTCGCAAGCATTTGCGTGAATTAATTGAGATGGTGCAGCAGGGGCATAGGGCGGTGTTGTTCTTCTGTGTGCAGCATAGCGGTATTGAACGGGTGGCTCCGGCGGATGCTATTGATGCAAAGTATGGCGATACCTTTCGTGAGGCATTGGCGGCTGGAGTTGAGGTATTGGCTTATGGTGCGGAGGTCTCCGTTGAGGAGATTTGCTTAAGTCATGTGTTACCGGTGTTGCATCAACAGCCATAGCTGTTCCCGCTTTATTCCCTAACGTTATTTGTAGGGTGGATTATAATCCATCGCTTTTGCCTGGTCCGGGCTGGGCTTTGGTGGATTGTAATCCGCCCTACATTTGGTGGGGTTTTGGCAATAAATTTTTAAAATGGCCACATTGGCTATTTATCAGACGATATCTTCCTATGTTAAAGTCTGGTCATAGATTTTTACCTGGATAGAGATAATTATGAATACAGCAGTAAACATGGATCAACTTCCCACCATTAAAGGTAACTTTGAAGCTCAGGAACAGGAGTTTGATTTTTGGGTGGATACTATTGAAGGTAAAGTCCCTGAAGACCTAACCGGTTCTTTCTACCGCAACGGCCCCGGGCGATTAAAGCTGGGTGACGAAGAATTTGGTCACTGGTTTGATGGCGACGGAATGATTGCCCGTACCACCTTTAGAGATGGCAAAGTCCATTTTGCCAATAAATTTATTCGTACCCCTAAATATGTCAAAGAAACCGCCGCTGGTAAAATGATTTACCGTGGTTTTGGTGGCGCGCCCAAAGGCAGTATTTTGCGTCGTTTCGCTTTGCCTGCACAGCCGGCTAATACCGGTTTGATTTTACATGGCGGTAAATTTTTAGCTCTGGGTGAAGGCGGTCGTCCTTTTGCGGTGGAGCCGGACACCTTAGATACCGAAGGGGAATACAACTACGATGGTCGCCTGGGTAAAACCTTTAGTGCTCACGGTAAAAAGAATCCCTTTACCGGCTACTACTATAACTTTGGTATGCGCTTTGGTGCCAAGCCCAGTTTTGATTTTTATAAAATTTCTCCCAGCGGTACTTTGGTTGATAGCGCAACGTTTTATCTTGACCATATGCCCATGTTGCATGACTTTGCCTTAACGGAAAATTATGCGATTTTTATTCAGTCTTCAGTCGGTATGAGTGCCAATCCATTGCCGATTTTATTGGGCGGTTCAGTGGCGGATGCCATGCAATTTGATAATCGCCTGCGTAATAAAATTATTGTGATTGATTTGCATAATTTAAAACTGGTGGATGAGATTGATATTGAGCCGCTGGCCTCGCTGCATTTTGGTAACGCTTATGAGAAAAATAATGAGCTGCACTTTGATATTATTCAAACTAAAGAGTCCGCATACAGCACACCGACCCGAAAAAATAAGCCATTAAATATATTTGACCCCGATGTGGATTTTAAAATGGGTGGCGGTGAGTATATGCGCTTTGTGGTAAATCTGCGCCATGGTACAGCGATTAAAGAAGTGATTAACGATGCCTTGCTGGGTGAATTTCCCCAGTGGGACTGGACCTTATCTACCAAGGAAAACCGTTATGCCTTATCTACGGCTTACCCTGAAGGTGGCCCGAAAACCTATTTTACCGGTATCCAGAAAATTGATCGCCAAACTGGCAAGGTTGAGGTGCATGATTTTGGTAATTACCGTTTTACCGGTGAGCCTTTAATGGTCGCCAAGGCCAATGCCAAGTCCGAAGATGAGTTTTGGGCCATGTGCTATGTCTATAACGGCAATACCGATAAAACCGAAGTGGTGATTATCGATAGCGAAGATTTTACTGGCGAGCAGGCGGTGATTAAACTGGACTTCCATATGCCTCAGGGCTTTCATGGTATGTTTACCCCTAAGGTGTATGTGTAGTTTTTACTAAGCTACCTATCATTTAAAAACCCCCAAGACCTGATGGTCTTGGGGGTTTTTATTTTGTTATCATTGCCCACCATATTATCTGCCCCATCCTTCTCGTGAAGGCGTATTGTAGCGTCGGCGTTTATTGTGGGGTGGATTATAATCCACCAAGGCCCAGTTCAGCGTCGTCATAACTGGTGGATTATAATCCACCCTACGGGCTATATTATCTAAACAAGTCAATTGGCAATCAGTTTCTATGTTTAGCTTTTTTGAAAAACTCGTTGATCCCTTTCCGCCGGCGCCGCCCTCCCAGCCACCCAAGGGCGTGTATGCTTTTTGCCGCCACTATACCCAGGGTATTGAACGCTATTTAATTTGGATGGCAATCACTACCGCTATTCTGGCAGTGGCCGAAGCGATGCTCTATGGCATTTTAGGGCAGTTGGTGGACTGGCTGGCCAGTAAAGAGCGCGCCGATTTTTTAGCACAGGAATGGCCAACATTACTTGCCATGTCCATTTTTCTCCTGGTGTTTATTCCTGCTGTGGTGATTATTAATTCCATGCTGGTACACCAGACGCTAATGGGTAATTTTCCTATGCTGGTGCGCTGGCAAGCACACCGTTATTTGCTGGGCCAAAGCTATGGTTTTTTCCAAAATGAATTTAGTGGGCGGGTAGCGACCAAAGTGATGCAAACCGCCCTGGCGGTGCGCGAGTCGGTCATGAAGGTGCTGGATGTGATGCTCTTTATTAGCGTCTATCTGGTGACCACGATTATTTTAGTGGCCAGTGCCGATTGGCGACTCTGTTTGCCGCTATTACTTTGGTTGGTCGCTTACACAGTGGTGCTGCGTTATTTTGTGCCGCGGCTGCAATCTATTTCGATGCGGCAGGCGGATGCCCGGGCGCTAATGACCGGGCGTATTGTTGATAGTTATACCAATATCCTGACCCTGAAACTGTTTTCCCATAACGAGCGGGAAGCGGATTATGTGCAGCATGGGATGAATGAGTTTTTGCAAACCGTTCATCCGCAAATGCGGTTGGTGACCTGGCTGAATATTTATGTCTGGGGGCTGAATATGTTGCTGGTTTTTGCCACCGCTGCCACCGGTATTTTTCTTTGGATGCAGGGCAGTATTACCCCCGGTGCCATTGCGATTGCTATGAGTATTGCGGTGCGGATTAGCGGCATGTCCCACTGGGTCATGTGGGAGATTAGTAATCTATTTGAAAATATTGGCACAGTGCAGGATGGTATTAATACGGTGTCCAATAAGCAGTCTGTTACTGATGACAACGGTGCCCAGCCACTACAGGTTAGTCAGGGCGCTATCGATTTCCGCCATATCCGTTTTAGTTATGGTGGTCAGCGGTCAGTATTTGACGGTCTGGACTTACGGATTCAGCCGGGAGAAAAGGTCGGTATTGTCGGCCGTTCAGGGGCCGGTAAATCTACGCTGGTGAATTTAATGATGCGCTTTTACGATTTGGATAGCGGTGCAATCTGTATCGATGGCACCGATCTGAGGGGCGTAACTCAGGAAAGTCTGCGAGCATCGATAGCGATGGTGAGCCAGGATACCTCGCTGCTATTTCGCTCGGTGCGGGAAAATATCATTTTTGGTCGCCCCGATGCCACTGAAGAGCAGCTTATCAATGCTGCCAAGCGGGCCCATGCCGATGAATTTATTCAGCAGTTGCAGGATGCAGAAGGGCGCCGTGGTTACGATGCCCATGTCGGTGAGCGGGGCGTCAGCCTTTCCGGTGGCCAGCGCCAGCGGATAGCTATTGCCAGAGTTCTATTGAAAGATGCGCCGATCCTGGTGCTGGATGAAGCCACCTCAGCACTGGACTCAGAAGTGGAAGCCGGTATTCAGCAGAGCCTTTATGATTTGATGGAGGGCAAGACAGTACTGGCTATCGCCCACCGCTTATCAACGATTGCGGCGATGGACCGTTTGATCGTACTGGATCATGGGCGCATTGTGGAGCAGGGCTCCCATGCCGAGCTAATCGCCAACAACGCACTGTATGCCCAGCTCTGGGCCCATCAAAGCGGTGGTTTTTTGGGGCTAAGATAAGTATTAACCCTGCTAGACAGCTCGGTGATGATATTCTACAGTGTCAATTAATTTCAACAGCTACTACGGATTTGAGACTCATGACCGTCGATGTCGGTGCCCGATTACAGGCTGTGCGCAAGTTAAAGGGCCTATCCCAGCGTGAATTAGCCAAGCGTGTAGGGGTTACCAATAGCACCATCTCCCTGATTGAGCAGAATCGCGTCAGTCCTTCAGTAGGTTCCCTGAAAAAGGTATTGGATGGCATCCCTATGTCGATGGCGGAGTTCTTTGCCGCCGATGAAGAGCAGCCCCGACACTCCCCATTCTATGGCGAAGAAGACCAGCCCAACCTTGGCCAGAAAGGGATTGATTACTTTTTGGTAGGGGCGGGACAGCCAGACCGGTCGATTGAGGTCCTGCGTGAAATTATGCAGCCTGGCTCCGATACCGGCGAAGACCGTATTCGTCATAGCGGCGATGAAGGCGGCGTTGTAGTGTCAGGGCAGCTGGAATTAACGGTGGGTGAAGAGACACAGCTGCTAGGGCCCAATGAGGGCTATTACTTCCAGGGTTCTACGCCGCATCGATTTCGTTCCGTGGGTGATCAGCCTCTGGTAATAGTGAGTGCTAATACCTCTCCGCGCTCCAGAGGTGAGTCTGCCAAGTAGTTTTTCAATAATATCAATGGTTTATAGATTTTTTGCTTGCTCTGGATGGCAGCTCAGGCAACAACATGGCACGTTTGGCTGCTTATAATCAACGCTTTTGTTGAAAATATTCAACATCAATAGTAACGTTACAGCGCTGGGTCCTGAATTAGGGGCTATGCTGAAATTTACCCTGAACAAACACCTCAGCAATATAAAGCTAACAAAGGAAATATTCGTGGAAAACGGCGATCTTAAAAACTGGTTAAACGAACGCAAAATCACCGAAGTCGAGTGTCTGGTACCGGATATGACCGGCAATGCCCGGGGCAAAATTATTCCTGCGGATAAGTTTATTGATGAGGGCGGCATGCGCCTGCCCGAAACGATTTTTCTGCAAACCGTCACCGGAGAGTGGCCTGATGATATGGATGATGTGGTTCATGAGGCTGACAGGGATATGGTGGCATCGCCAGATTTATCGGCGGCGCGCATGGTGCCCTGGGTAAAAGACCCCACTGCACAAATTATCCACGACTGCTTTGAACCCAATGGTAAAGCCCATGAACTATCGCCGCGCAATATTCTAAAGCGGGTTATCAAGCTGTATGAGGACGAGGGCTTACAGCCTGTGGTGGCGCCCGAAGTCGAATTTTTTCTGGTGAAGAAAAATACCAATCCGGATTTCCCCCTGGAGCCGCCAGTCGGCCGCTCAGGCCGCCCGGAAACCGCCAGACAGTCTTATAGTATCGATGCCGTTAATGAATTCGATCCACTATTTGAAGATATGTATGACTACTGTGACGCCATGGGCTTGGATGTGGATACCTTGATCCATGAGTCCGGTGCTGCGCAGATGGAAGTTAATTTCTTACACGGCGACCCACTCAGCCTGGCGGATCAGGTGTTTTTATATAAACGCACCATGCGCGAAGTGGCGGCGCGCCATGATGTCTATGTCACCTTTATGGCCAAGCCTATGGATGGTGAGCCCGGCAGTTCTATGCATATTCACCAGAGCTTAATTGATCAGGCCAGTGGTAAAAATATTTTTAGTCAGGATGACGGTAGCCATACCGATGCCTTTATGAGCTATATAGCAGGCCTGCAAAAATATGTACCCGCCTCGATGGTATTTTTTGCCCCTAACGTTAATTCCTATCGCCGTATTATGCGCGATGAATCGGCCCCCATTAATGTGCAATGGGGAATGGATAATCGCACGGTAGGTTTACGTGTACCCCATTCCACTGCCGCCGCTACCCGTATTGAAAATCGTTTTGCGGGCGCAGATTCCAACCCTTATTTGGCCATTGCTTTGTCTTTGGCGTGTGGTTATCTGGGTATGAAGGAAAAACTTAAGCCAACAGAGATGCTTGAAGGCAGCGCTTATGATCTGCCTTTTGAATTACCCCGCAGCCTGGAACAGGCTTTAATCAAACTGAATGAATGCGAGCCGCTCAAAGATATTTTGGGGCATCGTTTTGTTCAGGCGTATAGCTCAGTAAAAACCAAAGAGTATGAAACATTTTTCCGTGTTATTAGTTCATGGGAACGAGAGTTTTTACTGTTAAATGTTTAAGTAATAAAGAGTTAAGATTATGAATAAACCACACAATCTGGATACAAGCGAACTACAAGCCATCGACCGTAAACACCACTTGCACCCGTTTACCGACAGCAAGGAGTTGAATGAGCAGGGTACTCGCGTTATTACTCGTGCTGACGGTGTTTATATTTGGGATTCGGAAGGCAATAAGCTACTCGACGGTATGGCGGGTCTATGGTGTGTCAATGTTGGCTATGGCCGCAAAGAATTGGCAGAAGTTGCCTATGAACAAATGTTAGAGCTGCCTTATTACAATAGTTTTTTCCAATGTACGACGCCACCAGCTATCGGCCTGGCTGAGATTTTGGCTGAGCTGGCCCCAGACCATATCAACCGGGTATTTTTCACTGGCTCCGGTTCGGAGAGTAACGACACCGTGATAAGAATGGTTCGTCGTTACTGGGATTTATTAGGTGAGCCACAAAAGTCTGTGATTATCAGCCGTAAAAATGCCTATCATGGTTCCACCATGGCCGGTGCCAGCTTGGGCGGTATGAAGTTTATGCATGAGCAGGGCGGCTTACCCATTCCTGGTATTGTGCATATTGACCAGCCCTATTGGTATGCTGAAGGCGGCGATCAAGACCCGGAAGAGTTTGGTTTAAACGTCGCGCAGCAATTAGAGGCCACCATCCTCGATATGGGGCTGGACCGCATCGGCGCGTTTATTGCCGAGCCTTTACAAGGTGCTGGCGGTGTTATTATTCCTCCCGATTCTTACTGGCCGGAAATTGGCCGTATCTGTGATAAGTACGGCATCTTATTAATTGCCGACGAAGTGATTTGTGGTTTTGGCCGTACCGGTAAATGGTTCGGTTCTGATTACTTTGGTATCAAGCCTGACTTTATGCCAATTGCAAAAGGTTTGTCCTCCGGGTATTTACCCATCGGCGGGGTGATGGTTAGCGACCGTGTAGCCGATGTACTCACCGATAAGTGCGGTGAGTTTGCCCACGGTTATACCTATTCCGGCCATCCGGCAGCCGCTGCGGTTGCGCTAAAAAATCTGCAGATACTGCGTGATGAACATATTATTGAGACGGTAGAAAAAGATACCGGACCCTATTTGCAAAAGCGTTGGCGTGAATTGGAAAATCACCCGCTGGTTGGTGAGGCCAGAGGTGTTGGTTTAGTCGGCGCTATTGAGATTGTTAAAGACAAAGACAAACGCGAATTTTTCCCGAAAGAAGGAACCGTAGGTGGCGTCTGCCGTGACGCTTGTATTCGCAATGGGCTGGTTATGCGCGCGGTAGGTGATACGATGATTATTTCGCCACCATTGATTATTACAAAAGAGCAAATTGATGAGCTTATTGAAAAGGCATTAAAGAGCCTGGATGAAACCGCGGCTGCGATTCCCGGTATCAACTTTGAAGACTAATAAAAAATAAAGCCGGAGTGCGTTTCGATGACCAGTAGTTCAAGCAGTGCAGAGTCTTTGCCCCCTTCATCGGGACACTCCGGCGGTTTTCTGCTGTTTCAGTTTTTTAAGTACACCGTTTATCTATTGCTTAGTTATAATATTGTACTGTTCTTTCAGGAAGATTATCTGGCCAGCGCACATACCTTTAAAGACGGTGTTTCTTTTGGCGAATTGGTAGAAGCTTTTTCCGCCACGGTTGATACCTCGGCCTGGGTTTTATTGCTGCTTTTATTTGAGTTGGAAACCTTTGTTCTCGATGATGAAAAGATTCGCGGCTGGGTAAAGTGGTCTCTGCATGGCATTCGGTCTTTATGCTATCTGTTGATTCTTTATGCTTTGTACGGCTATGTTGTAAAGCTGCTGCTGATGTTAAATATCTCCCCTTATCAGGTGGCCGATGCCTGCAGCCTGGTCAATAGTGGTTTTGCCTATATCGTCTCATTGGATGATTACCTGGATATTGATGCTGCCAGCTGTGTGCTGCTTAATGGTCAGGAATTATTTCGGGTCAACACGCTCGATTTAATTAGTACACAGGGTCCCATGGAAAATGCACAGCGCCTGGCCTGGGCTGATGTGATAAATGCCTCGGCCTGGGTGTTAGTGGTTATTGTGTTAGAGATCGATGTATTGCTGCAATTAAAGGGCGGGCTGCAAGGGATGGTCAGAACGCTAAGCAAGTGGCTCAAGGTTGTGCTCTATTCAATCTTATTTGCTGCGGCCGTTTACTGGGGCTTTGATGGTGACTTTCTGGATTTCTGGGATGCCTTTTTATGGCTGGTGGCCTTTATTTTTATTGAGCTAAATATTTTCCAGTGGTCCGAGGAATTGCAGGAAAATAAGGCCGCTCAATAGCTTACTTATAATACTTACCTTTCTTTTAGTCATTTAAATGACATCTTGTTATGGCGTTTTTTTATGGATGCCAACTTTTGTGGGTATTTTGACAACTATTACCATGAAAACCATGATGTAATTCTAAGTCTTGCCGCTAGAATTACGGTTAACAAACCAATACAACTGAATAAAAGTTTTAAGATCAATAGGTGGGCCTTCTAGCGATTGGCCAAGGAGCGGTAAAGTGACTTCGATTTATGAAGCCAGTGCAGGATTGAAAGTCTTGCCAGCAGCAGTGATACAGCAATTCCAGTTTACCGAAGCCGAGTCCGTGCTTTGTCTGGGTTTGGTGCAGGGAAAGTCTATTGACGACGTGGCTGATGAAAATAGCCAGCCTCGTGAAATTCTTCGAGATCAATTCCATAATTTGCTGGTGAAAACCGGCACCGACAATGAAGCCAAATTGGTGACTGTCGTCTTATCCAGTGCGGAGTAGCAGGGTTTAAGAAGACAGCGTATCGCTACTGGCAATTTGTAGTTGAAACCAGCGGTCATCAGCGGCGCGCAGGCGACGGCTGACTTCCCGGCCAATATTCATTTGAATAATTAAAAACTGTTCGCTGTCTTGCTGAAATAGACTGAGCAGAGCGGAAGAGGGTATCTTTATTGCAGTGCAATCGGTCTCTGCTCTAACCGAGGCGCTGCGGGGCGTAAAATCAATCAGTGCCAGTTCACCAAAGCAGTCGCCATCGTTGGCATAGCGCAGAATATATTCCTTATCATCATACTGTTTAAAAATAACCGTGCTACCCTGTTCGATCAAAAACAGTGAGTCGCCTTTCTCGCCCTGATGAAAGAAATAATCCCCCGCCTTTACTTTCAGGGTTTTGGATTGGCCCAGAATCAATGCTACGCTGGCATCATTAATCGCGCCAAAAAAAGGCATGGATTGTAAGAGGTGAATGCGCTCTTCTGCTGTCATTATTATACTTCCCCAACTGGGCCGCGCTGATAGCGCTGGCTAAAGCCTGATGATATAGGCTAAATTTTGGTCGCCTATTATCCGCTTTGCTCATGCGAATGCAATGTTCTATTTCGCAGATTGGTTCACACAGGGTAGCTTGGCTTGATATATTATTAGCCTCCCTTTATCCGAGTAATCCATTTTGGCCAAAAAGAAGAAAAAGCCGTCTCCTGCTTTCCCCTGGTGGAAGATGTGTTTGGCCCTGGCAGTATTGCTGATGGGGGCGTTGATCTACCTTGATGCCAAAGTGCGTTATAGCCTCCATGAGCGTCAGTGGCAATTACCGGCCAGAGTCTATGCCCGTGCCTTATCCCTCTATCCGCAAAAATTATTAGCAGCTGATGACCTGCATAGAGAGCTGAAACAGTTGGGCTATCAAGCAGGGGATGACCGCCAGCCCGGCAGTGTTAGGCGTGAAGGTGATCAATTCTGGATTTACAGCCGGGGTTTTCAATCGCCGGACTATACTGTTAAGCCGCTGCGTTTCTCCGTGCGCTTTAACAATAACACCGTGGTCCAGTTAGAGCGTATTGGCGGTAGTGCATTAAGTCGTGTCCAGTTGGAACCCATGGAAATTGGCAGCATCTACTCCAGTCACCGTGAAGACCGGCTCTTGGTCAAACTGGAGCAAGTACCGCAAAGCTTGCGAGATATTTTATTGTTGATTGAGGACCGTGACTTTTATCAGCATCTCGGTTTATCACCTCGTGCCATTGCCCGGGCTATGCTGACCAATATAAAGGCGGGTCGTACGCTACAGGGTGGCAGTACCATCACCCAGCAGTTGGTAAAAAATGTGTTTCTATCTTCCGACCGGCGTTTATGGCGTAAAGGGGTTGAAGCCATTATGTCCCTGTTAGTCGAGCTGCACTTTAGTAAAGATGAGATATTGCAGTCCTACCTGAATGAAGTCTATCTCGGCCAGGAAGGCCCCCGTGCTATCCATGGCTTTGCTCTGGCCAGTCGGCATTATTTTAATCGGCCTTTAGCCGAGTTGGATGCCAGTCAAATAGCCTTGCTGGTCGGTATGGTGAAAGGCCCTTCCTACTATGACCCATGGCGCAACCCCGAGCGGGCCACAGAACGTCGCAATACCGTGTTACAGGTGATGGCAAAACATCAGTTGATATCACCGCAGCAGCAACAGCAGTTTGCCGGCCAGCCTTTGGGGCTGGCCAAGGCTAACGCATTGGCTAATGTTTACCCCGCTTATCTGGATCTGGTACGTCGGCAACTGCGCAGGGACTATAGCAAGCAAAGCCTGCAAACTAAGGGAATGAAAATATTTACCGCGTTTGACCCGATCGTACAGCGCCATGCGGAGTTAAGCCTGGCCTCCATGCTGAAAGATAAAGCGGCTGAACAGCAGGCGGCTATGGTGGTTACCGATGTGAATAATGGCGATGTAGTGGCTGTGGTCGGTGGGCGTCAAATGCGTTATGCCGGTTTTAACCGCGCGCTGGATGCAGTACGGCCTATCGGCTCGCTGATAAAACCGGCCGTCTATCTGGCGGCCTTGCAGCAGCCCAAGCGTTATACCCTGGCTACCTCGATCAGTGATGGCCCGGTAGAGGTTAAAGGGCGAGACGGTTCTCTTTGGCAGCCCCGCAACTTTGATCGGAAAAGCCATGGCCAGGTATTGTTACATCGCGCTTTGGCGAAATCTTATAATCAGGCTACGGCTCGTCTGGGTATGGACGTTGGTTTGGCCGAGGTGATTGATGTGGTGGCAAACCTTGGGGTCAAGCGTTCGGTGGCGCCGCTACCGTCTATGTTGTTGGGGGCGGTGGCTTTATCGCCGCTGGAAGTTGCCAGTATGTATCAAACTATTGCCTCTACGGGGGTCTACAGTCCTCTGCGATCTATTGTTGATATTGCTGACAATAACGGCAAGGCTGTGGCGCGCTATCCCGTTGTGCAGCAGCAGGTGATAGCAAAACCGGTGATGCATTTATTGCATTACGCCATGGTTGAGGTTGTTGAAGAGGGCACCGGTAAATTGGTTTACCAGAGTTTGCCCCGCGCCTACCGCGTCGCCGGTAAAACCGGCACCACCAATGATCTGCGTGATTCCTGGTTTGCCGGTTTTGCGGGAGATTATCTCGCGGTGGTTTGGATGGGCAGGGATGATAATAAAAGTGCTGGCTTAACCGGCAGTGCTGGAGCCTTAACGGTATGGCGAGAGTTTATTGCCAGAGCCAGCCATCGGCCGCTGGATTTTTCCGTGCCTCCTGGTATTGCCTACCATTGGGTTAACGAAGAGACCGGGCTGTTAAGCCGAGAGGTCTGTGAAGGCTCGCGCTATATGCCTTTTTTACAGGGTACCGCGCCTACTCAGCGTGATAGCTGTGATGCCAGTTTGCCCGGAGTTATCAGGTGGTTTAAAAATTTATTTTAGTGTTTTTTATTATCAGTTGGGGTCTAATAGTTTTCTCGCTTGCCCCTTTATCAAGGACCATCACATTGACTAAATATTTTCTCCGGTCGTTATTATTTGCCTTCTTCTGCCTGTCTGCCTCATCGGCATCCTTGGCCCAGAGCAGTGAACTGCCGGAATTTGGCGAGAGCTATGCCACTACTATTGGTCAGGAGTACTTTTTAGGCCGGGCCTGGCTAATGTCATTTCGCCGTCAGGCGCCCACCATGGCAGACCCTTTGATTCAAACCTATGTTGAAGACCTGATCTATCGATTGGCAGCCACCAGTGAACTGAAAGACCGACGGCTGGAGCTGATTTTAGTCGACCAGCGCAGTATCAATGCCTTTGCCGTGCCCGGTGGTGTGGTCGGGGTCAATACCGGTTTAATGGATAAAGCGGAATCGGAAGCACAGTTTGCCTCAGTACTGACCCACGAATTGGCCCACGTTAGCCAGCGTCATTTTGCCCGTGGTATCGAAGCGCAAAAGAAAGCCTCAACCGCCATGATGGCCGGTTTATTAGCCGGTGTGTTATTGGCCGTTACCGAAGGGGGCGCTGAAGGGATGGCTGCGATGGCAGCGGGCTCAGCGGCGGGCATGCAAAGCAAGCTGCGTTATAGCCGCTTGCATGAACAAGAAGCTGACCGTATCGGCATGAAGAATATGGTACGTGCCCAGATGAACCCGCAAGGTGCGGAAGAGATGTTTAAAATTATGCAGGCTGAGTCCAGAGGTTATGCGCGTCCTCCGGAGTTTTTACTGACTCACCCCTTAACAGACCGCCGGATTAGTGATGCGCGCAACCGCTCACGTGAATACCCCCGCCAGGTTTACCCGGAAAATCTTGAATATCAATTAATGCGCTCACGAGTGGCGCTTAGTTATATCAAAGATGATGAAGAGGCGATTGCCCAGTTTCGGGATAAGCTGGCTAAAGGCGGGCGCAATGCTGAGCCACATCAGTATGGTTTGGTATTGGCGCTTATTCGTGGTGGGCAATACAAAGAGGCCAAAGAGTTATTGGCGCCTTTGCGCGAGTTCTCACCTTCTAATATGACCTACGGTTTAGCCGAGGCCGAGTTATTGGTGGCATCTGGCCAGCACGATAAAGCTCTTGAATTACTGAACCGGGGCATGGCTTTGGTGCCCGGTAATTATGCGATTTCCATGGCCCTGGCCGACGCTTATATTGAATGGGGGGAGCACCCTAAAGCGGCAGAGGTATTAGAGGTACTTGCCACCGAGCGCCCAAGAGACCCTAATGTCTGGTTTTTGTTAGCTGAAAGCCAGGGCAAGGCGGGCAATATTTTACGGGTCCATCAGGCCAGAGCCGAATACTTTGTACTGAACGGTGCAACCGGGCAGGCGCTGCAACAGCTGAAGTTTGCCCTGGCGATTAATAGCAACCCGCCCTTAACCAATACGCGTATCTCAGAGCGGATAAAACAGGTGCAGCAAATCCAAGTGGCAATGGGTCGCTTTTAGGGCAAAAAAAAGGCCTCTAAAATAGAGGCCTAAGAAGGGGTGAAACCTGGATGGCATGCTATCTCGATCTGGAGAAACCCATGCAGGTTTGTTCTCGAGATAAGCCAGTTAAATTTAGATGGCCCAGTCATTGGGTCATCGCAACTGCTTTTGTATAATCCTAATACATCTAAACAACCGTTTTTAAATTCCAGAATAGAATATACAAATAAGTGCGATTTTTAAAGTCAGCAGCTTCTTAAGCTGACCGTATTGTGGAAAATTACCACGATTTAAAGGCTTTCACGCTAATTATTACTGATTGTTAGCGCTTACTTACGGCGCTTGTGTAACCCCCTTCAGGGTGCGGGACAAGCTCCAGTTGCTGGTTTATGCAGCTGGGCATTTCATTGGCGCTATGGCTGACATAAAGAATATGGCAATCACCGCGCTCGGCGATTTTATCGATCAGAGCCAAAATTAATTCCCGGTGCGGCTTGTCCAGCCCAATGCAGGGTTCATCTAAAATCAAAACCAGCGGTGACTTCACCATGGCTCGTGCAAGCATCGCTAAACGCTGCTGGCCAAAAGATAGCCGGTTAAAGAATTGAGTGGCTATATCTTCCAGCCCCATCACCTTTAACCAGTCCAGAGCAATTTTGCGGTCTTTGCCGGTGCATTGCTGGTAGAGCCCAACACTGTCATAAAGACCTGAGGCGATAACCTCGGCAACGCGGGTACGGCCAACATGATTAAGTTGCAACTGGGTATTAACGATGCCAAATTTTTGCTTTAGCTCCTGAACACTTTCGCCGCTACCACGGGTATTGCCAAACAGGCTGATATGTTGGCCATAGGCTTTGTGGTTATCGCCGCTTAATAAACTGAGTAGCGTCGATTTGCCCGCCCCATTGGGCCCGGCGACCGCACAGTGCTGCCCCCAATCCAGACGCCAATTGATATCCGTTAAAATGGCTTGGTCGTTATAGCTAACATTCACATGCTGTAAATCCAGCAGAGGCTGCTCTTTGTTGATCGAATAGTTGCGCTCAATGGCGGGGGGTAAATCACCGATAGCAATGGTTTCCTGCTGCATCTCGGTTTTGGCCAGCACATCATCGTGCTCACCGCAGGCTTGAATCTCACCGTGCTCTAGCCACAAAATATGATCAATACTGTCAGGGATTTCATCGGTCTGTTTAATAAGCAGTAGAACTTTTAGCGAAGAGCGCAGTAGCTGGTCAATTAAGGTTTTTAGCTCAGCTTGCGATTGCTTGTCGAGACCTTCATAGGGGTTATCCAGAATCAGCAGTCTGGGCTGATTAAATAGGGCTCTGGCTAACAGGGCTTTACGGCTTTCACCGGTGGAGACAAAGCGAATACCGCGATCAAGAATATGATCTATATGGCACTGCTTGGCTATGGCGTGGAAGGCCTCATTGGGCTGATTTTTTTGCAGCACAATTTGAGCAACGGTAGTGCCTACATCAAAGGCATCATCCCGGTCTTCGCTATCGTCATAGCGAATATCGTGGTCAATCAGCTTGCGCTGCAGCTCAAAGCTCAGGTGCAGAATATCCTTGTCAGGGTCGAGACCGGCCTGCCGCTCAATGCTGCCCCGCTGTGGCCTCAGTTGATCGGTAATCAACTGCGCTATCGCACTTTTACCTGCGCCATTGCCGCCTAAAATTGCCCATTGCTGGCCCTGCTGCCAGTGCCAGTCAATATCCTGTAAAACCGGGTCCGTGCGATAAGCTGCCCAAACCTGTTTGAAGTGTATAATCGTGTCTGTATTCATGGGCGCGCATCTTACACTATATGCGTAGCAAATAGTGACGAGGAAAGGCTAAGTGGTAATAACAACATTGCAGCAGGCGCGACAGCAGTTAGCGCCGTTTAAACCGCGGAAAAAGTGGTACCGCCGTTGGGTAAAGCGTTCTGCCGTGGCCTTGATACTTCGCCAAACTGATAGCGGGCTTGAGACCCTGATGATTAAACGGGCTGATAGAGAGGGTGACCCCTGGTCCGGGCATATGGCTTTCCCCGGTGGCCGTGGTGAGCAGGCCGATAGCAATAATTTGCATACTGCGCGCCGAGAAACCTGGGAAGAGATTGGCCTGGATACCGACCAACATACTCAAGTCTTGGGCCGGCTCTCCGATATTGCTACTCCGCCGTTTCGCGGCCATCACCGTATGGTGGTAACGCCTTATTTATTTACCATTGAGCAGGTGCCGGAGTTAAACCCGAATCACGAAGTGGCTGAAGTTATTTGGGTGCCTTTGGCTTTTCTGGCGGACCCTGATAACCGAGAGCGTATGCAGTGGCAGCGAGATAATATGACGCGGGATTTACCCTGCTATTTTTACAACGACAGGCGAATTTGGGGCTTGTCGTTATTGATGCTGGATGAATTGGTGGGGTTGGCGCGTTATCAGTAAATTCTAAATATAGCAGAGTGCTTTTTTATATGCCGGGTCGAATCAATACTGGAATATTATCGTAGTTATTGTGGAGATTATGTTATGGGTGGCAAATACTGATGCTTGCTCAAGCCTCAGGCTTCAGTGGGTGAGTCGTCTAATTATTTTACTGCTCCCGCAAAAACCGCTTAGTCTCTTCCATTAGTTTCTTCGTCTCTGTCAAAGGCTTGGCCGCCTCAACCAAAGCCTCTTCAGGAATAATCTCTTTAATATAAGCATCAATCAATGCCAACAAAACAGGGTTCATCGTTTTATTTTCCCACTCCCACCGGCGCCCCTTAACCAAATTTCCCGTCACCAAGCCTTCTTCAAGCTTTAACCAGTTAGCCCCGCACTTCGACAAATAATAATCATTAACACGGCCGTAACTGATATTAGGGGTGTCGGGGTTAAAGCCATCGGAAGGAATATCGCCGGTGATTTTGTTAAGGCTTAATACCCATTGCGTACCAACGGGGAAGTCTTTAATTTTAGGGCGGCACAGTTGGCCGTTATCGCCCCAAACGCGGATGGTTGAGTTAAATTCGGTAAAGCCGATGCCGCGGTCAAGGTGGGTGCGGTCAATGTAAAAATCAGCGGAGTTCCCTTTGCTGGCGATAATACTGCCGCTGACAATTAGGTCTGCCTTTTTATAAGCCTTGGAAAAAGAGCCTTGCCATAAACACTCGCAGCTTAATGCCTGCTGGCTAAAAAGCAGAGTGAGTAATAATAGTGGTTTAAGGCGGTAGGGCATTGTCGTTATAGCTTTTCGCTAAGCAGAAAGTTAAAGACGTTTGGATTCTCGTGCGCTAACAGATTGGTTAAGAATCTCCAGGCGTTGTTCAATGCTATGCAGTATGCCGCTGGTATTTAAGCCGCAGGCGGCTAATAAATCCTGGTGTTTGCCGTGGTCGATAAAAGTGTCGGGCAAACCTAAATGCAACACCGGTATATCAATACCCTGGCTGCTAAGGTATTCGCTAACACCGGCACCGGCGCCGCCAGCAATGGCATTTTCTTCCAGCGTAACAATCAGGTCGTGACTGCTGGCCAGGTCAAGAATCATTTGCTGGTCTAGCGGTTTAACAAAGCGCATATCGGCCACGGTGGCATTGAGCGTTTCCGCTGCGGGCATGGCGTCTGCTAATAGCGTACCAAAGTTTAAAATGGCAACGCTTTTACCTTGGCGGCGAATAATGCCTTTGCCGATCTCCAGTTCCGTCATTGCTTGTTCGATAACGGCACCAGGTCCGGTACCTCTAGGGTAGCGAACAGCGGCAGGCCCTTTAAATTTAAAACCGGTATACAGTAGTTGGCGTGTTTCATTTTCGTCGGAAGGTGCCATTACCAGCATATTGGGAATACAGCGTAAAAAGCTCAGATCAAAACTGCCGGCGTGGGTAGGGCCGTCTTCGCCGACCAGGCCTGCTCTATCAATACCGAATAAAACATCTAAATTTTGTAGCGCCACATCATGAATCAGTTGGTCATAGGCGCGCTGTAAAAAGGTGGAGTAAATGGCGACCACTGGTTTTAAACCATCGCAGGCCATACCGGCCGCTAAAGTGACAGCATGCTGTTCAGCAATGGCTACATCATGGTAGCGGTCCGGAAACTGTTCCGAAAACTCGATCATGCCGGAGCCTTCACCCATGGCAGGGGTGATTCCAATTAATAGCTTATCTTCTTTAGCAGTATCGCAAAGCCAATCACCAAACACTTTTTGATATTTGGGTTTTTTCCCGGTGGCGGGTTGAGCCGGCGCAACGCTGGGCTTAACTTCAATTTTATTAATTGCGTGATAACCCACAGGGTCTTTTTCTGCCGGGGCAAAGCCTTTCCCTTTTTGCGTCATAATATGCAGCAGTTGTGGGCCAGGTAGTTCGCGCATATTGCGGATAGTGCTAATCAGAGTGGGCAAGTCATGGCCATCAATGGGGCCGATATAATTAAAGCCCAGTTCCTCAAAAATTACGCCGGGTGCCACAAAGCCTTTCATTGATTCTTCTATGCGACGCGCGACGCCCCAGGCCTGTGGAATTTTAGAGAGTACACTTTTACTACCGGCACGGAGGTTGGTATAGGCCTTACTCGCCCAAATTTTTGAGAAGTAGGTATTGAGTCCGCCGGAGTTGTGTGAAATCGACATTTGATTGTCGTTGAGGATAACCAGCATATCCGCCTCAACATGGGCTGAGTGGGTCAGTGCTTCAAAAGCCATGCCCGCTGTCATCGCGCCATCGCCAATAACCGCAACGGTTTTACGATCAATACCCTGTTGTCTGGCGGCAAGAGCCATCCCTAAGGCGGCACTGATGCTGGTACTTGAGTGGCCCACACCAAAGGTGTCGTATTCACTCTCACTGCGCTTTGGAAAGCCCGCCAAGCCATCCTGTGTGCGGATACCATGCATTTGCTCACGGCGACCGGTAAGGATTTTATGGGGATAGGTTTGGTGGCCTACATCCCAGACAATACGGTCGTCCGGGGTGTTATATAAATAGTGCAGTGCCACCGTCAATTCGACAACACCCAGGCCAGCCCCAAAATGCCCGCCGCTTTGCCCGACGCAGTAGAGCAGATATTCACGTAGCTCATTAGCCAGCTGGGGTAGTTGGACATCGTCCAACTGCCGAAGATCAGCGGTCTGGTCAATACCGTCCAGCAATGGGGTGCTGGGACGTGAGCGAGGGATTTCAGTGAACATAAAGTCTGTGGTTATGCCTTGTAAGATGACGGTGCAATGTGCAGAGGGCGGATTGTAACTCAAAAAACCATGGGAGGGTGAATCGGCTGGTTTCTAGTGGGTTCGAGAAATAATATAGCTGGAGAGGTCCCTTAGGGTCCCCGCGTTCTCACCCAGCTCCGCCAGAGCGTCCAGCGCCTGCTGATGCAATTGCTGAGCCTTGTCTTTGGCGCCATCCAGCCCCAGTAAGGCGGGGTAGGTGGGCTTATTCAGTGCCTCGTCGGCCCCCTGAGTTTTGCCTAATGTCGCTGTATCGCTCTCAATATCGAGAATATCGTCCTGTACCTGAAAGGCCAATCCAATTGCCTGTGCATATTGGTCCAGGGCCTGTAATTGCTGGGGGCTTGCCTTGGCCAGGGTGGCTCCCATAGCCACGGCCGCGCGAATCAGGGCGCCGGTTTTTAAGCGGTGAATGGTTTCCAAATGTTGTAAATCGATGCTTTGGTCAACGGCATTAAGGTCAATGGCCTGTCCGCCCACCATGCCCTGTTGGCCAGAGGCTGCGGTCAGTATTTTAAGTAGCTCTAATTGCGTGGTTGCGGGGCACTCTTCCAGCTCGGTCAGTAATTCAAAAGCCCTGCTTTGTAAGGCGTCCCCGGCCAGAATGGCGGTGGCCTCATCAAAGGCTTTATGGCAGGTAGGCTGGCCGCGGCGCAGGTCGTCGTCGTCCATGGCGGGCAAATCGTCGTGAATCAGGGAGTAGGCATGGATCATTTCAACGGCGCAGGCAACTTTATCGGCATTGCTGGCTGAAATGGCGCCGGGGTCGATCGCGTTGGCTGCGGCATAAACCAGTACAGGTCTAACCCGTTTGCCACCATTGACCAGGCTATAGTGCATGGCCTGCTGAAGCCGAGCGAGATAATCGCTGCTGTCGGCTGAGGTGTAGGTCGAATTAAAGTCGCCCAAATAGAGACTCAGTGCTTTATCGGCCCGTTGCTTGGCCTGCTGTAAAAAGGCCGGGAAAGACTCACTCATTGTTAATCGTCGTCCTCGGCAAAGTCTTCGTCCAGTTCCACCGCTTTCAGTTTGCCGTTTTCTTCCACCAGCATCTGCACCTTTTGCTCCGCCTGGGACAGGGCGGTTTGGCACTCGCGGGTTAGCTTAATGCCTTGTTCAAAGGCCTTTAGTGACTCTTCAAGGGTTAAATCGCCGTTTTCCATATCCTCGACCAGCTCTTCTAATTGGTCCAGGGCTTCTTCAAAATCGACGCTTTTTTTGGCTTTAGCCATGGTTCGGCTCCTGCTTGCGGTGGTGTTAGGCTTGTTGAAAACGGGGCCACTTTAACTGAGGGGGTGATTTGGGGCAATCCCTGCGGGCGCCATGGGTTAAAGTCAGGGCTAAAGTCTGCCCTGCAAAGGCCGCTATTCTACTAAGCAATTATCTTTACCCTCAGTGAATATTTCTCGCCTTAAGGCGCTTCTCGGCTGTACTCGCGGAAGATTAGGACTAGACTGTAAGTATTGGAAAAGTAGGGGGTTTCTCAGCAGGCAGTGCTGAATAAGCCTTAGGTATAGTTAGCAATAAACGGGAGTCCGGCAGTGGATTTAGCAACCCTTATAGGCATGATCGGTGCCATGGCCATTATCATTACAGCCATGGTGCTTAGTGGTGGTGTTGGCATGTTTGTCGATATTCCATCGGTACTGATTGTTATTGTTGGTAGTATTTTTGTGGTGATGTCGAAATTTGGCCTGGGCCAGTTTTTGGGGGCTGGTAAAGTGGCGGCTAAAGCCTTTATGTTCAAAGTGGACGACCCCGGTGAAATGATTGACGAAATTGTCGGGCTCGCTGACGAGGCACGCAAAGGCGGCTTGCTTGCTCTGGAGGGTAAAGAACTGAGTAGTGACTTCTTACAGGGAGGGATTCAGCTGCTGGTGGATGGCCATGACCCTGAAGTGGTCAAAACCCTGCTATCCAAAGATAAAGATAAAGCGGTTGAGCGGCATACCCAAGGTGCCGATATTTTCTCTGCACTGGGTGATGTAAGCCCGGCGATGGGCATGATCGGAACGCTGGTTGGTCTGGTGGCCATGCTGTCTAATATGGATGACCCCAAGTCGATCGGGCCCGCTATGGCGGTCGCGCTGTTGACCACACTGTACGGTGCAATGCTGGCCAATATGGTGGCTATTCCTATTTCTGACAAGCTATCGCTGCGTCGCGGCGAAGAAGATATGAGTAAAAGCCTGATTATTGATGCGCTCTTGGCGATTCAGGGTGGTCAGAACCCCAGAGTGATTGATTCCATGCTGCGTAACTATTTGCCAGAAAGTCAGCGGGCAAAGGCTGATGAATAAATCTCTGGCTGTAGTGTGCGGTATCAACTTCTATGAGTGACGAAGAAGCTAATTGCCCCGAATGTCCACCACCGGGTGCCCCGGGGTGGATGGGTACCTTTGCCGATTTGATGTCGCTGCTAATGTGCTTTTTCGTATTGTTGCTATCGTTTTCAGAAATGGATGCAATGAAGTTTAAGCGCTTGGCCGGTTCTATGGCGCAGGCCTTTGGTGTGCAAAATAAACTCGACGTTAAAGATCCTCCCAAGGGTACCAGTATTATTGCCCAGGAATTCAGTCCGGGTCGTCCTGACCCCACGCCGATTAATCAAATTTATCAACATACCGATGATTTAACCGAGCTGTCTTTGGAGGTAAATGCCTCTGAAGAGTACGATGTGGCCGCGGGTATCGATGGGCAGGAAGCGGGAGTGCCCGACGCCGAAGAAGAGAAAAAAGAGCCGGTGGATGAGCAGGATGTTATTGAGAAAATTGAAGAGCTGATTAAAGAAACCCAGCAAGATGCCCGGGAATTAGCCGAAGCGCTGCAAGACCAAATTTCCAAGGGTGAAGTAGAAGTAGAAACCCAGGGCCGACAAATTATTGTAAGAATTCGCGAGAAAGGTTCTTTCGGCTCCGGTTCGGCAGAACTGGCCGGTAACTATTTACCTTTGTTACAAGAAATGCGCGATGTACTGTCCACCAAAGAAGGGGCCATTTCTATTCAGGGGCACACCGACGATATTCCGATTAAAACCGCACGTTTTCGCTCAAACTGGGAGCTGTCCACCAGTCGAGCAGTGTCAGTTGCCCATGCGATTTTTGAAGGGGGTATTTTAAACCCCAATCGTGTTCAGGTCAGTGGTTTTGCAGAAACCAAGCCCCTTGCCAGTAATGAAACCGCAGAAGGGCGAGCCAAAAATCGTCGGGTTGAAATTGTGATTCAGCAAGGTTTGGGCGGTGATGCGATGAAGCAGGGGCTGCGTAATTTAAAAGAAAAAGATCCTGAGTTTTTCGAGTCGCTTGAGTTAGAGACTCAAGATAGTGGCCCGGCCTTTAATCTGGATCGCTCAGATATATTTTAGTAGAAGAGTATTATGACAGAAGAGCGCCGCCGTTATTTTAGAATTGATGACTCCATGGGGGTCTCCTATCGCTGTATCGGCAGTGAAGAAGCCAAAGTGTTTGCCGAACAAACACAGGCCAATAGCGGTACTTTCGATTTTGCCGCTAACTTTGATAATCGAATTCAAACGCTATTAGACGCTTGTAAAATTCAGGCGCCGGTTGCCGCTGAGCTGGTTGACCTGATTAACAAAAAGCTGAATTTTGTAATTGCTCAAATGGATGTGGATTCTGAGTTGATGCATAAAATTGCTTATTCACTCAAGCAAGTCAATGTCAGTGCTTGCGGTATGGCGTTTGCGAATGAAGAGAAGCTGGATAAAGGCCAGTTATTGCAGTTGGATATTATGCTGCATCCCTCGGAGTTACATATAGCGGCTATGGCTAAGGTGGTCGAGTGTATGCCGCTTAATATAGACGAGGCGGAGGGTGATAATACCTGTTTTGTCAGGGTGGATTTTGCCGAGGTCAATAGCAATGATCAGGAATTATTGATCCAGCATATTGTCAAACGCCAATCAGAAATACTTAAACAAAAGCGTCGTATGTCGGAGTAACAAAAACAGGTCGTTAGATTAAACAGCTCTTTCATTTTTTTGTCATAGTAGAAAGCCATCTTTATCGGTGCTTAAGCTAATCATCACAAAAAGGAGTTAGGCTTGTGCAAATACTACGATTGAACAAAGCCGGTCATCCCATTGATTGGCTGCACTGGCAGGAAGCGGTATGCCTGATCTCCCGCGAATTGGTGTGCTGGAGCATGGGCGATATTATTTTCAATATCCATGGCGGCTATAACCGTGTAACCGACAAGCGCTCCGTGATTGAGTTACCCAGTATTATCGCTTGTGGTGGTGAAAAACTGGCCCGAGTTAAAAACAAACCCCCTTTAAGTAACCGTGCTCTGTTTGAGCGTGATAATAATCAGTGTATGTACTGTGGCCATTTTTTTAGCGCTAAAGAGCTAACCCGGGATCATATTATTCCCAGTTCCCGTGGCGGCCGCGATGTGTGGGAAAATGTGGTGGCAGCCTGTCGGCGTTGCAATCAGCATAAAGGTAATCGTAAACTGCATGAAACCCGTTTAGAGTTGTATGCACTGCCTTATCGCCCCAACCCGGCTGAGTATTTGGCGCTGGTTAATAGCCGCAGGATATTGCCAGAGCAGGCAGATTTTTTAAGTAAGCAGTTTTCTGCTAATTGCCGCTGGCAAATGCCAGCGGCAGCCCATTAATATGAATTGGAGTTGTTATGTGGCCCGCGTTTGTTATCGCTTTGTTGTCAGGTTTATGTATTGGTTATTGGGTGGGGAGAAATACACGTTCTTCTACCGCTTTTGAAGCTGAACATAAACTAGAGGAGGCCGGGCAGGAGCTGGAGAAGGCTCGCAGCACGCAAAAACTGTTAGAGCAGAAAGTCGCAGACTTAAAGTACCAGTTGGGTGAAGAGAAAAAAGCCCGAGCTTATGCTGAAGGGCGCGGCAAAGAGTAGGGTGGATTACAATCCACCTTGGGAGAATATATTGGTGGATTATAATCCACCCTACGTGGCTTAACTAAAAAATGCCTCTCTCTTTTCAAAATTCGGCCCGTAAACCGGCTCATCCCTCTCCGCCAGATAGGCCCGGTTAATGCTCTCCAAAATGCCTACTTCAGTAAACATCCCAACCATAGCCAGATAGTTAGGGTGGTCAAAATGGGCTACCAGTGAGTCGCTAT
The DNA here is from genome assembly GCF_002117105.1 of Oceanicoccus sagamiensis. Lineage (GTDB taxonomy): Bacteria > Pseudomonadota > Gammaproteobacteria > Pseudomonadales > Dasaniaceae > Oceanicoccus > Oceanicoccus sagamiensis. The sequence continues at coordinate 1,027,340 of NZ_CP019343.1, read as the reverse complement.
CCTGCCATGACTCATAGACCTGAATGGCCATCGGATCACAGGGGTCAGCGGCAAAGCAATAGGCGTTGCAGCCGGGTTCCTGTTCTCTGGTGGCTAGCTGGATAGGGGCGGAGAGTTCTACCGCCCGGTCACGATCAGCCTGATTGGCAAACAGTATTTTGGCGACAACAATAATCATAGATAAACCTTTATGTGAATTTGGCAGCTAAATTCCAATGTCTGCTCTTTAGATTTTGGATGCTAGCATGTTAACATTGGAAACATGTTCAGGCACTATAATACTTAACCCGAATACTGGATCTGGCTCTTTAACGAATTTACAGGATGATTAAATAATGAAAAAAATACTAATCGCCATGACGGCGCTGCTACTATCAACTCATGCCATGACGGAAGAAGCTGATGCAGCTGAAGTCGCGCCTTCAGGCCAGAGTACGCTGGAAATTACTATTACCAATATTGAAAATGCCAAGGGTATTATTCATGTCTCTTTACAAAATTCACCGGATGGTTGGTTGTCGACGGACGAAGATGTAAAAACTTTTCGTGATGTATCTCAGGAAATTACGAGCACTGATGATATTGTGATTGTTATAGACAATTTACCAGAGGATGGTTATGCCATTTCCCTGTTCCATGATCTGGATGGCGACCTTGAATTAGATACCAATTTTATTGGCTATCCGAAAGAGCCTTTTGGTTTTTCCGCCCCAATGGGTATGACTGGGCCGCCGAAGTTTGATAAGGCAGTGGTTGAAGTTGCCGGCGAAAAAACCAGCGTAGAAATTAAACTGAATTAATCGTTCCTACCTCCGCACATTACTGCCAGGAGTCGATACCTTAACTAAGGCCTAAAAATCGTAGGGTGGATTATAATCCACCAAAGCCCTGCCCGTAGCCGTCAAGATCGGTGGATTATAATCCACCCTACGGGGCTGCCTCCGCACTTTGCTGCCTGGAGTCGATACTCAGACCAGATAATAAGCCGTTTACGTAAACATTGTAGGGTGGATTATAATCCACCAAAGCCCTGCCCGTAGCCGTCAAGATCGGTGGATTATAATCCACCCTACGGGGCTGCCTCCGCACTTTGCTGCCTGGAGTCGATACTCAGACCAGGTAATAAGCCGTTTACGTAAACATTGTAGGGTGGATTATAATCCACCAAAGCCCTGCCCGTAGCCGTCAAGATCGGTGGATTATAATCCACCCTACGGGGCTGCCTCCGCACTTTGCTGCCTGGAGTCGATACTCAGACCAGGTAATAAGCCGTTTACGTAAACATTGTAGGGTGGATTATAATCCACCAAAGCCCTGCCCGTAGCGACCAGACCGGTGGATTGCAATCCACCCTACGGATGATTGGGTCCGTGCAGGGGGTGGAGGAATTTAAGGGGTAGGGGTATTTGGCACGGCCGCCTGTTCCTCGGAGGGAGCAAGCTCAGCATTAATTGCCGCAGCAATGGCAGTAGCTAATTCTTCAGAATAAACGCCTTTAAATTCTTTGATTATCTTGCCGTCTTCCGAAAGCAAAACCAGCGTGGGCAACTCATCCAGTGTTAGTCCACCTTCTTTGGCAAACTCTTCCAGATCATCAATATAAAGCACGCCGGACTGACTAAGGTCGGCGGTGCCTTCATAGGCATCGGCCATGGCGCTTCTAATAATGCCTTTGACAAAAAAGGGTGGGCTTTCCATAACTGGAAAGTGGTAGGCGGCTACCTGTTCATTCAATATGCCTTTTTCAGCTAATGCCTTGTGCCATTCAATCTGCTGTTGCTGCTGTAGGGTGCCGTTTTCCTGATCTTTACCCATGGCTAAAAATAATAGGCTTAAGGGCGTGCCTTTAATATCTTTCGGGAAAACAAATTTATCACCCTCAAAGTTTTTGGTTTTGACGGTTTCCATTTCAGCCGTAAGGGCAGAAGAAAACAAGCTGAGCAGGAGTGTCAGCAATAAGACAGAGCGTGTTTTTAACATGTTATTATCCCTTTTAATCAGTAACGGAAAGCAAGCCCATGCCTGCTTTCCGCTTTGGTAAAGTACGCAGTGATTACTCCACGTACTGGGCGCCTAATACTTCATCGCCTTCTTCCCAGGTCAATGTACCGTGAGTCATATACTTCTCTTTTTGTGACTCCAGAAACTGCCAGGTACAAACCTGTGTGTAGTTGCTATCAACAACCGCTTCACGTGACCACAACTTAAATGACTCTGCATAAGAGTGACGGGTTGAGTACAAGTAACGGCCATAGCTAAAGCCATTACCAAACATATCCGGGCCGTGGAACTGGTGGCTATTGTTGGTACGTGTACGCATGGCGGTCCATTTGCGATTAATCACACCTTCAATTTCAATGGTCTGCTCAGAGTGAACCAGATTGATGGGCTTATGGTGAATCGTGACCTTGTTATGGCCAATTAATTCCTGTTGGTCGTTATACACTTCAAACTCACCGGTAAATTTACCTTCGTTTTTAACCGGCAGGTTATAGGCTTTACGGCCCAGTTTCTTTTCCTGTAGCAGGAAGTCTTCTACCTGCTTTTGTGTGTCAGGGTTGGTGGCGTAATCCTGCGATACACAGTAGATACCGTTAAAGACACCCACCATGGTATCCCCTTCAAATAACTGTGAAGAGTAAACCTGAATACCCAGGTCCGGCACAACGTGGTTCATTGTGCGCAGGCCTACATTCCAGCCAGGAGAATAGTAGTTAGAATCAACCATCATGCCGAAGGGACGACCTGAACCGATAAAGTCAGGGCCGGTGTAAATACGATCCTGATCTGAATCGATAACACCAAAGTTAAAACGGGTGTTTAAATCAAAGCGGGTCATTAATGGACCAAAGGCATCAAAGTCGGTTTCCATCCAGTAGGTGGTACGGCCATCTTTAAATTCACTGGCGCGGCTTACTTTGTTGTAGCCTACGTGGGTGCCGTCGGCTTCAAATAATGATGGGTAGCCGTGCCACTCACCGGTGATGGCTTGCTGCCAATTACTGGGCTTCTTATCGTCTGACATGTTGTTTCCTCTTTTTCGTGTTCTACTATTTTAAAATATTGTCTTTATTCGTCATCAACCAGATGTTGCCAAATCGGTGAAACAAACACTTCACCATGAACCGGGCCATCGGGGCCGCGTGGGTCGGTGGGATGGCGCACATCGCAGGTAGGGGATAAGCGAGTGCCTCTGGCGGTTAGTGTGCGTACAGCAACTTTGTCGCGGTACAGTACCGTGTGGCGAATTCTTTGGCCATTGCCGGTCAGGGCGATAAAGTCAGGCTCCAGATAAACATCCGTATGCTTGCCCATTTCCAGGGCGTTAAACGTCAGGATACCCGGACCACCGGAAACGCCGACATTATTAAACGCACCAGGGCCAAGCTCATCAAATACCAGTAGCCCATCTTCCATTTTGGCGGCAAAGGTTTTGGTGGCCAGTTCGCGGCCGCGGATATGGACATTGGTCAGCTTTAGGTTATAGCCATCAAAGTCGATATAGGCCAGATTATCAAAGGGGCTGGGGCCGGGGGTGCCTGCACCCAGATCGCTATCGGTATTTAGCGGTGTGCCATCAAGGTTGTATAGCTCAATATGGTCGTGCCAGGTGCCGCGCATCAGCATCATATTGTAACCAACGGAGCCAATTGGGAATGTAGGGTAAGGTTTCATGGTATTGTTCCAGCAAGAATATAGTTGACGGCAAAGCCTAATGATATAACAATAGATTATCTATGTCAGAATTATTCCCGCCACTATAAAGAATAATCCCTTGGAGCACATCTTTATGAAAACCGTTGTTGTGACTGGTAGTACCCGTGGTATTGGCCGAGGTATGGCTGAAAACTTCCTTAAGCGCGGCTGTAATGTGGTGGTTAGCGCCCGAAACGACCAACAAGTCAAAGAGGCAGTGGAAGAGTTGGGTAAGGAGTATGGCGCTGAGCGCGTAGCTGGTACCGCCTGTGATGTGGCCTCCTATGATGACCTGCAAGCCCTGTGGGACTGCGCTGTAGCCAATTTCGGTACAGTTGACCACTGGGTGAATAATGCCGGTAGAACGCTGGATAATGCGCCTTTTTGGGAGGCGGATAATGCCGAGATTGAGAGTATTGTCGCAACCAACCTGACCGGCCTGATTTATGCCAATAAGGTGGCTATGAAAGGTATGGCAGCCCAAGGTAATGGTCAGATTTGGAATATGGAAGGTTTTGGCAGCAATGGTATGGCCCAGGCTGGTTTGGCGATTTATGGTGCGACTAAGCGCGCGGTCAATTACTTGAACAAGGCGCTGGCCAAAGATGCCGCCGATAGCGGTGTAAAAATCTGTACAGTTAGCCCTGGCATGGTCTTAACTGATTTATTAATTGGTGAATACGATACCAGCTCTGAAGAGTGGCAGAAGGTGAGAAAGACCTTCAATATTCTCGCGGATAAAGTAGAAACCGTCACCCCGTGGTTAGTCGATAATATTTTGGCCAATGAAAAAGACGGTGCCAAGGTCGAGTGGTTAACCACTGGCAAGGTTATCGGGCGTTTCTTAAAGAATTTAGTGGTAAAGCGCGACCTGTTTGCAGGCATGGATATTTAACAACGTGCTCGTAGGGTGGATTGCAATCCACCAAAACCGGAGCCGTTAAACCGGTGGATTATAATCCACCCTACGTACTTTGTTTTAGAAAGTTTATTAATTATATAGGCATCCCCAATGGATAATTATCAAATAGCTCGCCGTGCGCAAATCGGCGTATTAATTCCATCAACTAACACCGGTGTGGAATACGACTTACAAAAATTTGGTTTAGACGGAGTCACCTGGCACCCTTCGCGTTTCTGGATTGAGCTAAAAAACTGGGCCGACGAAAAAGCCGCAACCGGTGATACCGAAAATGCCGTGTTTGAACGCTTTCTGGAATTAATGCGTACCGAAATGCCGCCAGCGATTGATAATGTGATGAGCTCAAAAATCTCACACCTGATGCTGGGTATGTCAGCTGAAACTTTCTGGGGCGGTATTGAAGGTAATATCGAATTTGAAAAAGCAGTACGTGACCAGTTGCCAGAAGGTTTTGGTTTAACCACCGGTGCGACTGCCAGCCATGAAGCGCTGCAAAATTTTGGTGCTAAAACCATTTCGGTTATCACACCTTATCCACCGGTAGGTGACGATAATGTGCGTCAGTACTTTACTGAAATAGGCTACAACGTTAAGCACGTTAAGGGTTTAAACCGTCCTTCAGCTACAGCGATTGCCGAAACATCTATCAAAGAAGTGATGGATGCGGTAAAGGAAGTTGATGGCGATGATGTTGATGCAATCTTGCAGTGTGGTACTAACTTATCAACGGTTGATTTGTTCCCAACGCTGGAGCACTGGTTAGAGAAGCCGTTAATCCCTATCAATATTGCGACTGTTTGGCATGCACTGCGGGCCTGTGGCATTAACGATAAAATCCAAGGCAAAGGTCGTTTGTTAGAAGAGTTCTAATAGTGATCGCAAAAAAAATCCCGGCTACTAGCCGGGATTTTTTTTGCCTCAATTTTCACGTTGGCACTTTCGTAGGGTGGATTATAATCCACCGGTTGTTAACGCTAGTGGGTAGGAATTGGTGGATTATAATCCACCCTACAACCGGGGCGACGTGTTATGAGGGTTAATGAGCGGCGCCAGCATCGGCCTGCTGATTCAGTGGCACAATTTTATGCCTGACAGCTATCGCCCAAATTAATACCAGCAGCGCTACACCGCCAATAAAGACAAACGGCCCCTGTGGCAACCAGTTATCAAATAACCAACCGCCCGCAACAGCGCCAACCAAAATACCAACGCCGCCAGAGAGGTTGAAAAAGCCCATTACCGAGCCGCGAATATTTAACGGCGTCTGCTGCGCAATCAAAACCGCACTGGTAATAATACAACCCACCTCAGCCATACCAATTAAGGCCGCGCAAATTAACATGCCACTGGCAAAGGGGTCGGTAATAAAATAAGTGCCCATATAGCCTGCAACGGAAACGACTAAGGTAATAATCAATGCGGTGGTGCGATTAATACGGTCAGTCATAATGCCAAAGACCGGCGCTGAAAGTAGTGCAATACCCTGAGCGATACCTAGCACCATACCGGCTTTAGCCAAAGCTTCGGCACTGTTCATATTCAGTTCGATAATGCCGTATTGTTTTAGCCAGAGGGTAAAGAAAGTACCCACCAGTGCTACATTGCCTCGGGCGATAAATGATGCGCCGTAAGCCAGTGCTACGCCGGGGTCTTTAGCGGCGATTAGCCCTTTTTGCGCCAGCCTAAGCATGCTGTCAGTTTCGGCACCTTCCTCGTGCACCACTTCCACTTTTTTCAGGCCAAACCACATACCTACAGCGGCGAATAATGCGATAACGGCAGCGACATGGTAGGTGGCGTAACCCGCTTCAATCGGCGTCATGCCCTGTTCCTGGAAGATGGCGGGGAGCTGTAATAGCAGGAATACACTGATCATAGCGCCAAGGCCGTTGCCCATGCCCAGTAGGCCAGTGGCCTTGCCGCGGCTATTATCCCGCACATAGTCAGCCATCAGGGTAATGATAATGCAGCTATACATACCGATACCGGCATTAAAGATAATGCGGGCAAAAACGAGTTCGGCATAGGTTTCTGAGCGGGGGTAGAGGTACATACTCAGGGCGACAATTAAGTAACTACCTGCCATCAGTGGTCTGCGGCCAAATTTATCCGACATGGTGCCCCATAGGCCGGTGGTCAGGATAATGGTGATTTCGCCATAAAAAGCCAAATTACCACTGATCATGCCCTGTTCGGAGGCCGGTATATTCAGGAACTCATCCAGAATATAAGGCTGTAACTGGGGGGTGAAAGCCGCCAGCATAATGCCCAGCAAGCAGGCGAAGTAAAAGGTAATCATATTACCGGTGTTAACGCCGTCCTGAAGGCTAATAAAGCCCAGAAAGGTATTGTTGGATGCGGGTGCAGTGGCAGTGGACATAAGGGCCTTTGATTGTTGTTATCGGTTAATGGGCAATAATTATGCTGTGTTTCATAAACTACGGGGCAGCAGGGTGTTTGGATCTTCTTTTGTAACCCTAACGGTTCGCCGTTTGCTAGTGGTTTAAGATTTGTTAAGTTATCGCAAAAACACCGTCATCTCGGGCCTTGGCGCTTGTCGCCAGCTTCTTTTGAGGGCATTGTTAATGACCTTATCCCGATTAAAAGGTATAATGTTATTAGTTTATAACATTTGCCCTCCGATATTGCTATTTCTATCATCGGTTTGGTATCAGTTTATCCCTTTTAATCACTACGTTATTTGGTTGAGTTATTGTCATGAGTGAGTCTTCAACAATCCGCGTTGCCGCTGCCCAGTTCCATATTGGCCACGACCTCGATGAAAACCTGCAAACCTGCCTGCGCATGATCCGCAAGGCGGCTGAGTGTAAGCCCGATCTAATTGTATTGCCTGAGTTTTGTAATCACCTGTCCTGGTATGAAGACCAGGCCCACTGTGACAAGGTGTCGATCGGTTTAGATAGCCCCTGGTTACAAAGTATTGCTGATTGCGTCAAAGAAGTGGGTGCCCATGTGGTGATTAACTGCACTATCTTGCGCGAAGATGGTGCCTGTACGGGTACCAGTTTGCTCTACTCACCGGAAGGCGAGTTGCTGGCAGATAACGATAAGCAAATTTATATTGGCCATGAAAATGATTTTCTGCGCCCCGCGCAAACCGAGGGCCCCATTGTTGAAACCCCGCTAGGTAAGCTTGGCCTATACGCCTGTATGGATGGCGTTATTAATGAGCCGCCTCGTTCGCTAAGCCTGCGCGGTGCACAAATTATTTGTAATAGCGTTAACTCCTTTGCCCCGGATGAAGGCAGCTTACATATGCCAGTGCGTGCAGCGGAAAATAAAGTCTTTATGGTAGCGGCGAATAAAGTCGGCCCATTAATTCCGGAGTTTTTAATGGACCCGGTCAGTGAAGCGACGGGCATCTCCAAGCCGTTTTTATGCGGCGCTGGTGATAGTCAAATCGTTGCTCCAGACGGTACCGTGCTAGCCATTGCGGGCAACGAAGAAGAAATTATCTTTGCCGATATCAATCCGGCGGATGCCCTGAATAAAGTGGCTGCGGATGGCACCGATATCTTTGCCAGTCGTCGCCCGGATCTTTACCAGCCTATTGGCGAAGACCCCGCCACTCAGCCAGAGCTTGCCTATAACGGTGCAGAGTCGGCTACCGCGGCTATGATTCAATTAGCCAATACCGGCGCAGAGGCCATTGCCGAAGCCGTAGAGCAGGCTACAGCCGCTATTGCTCAGGGTGCAGAGATTGTTGTGCTACCCGAACTGTTTTTTGTTGCCGATAGTAGTGCTCCAGACCTAGCCGAAGAAGTGGCCCAGTCTCAGGCTGTGGTTGAGCAGTTTACAGCGATTGCTGCGGATGCCGTTATTGTGTGCTCGATTATTATTGAAGAGGGTGGCCAGCACTTCCACGCGACCGTGGCGATTAATAAGCAAGGCATTATTGCTACCCAGAAACAATTGCATCCGTCGGCTCGTCTTTCCTGGTCGGCACTCGGTGACGAGGTGGTCTCGGTGGATGTGGCCTTTGGTCGCTTGGGTTTGGCTACCGGCGCAGATACTATCTATCCGGAAATGTTCCGCTTAATTGCCATGCAAAGTGTTGAAGTGGTTGCCGTTCCCTTTTCTGTACAAGAAAAATGGGAGCTGGTTACTGGCCTGGTTGAGCGCGCCGCAGAAAATCGCTTAAATATGATTGCCGTTACCCAGCCCTCTGAATTGGGTTGCAGCTTTGCCAATAAGCTCCATAAGGACTTTACCGTACTGACTCCATGGGAAGAGCGTGAGTTCGATGGCAATCTGACTTATCCTTTAATAACTCAGGCGGGTCAGGGTGCCGGGATTACATTGGCACCATTAACCCCATTAAATGCACAGGATAAAGTAGTTTCCCGTGGTACCGACTTAATTCGCAATCGCCCCTGGCGATTAGCGCAAGCCATAACAGCTGTTTAAAAACGTATTAAATAAAAAATCAGGAGAGTGACTGTGACAAAATTAACTGGTGAATATTATGTTGAAGATCTTTCAGCGGAAGAGCGTGAAATTCAGCAAATCGTTGAAGGCGTGCTGCCTTCATTAGCCGAGCAGGCGATTGAAGTTGATCGCAGTGCCGAGTTCCATCGCCCGCATGTGGGTACCTTGGCCGAAGCGGGGCTGATGGGTTTAATGGTACCTAAAGAGTACGGCGGTCTGGGTGGTGGTTTACGCGACCTGTGTGCTTCTGTATTTGCGATTGCCACGGCTTGTCCTTCTACGGCGATGGCTTACTTCTTCCAGTGTTCTTCAACCTCTCGTGGTGTCTTGCTATTAAAAGCGATTGAAGCAGGTTTGTTTGAGAATAAAGATGATGAAGCCAAGGCCAAAGCCTGGGCGGAAAAATTATTGCGCTTAATCGGCGAAGGTAAAAACTGGACGGGTAACTTTACCTCAGAAGGTGCCAAGTCTGAAAAAGCCAAATTAACCATTGAGACTGTAGCCAAGAAAGTGGATGGCGGTTATATCCTTAACGGCGTGAAATCTTTTGCCTGTGCTTATGATGTGGCTAACTATTATCTGGTAACCGCCTCTCTAGAGGGCACCGATGATGCTGGCGGCCTCTGTACTTTTATTATTGACAGTCAGGGCGAAGGCCTTGATCGTCGTATCAAGTGGGATGCTATGGGACTGCGTGGTAGTGCTACCGATGGTCTGGTGATGAAAGATGTGTTTGTTCCCGATGATATGAGCCTGGCTGTACCCGGTGCGTTTGTAAAATCTATGTCAATGAGCCGTGGCTCTTTTGTGGGCAATCAGGTAGCTGGCCCCGCTGTTTACTTGGGTGTGGCCCACTCTATTTACGAGCAGACTAAAGTTCACCTGCGTAAGAAAACTTATAAAGATACCGGCGCTACTTATGCAACCAACCCGGTTTACCAAAGCATTTTTGGTGACATGATGAAGGACTACCACACCGCCGTATTATTTATGCGTCGTCAGTTGGATCTGGAAACTTCAGAACCGCCGATTTTGCCCAAAGAAGAAGTGGTTAAGTTATGGCGCTTAAATAAAGGCATTATTGCTGAAGCTGCTTACGGTGTTGCACAGGGTGCATTAAAGATTTCTGGCACCTCCGGTACTTTGGGTACTGCGCCACAGTCTCGTGCCCTGCGTGATATTGGTATGGCTTTGGTACAGGGCTTCTCGCCAGAAATGGGTAAGTTCGACGCTGCTAAAACTGAATTGTTAGAGCAGGCCGAAGCCCAGTTTGCTGGCGTTAAAAAGTAATATCCTGTTACTAAAAACCCCGCTGCATAGCTGTCGCGGGGTTTTGTTTTTTTAAGAGTGAGTTTAGAGTTTTATGATTGAACGTGGATTAATAATTGGTGGTGTTGAACAGCCCGCAGTTTCTGGTGAGGCTTTTGACGTTTTATCACCCGCCACTGAAGACGTGATGGGGCGTGTTCCCCGCGGTCAGGCCGCTGATGTTGATTTGGCAGTAGCCGCTGCGCGCAAAGGTTTTGATCAGTGGCATAGCCTGACGCCAAGTGCCCGTGAAGCGGTTTTGCTGAAAGCGGCCGATATTATGGCCACCGAAGGTGAGCAGCGTTATCTTGATTTATTAATCGACGAAAGTGGTTCGGTTATTAATAAAGCGCGTTATGAAATTATGCGAACCGCTGATTTACTACGTGCGGCAGCCGGTGAAGTGCGTCGTCTTTATGGCGATACTATGCCCAATGATGACCCCAGCAAAATATCAATGGTTTTTCGTGAACCATTAGGGGTGGTAGCTTCGATTGTGCCTTATAACGCACCGTTACTATTACTGACAAAAATGACTGCTTTTCCTTTGGCGGCCGGTAATAGCGTTGTTATTAAGCCTTCAGAAGAAACGCCATTAATTGCGATTGAATATGCCAAGCTATTAGTGGAAGCGGGTTTGCCTGCCCAGGCGATTAGTGTGGTGACCGGTTTTGGTGCCGAGTGTGGCGCGCCATTGGTTAGCCATGATGATATTGATGCGATTGCGGTGACCGGTTCTACCGCAACCGGTAAAGCGATTGGCAAAGTGGCGGTAGAAAAAATGCGGCCAGCACAATTAGAACTAGGCGGTAAGTCGGCTTTACTGGTGCTAAATGACTTTGAAGCCAAAGAAGCGGCGGCTATTGCCATTGACGGTATGTTTACCCACGCTGGCCAGATTTGTATGGCTAACTCACGCATTGTGGTAGAGGCAGGTATCTACGACGAATTTATCGCTGAGATGAAAACGGCTTGTGAACAATTAGCTATCGGTGATGTGCGTGATACTAATACGGCTTACGGTCCGTTAATTAATCGTCGCGCTCTTGAAAAAGTACTGGAACATATTGAAGATGCCAAGTCTCGAGGTACTGAGCTGTTAACCGGTGGTGAGGTGCATGATGGTTTGACTTTGCAGCCTACCGTTTTACTGGAGCCGCCACGGGATGCCACGGCCTGGTGTGACGAAAGTTTTGGCCCCCTTACCAGTGTTGTTAAAGCGAAAGATTTAGACGAAGCCATCGCTTTGGCCAACGACAGTATTTTTGGCTTATCGGCCGGTGTACTCACACACAATATCAAACGCGGTTTTAAAGCGGCCAGAGAAATTCGCTCAGGTGCTGTTCATATTGGTATGCACTCCTTCCAAAGTAATGCTATGGCGCCGATTGGTGGTCTGGGTGATTCCGGTATAGGTCGCAGTGGTGGTCAGTTTAGTACCGAAGAATTTACCGAGTTAAAATGGATTAGTGTTGAGCTGGGTGATTGATATGAGTGCTATCCGCAGAGGCTATATTGATACCCGTATCGGTCAAATTCATTATCGCGAAGCTGGCAACAGCGATTTACCGTCGCTGGTCATGTTTCATCAAGTTCCCAGCACCTCGGCAATGTATGAAGTGTTAATGGAGCGGCTGGCTAATCAGTTTCATATTATTGCACCGGATATGCCTGGCTTTGGTGGTTCTGATGCGTTAAACGAAGCGGTTACCATTAAAGCTTATGCCGATATTTTGCATGAGGCTTTATTGGCTCTGGGGATTCATCAATGTTTAGTATTTGGTCATCACACGGGTGCATCAGTAGCGGTGCAGCTGGAATATGATTTTCCGGGTTTTGCCAGCAAGATAGCCTTATCGGGCCCCACCTTATTAGATCAAGCCTTAAAAGATTTATTGCCGAAAAAATCTTTTGCCTTCCCGGTTGAAGATAATGGCAGCCACTTGATGTTGATGTGGGAAAGGGTCAGAGCTAAAGACCCTGACGCTACTCTGGCATTAAGCCAGCGCGAAACCTTAACCGGTATAGCATTGGGCGATACCTACCCCGACGCCTATAAGGCGGTTATCGATCAGGATTATGCAACGCAGTTAGCATCGGTTAAATGCCCTGTATTGGCTTTTGCCGGCACTGAAGACCCGCTGTTGGGCCAATTGGATAATGCCTTGGCTTTAGTGGAAAACGGTGAGAAAGCGATTATTGAAGGCGCTCGTACCTATGTCTGTGAGCGCAATGCCGACGAAGTCTCGGCGCTATTAACTAATTTTTTTAAATAAATGTAAAAGCGAGAATTATTATGGACTTGGAACGTAAAGCATTAGGTCTGGGTAATAAGCCGGCACTGGTTTTAATCGATATGATTAACGGTTTTACCAGTTCAGCCTGTGCGTTGGGTACCGATTGCCCTGAAGTGGTAGCCGCTAACAAAATCTTGTTGGATGAATTCCGTGCCAAAGGTTTACCGGTGTTATACACCACCGTGGTTTATCACAGCGATGATGAAGCCACCGTATTTCGCGACCGTATTAATGCGTTAAATGTTTTAACCCCGGATTCTGATTGGGTCAAAGTTGATGATCGTCTGGCGCCGATTGATGGCGAGCCTGTGATTGAAAAATGCTGGGCCAGCGGTTTCTTTAAAACCGATTTGGATGAGCGTTTAAGAGCGCAGGGCGTAGACTCCATTGTGGTCACCGGTTTAACTACTAGTGGCTGTGTGCGCGCCACTGTGGTGGATGGTTTGCAAAATAACTATCAGGTGGTAGTAGCAGAAGAGGCAGTGGGTGATCGTAACCAGGAGGCCCATGCGGCCAACCTGCACGATATGCATGCCAAGTATGCTGAAGTTCAAAAAGTACAGGACGTACTGGATCACTTAGGGCAGCTATAAGCTGCTCTTTGTGGATATTCTATGGATAAGGTCACTATTGTTCTTATCACCCTGGTCGCCTATAAATTATTTCTTATAGGGGTCGGTCTTTGGGCGCAGCGCCGAACCAATACGGTTGAAGACTTTTTTCTCGGTGGCCGTTCTCTCGGCCCTGTTGTTGCGGCGATCAGCTATTCCGCCAGTTCTTCTTCCGCGTGGACATTATTAGGCGTAAGTGGTGCAGCCTTTGTGTTAGGTATCTCTGCGGTCTGGTTGGTAGTTGGTGCGGTAGTCGGGATGATTTTTTCCTGGTCCTATGTCGGTTCCAAAATGCTGGACTTTAGTCGAGAACATCAATTAATTACCCTGACCGATTTTTTAGCCCACGGTTCTGAGGGCGGGTGGCGCAAGGCGATTGTTTATGCCTCGTCATTAATTATTGTATTTGCTTTTTCGTTTTATGTAGCCGCCCAGTTTCAGGGAGCAGGCAATACCTTTCACCAAACGTTTGATTTATCGATGACCACCAGCATTGTGCTGGGGGCATTATTATTATGATCTATACCTTTTTGGGTGGTTTCTGGGCGGTGAGTGTGACCGATACCGTACAGGGTTTATTAATGGCAGCCGCCTCGATTCTATTGCCGGTTGCTGCGTTTATGGAAGTCGGTGGTCTTGAAGGTTTTGTGAGTGGCTTACAGGCGGTCAGCTCGGCGGACCAATTAAGCCTTACCGGTGTTCACTCCGGCATTGCTGCCGTGGGGTTTGTGTTGGGAGCATCTGGCGTTGCTTTTGGGGCGATAGGTCAGCCACATTTACTGGTTCGCTATATGGCCTTGCGTGACCAGACCGCGTTGAGGCAGGCGCGTGTTATTGCCATCCTTTGGTTTATGCTGGTCTTTGGTGGCATGTGTTTTGTGGGTTTGGTAGGGCATATTTTAATCCCGGATGTGGCCAACCCAGAGTATATTTTCTTTGCCCTGACAGACTATTTGTTTTCCCCGGTGATTGCTGCGATTTTAGTTGCCGCGGTGTTGTCGGCCATTATGTCAACTGCCGATAGCCAGTTGCTGGTAGGTGCTTCTGCGGTTTCCCATGATCTGGGTTTGGCTAAGTTGTACCCCGATAAGAGTTTATTGATCTCCCGTATAACTATCGCCGTATTAGTAGCTCTGGCGATTATTGTGTCATTAACATTACCTTCGACCATCTTTAAGCGGGCGCTATTAGCCTGGACCTGTTTGGGTGCAAGCTTTGGCCCACTGGTACTGCTGCGTTTGTCCGGCGTTAAAGTACGCCAAAAAGGTGCTTTTTTAGGTATTGCTACTGGTTTTGTTTTTGCCGTATTTTTCCATTTTAATCCCGACAATTTTGTTGAGGATTATTTAATGCTTTCCGTTCCCGCGACTGTGTTTGAACGTATCCTGTCGTTTTTTGCAGGTCTGCTGGTATTACTAACTTTTCGTGAGAAGTCCCATGAGTGAACAACAGAATATTGATAATGTTATCCAGTCTATTCAAACCATTGTTGGTGCCGACTATGTACTGACCGATGAGGCGGATCGTGTGTTTTATTCCATGGATATCTGGACTCGGGGTAAAACAGCGGCGGCGGTAGTCCGGCCTGACAATGCCGAGCAGTTATCCAAGGTTGTAGCGGCTATTACCTCTGCGGGTTATGCAGTGATTGCTCGCGGCGGTGGCATGTCTTATACCAAGGGTTATACGCCGGAAGAAGAAAACACCTTTATGATTGATACTCAGCGCATGGATAAAATCCTTGAGATCAATCGCGAAGATATGTACGTCACGGTTGAAGCGGGTTGTAGCTGGAAGTCTTTGTATGAAACGCTAAAAGGCTCGGGTGTGCGCACACCTTATTGGGGGCCGTTGTCCGGTATTAAGGCTTCGGTTGCAGGCAGTATTTCCCAGAATAGTATTTTTTGGGGTAGTGGCAAGCATGGTAGTGCTGTTGATTCAGTGGTTAGTGTCGATGTGGTGATTGCCGATGGCACCATTATTTCTACCGGCTCTGCGGCTCAGAAAAATGGTACTCCATTCTTTCGTCACTTTGGCCCGGACCTCACCGGTTTGTTTACCTGTGATAATGGCGCACTGGGTATTAAGTCCACGGTAACTTTACGTTTAATTCCAGAGCTTTCTGCGCACCGCTATGCCGCCTTTGATTTTGAAGATCATAATGGTTTGCTGGCAGCGATGAATGAAATTTCTCGTAGTGGTTTAGCGTCTGAATGTTTTGGTTTTGATCCCACACTAACGGAGATGCGTGCCCAGCGTGATACTTTGGTCAATGATGTTAAAGCCTTTACCGGTGTCTTGAAAAATAGTGGCTCGGTATTGGGTGCTATAAAAGACGGTGCCAAAATCGCCATGGCCGGACGCCGCTTTATGAAAGATTTGCGCTGGCCGATGTATATTGTGATTGAAGAGCGTGTCGAAGCTGCGGCTGAAGATGCTTTGCAGCAGGTATTAGCGATTGGTAAGAAACATGGCGGTAATAATGTGGAAAATAGTATTCCTAAAATTATTCGCGCCAACCCTTTTGGTCCGGTCAATAATATGGTCGGCCCTGGTGGTGAGCGTTGGGTTCCAGTTCATGGTTTGGTGCCTTTGTCGCAGGCGGTAACGATCACCGAAGAAGTACAAAAAATCTTTGATAAGCACAGTGCTACTATTGAGCAGTACAGTATCACCACCGGCTTTCTCTATAACAATGTTTCAACCAACTGTATTGCTGTTGAGCCTTTGTTTTTTTGGCCCGATGCGGCGGATGAGATTCAGAAGGATAGTGTGGAGAAAGCGTTTTATCAAAAAGTGCATAAGTTTGATGAAAACCTTGAGGCTCGCAATGCTGTTGGCGCCATCCGTCAGGAAGTTAGCGATATGATGAGTGACAAAGGTTGCGTGCACTTACAGGTGGGTAAATCTTACAACTATAGCGGCGGCCTGAAAGGTGAGGCCTTTAGCCTGGTTGAGAGTATTAAGAAGGCGGTGGATCCCAAGGGTAGAATTAACCCGGGTGTATTGGGTTTATAAGCCGAGAAAAAATAAAAAAGCCCCAGAGCATTGAATGCCTTGGGGCTTTTTTTTAAACGCAAATTTTATTCAGTTCACTGTCCACTTTATTGGCAATATCCTGCTGGTCATGGGCTTTCTCAGAGATAATGCCCAGACCTGCGCTCACTTCACGAATCTGGCTGGCAATGCTCGACATCTGCTGGTTAATACTGTCAGTCGCATTATTTTGAATGGTTGTGCCTTCAGCAATTTGAGTGGCCAGTCCATCAACATTGGCCACCACCGATTGTACTTGCTGCAATACGCTTTCTACTTGCTGGCTTTGTTCCAGGCTATTGCTGCTGAGCAAGCGACCTTGTTCCATAGCCTGCACGGCGCTTTGGGCTTTATCCTGTAAGCCTTCAACCATGGTTTGTATCTCACCGGTTGAGTCTTGAGTGCGGTGCGCCAGGGCTCTAACTTCGTCGGCAACAACCGCAAAGCCTCGTCCCTGTTCACCGGCGCGGGCCGCTTCAATGGCCGCGTTTAATGCCAGTAAGTTGGTTTGTTCGGCAATACCACCGATCACATCCAGTACCGAGCCGATTTGTGCACTTTCTTCTTGCAGGCGGGCGATATTTTCACTCATCAGCTCAACATTGTTGACCAGCTCTTTCATCGAGCTTTGGTTGGCATTGGAGGCGTCTGAGCCCAGTTCCAGTGATTCCAGTGCTTCGCCAATGGTAGAGGCGATTTGTCCGGCATTATCAGACAGGGTGGATGAGGTGTCGGCAATCTGGCCAATAGACTCGGCAATATTCAGGGCCTCTGAGCTGCTGGTTTCCAGCTGTGCGACGGAATTCGACATTCTTTGGGTCTGGTCTTCAGCACCTTGCAGCACCCCGTTGGCATCGCTGCGTATATTGGTCATAACGTCGCGAAGGTTTTCAATAAAGCTATTGAGCGTATTGCTGATAGTAGCCAGTTCATCGGACCCCGGGTCTTGCAGCGGGTTTGAGGGGGCGGTTTCCGTGCTAATCACCAGATGCAGGTAGGTATCCAGCTCATTGAGGCGGCTAACCACCTGACTTTTAATACTCCAGGCCGCGACTGCGATTAATAGCACTGCTGCGATAGCCACAGTGGCTATATTGATGGTTTCAAGCGCAAAATGGATCACGGCTAGAATAATAATGCCGGCGACTCCTACCGGTAATAGGGTGCGTCCAAGCAAGCTAGATGAAAATAATGGCATGGTTTCTCTCGCAGAGTGCTGTTTGTTTAAGGTTGCGCACGCGGTTATTTGCGCCCGGGTATGGCTTGTCAGGTATTGTTATCGGCTATCTTCGCCAGAAATAGAGTGACAATTGTATAATTGTAGCAATAACTTCAAATTGAGCATGGAAATATTCGCTTAATTTCTGCTTTCGATGGCGTTAAAATGCGACCTCTGGCCCATACGCGATAAAAATAATGGCTTTTAAGCCCGGGGTCTCATCAATTAGGACGGCTATACCTTGTTAACTGCACAATCTTTCCTTGCTGGCCTTGGCCGGTTAGAGCGCTTGTTCTGCCTATCGGCACTGGCGGTGCTGGCGTTGGTGTTGTTTGTAGACGTGATGTTGCGTACTTTTCTGGGCAATGGCCTGGCCTGGGCGCATCAAACCGGTGTCTATGCCAATATTGTGGTCTCTATGATCGGTATCGGCCTGGCCTCTGCCCATGGCTCACATCTGCGGCCCCGGTTTGCAGATCACTGGCTGCCTGCTGGCTGGGAGCCGCTGATGCTTAGGCTGCAGCCTCTGGTAACGGCGCTATTGTTTCTGTTCTTTTTTGTTTTGTCGCTGCAGCTGGTGTTGGAGACCTATGCCCTGGCTGAGCTTTCCACCGTGCTGCAAACGCCGGTCTGGCCGGTACAAAGTTTATTGCCGCTGGCCTTTGGTCTAGCCTGTATTCGCTATTTTCTGTTTGCGCTATTTCCTGAGTTACAACCTGCTAACAGCGAGGTGGGTTGAGGCATGTTGGTATTTGGCTTATTGGTTTTAGTCCTTGCGCTCTTGTTGCTGCGCCAGCCAGTGATGGTAATTTTGGCGGCGGTATTGGCCTACAGTTATTATTTTTTTAGTGACAGTGAATTGCGCTTTATTATCCTCGATGCCTGGGGTGCGCTAAACAAGGAAGTCTTGCTATCGATTCCTCTGTATTTGCTGGCGGGTAACTTAATGAGTGCCGGCTCAATGGCAAAACGGATTACGGATTTTTTGCGCGAGCTGACCATTATTGTTCCCGGTGGTTTAGCTCTGTCGGCAGTGTTGGCCTGTGCGGTATTTGCCGCCATGTCCGGTTCGTCTACCGTTACATTGTTAGCGGTGGGTAGTGTGTTGTATCCCGCGTTGATAGCCGCGGGTTACCCCAAGCGTCTGTCGATAGGTGTGCTTTGTGCGGCAGGTACTTTGGGTATTATTATTCCGCCCAGTATTCCGTTAATTTTATATGGCGTGATGACCAAGGCGTCTATCGTTGATTTATTTTTGGCGGGCTTTGGCCCTGCCTTTGTATTGACCTTGCTGATCTCAATCTATGTATTATTGGTTTGCCGTCATATGCCAACGGGAAAATATTCGATTGAGCTCTGGTATACGTTTAAACGCAGTATCCTTGCCTTGTCAGCTCCTGCTTTGGTTTTAGGTGGTATTTACAGTGGTTTTTTTACCGCTACTGAAGCTGCGGTGGTTGCTGTTTTTTATACTTTGATTATTCAACTGTTGGTTTATAAGGAAATGAAATGGCCGGATGTGGTACAGACCACAGAAAAAACCTGTTATCTGATTGGCTCGTTATTTCCCGTGCTGATGCTGGCGGTTTGCCTGAATATGTTTTTAACCTACCAGCAGTTGCCCGACCAATTGGTATTGTGGCTGTCTCAATATATTGATACTCGCCCTACCTTTTTATTGTTGAGTAATGTTCTGTTGTTATTAACCGGCAGTATTATTGATATTGGTTCAGCTATTTTAATTCTTGCACCGCTATTAAAGCCGATTGCTAATAGCCTGGATTTTAATACCATTCATTTCGGCATTATGATGATCGTCAATTTAGAGATAGGTTATTTAACGCCGCCAATGGGCCTGAATTTAATTATTGCCATGAGTGCGTTTAACGAAAGCTTTTTGGAAGTGTGTAAGGCAGCGGTGCCCTTTATTTTATTGATGATGTTGGGTTTATTGATTGTGGCACTGGTTCCGCAGTTGAGTTTATTTTTGATTTAATCTTATTCCCGATTTCGCATGCTGCTACTGGCATTTCTGTTAGCCCGTAGGGTGGATTGTAATCCACCGGTGATGACGGCTCTTGTGTGGGTTTGGTGGATTATAATCCACCCTACAAGACTGCCGGAACTTGAAGAGTGAGGGCTTGGGTATCAGGGGTGTGAAAAAGAGGGATCACAGATATTCACCCAGACAGCAATGCGAAAAGCCGAATAAAAGGTTTAATCCCGTGTGCTAAATTTTTTCTTCCCTTCCTGCAGCAACTGATAAATCTTCTCGGCATCGCCACCAATACCATCAATCAGCCGTTGATGATTTTTAGCGGTTGCCTGCTTCCATAACTGGCGCTCAGCCGCAGTGGGTTGGTGCAGAGTAACGCCTCGGCTGGCGGGGTCGGCTAGCAGCGCAGCTTCGCTGGCTCGTACAGCTGACCTTAACTCCTGCAACGTGGGCAGGCTGTTTCTTAACGCATCCTGTTGATAGGGTGTGAGAGCATCAAACCAGGCCTTATTGGCTAAAAACATGCCGGTATCAAAGGCGTGGCGTGTCAGTGTCAGGTGCGGTGCTTCTTTGGGGATACCGGCCAGTGCGTAAAAGATACTGCCGCTCTCACCGCCATCAATCAGGCCAGTCTGTAAGGACGGCATAATATCCGGGAAGGGTAATGGCACCATATCCGCACCAATAGCCTGTACCAGCAATTGAGAGGACTTGGCATTGCTGGAGCGGAGCTTTTTATGATTTGCGTCAGCGGGAGTGATAATTGGGTCTCTGGAGTAGACATTGGTCCAGCCAACTTCGGCCCAGCCCAGTAATATCAGGCCCTGACTGGCAAACATGTCGCTAAAGGCGGGGCTGATGGTGGTATCCATCACAAAGTCGACTTCTTCCAGCGTATCAAAGAGATAGGGCGCTAGCAGCAGGCCAAGTTCAGGCACAATGGATGAGGCGCCTTGCAGGGAAAAGCCTCCCAGCTGAACCCTGCCGCGACGCAATTGCGACAGCGCGCTCTCTTCGCTGCCCAGCTGTCCCGAGATATAAAACACTGGCTTTATCGGTTGCTCAGCATAGGCTTTCAGGCGTTGGTCCATCACCATCCAACTGTCATACCAAGGGGTGCCGGGCACGGTAATCGCGACAATTTTTGCTTCATTGGCCGGTGCCTGTTGTTGCCCGCAGGCGCTGAGCAAGGGCATTACCAGCAGGAAGCTTACAATCAGGCGAAACAGAGGGTTGGGCAGGGTTGGATTCATAGTTTTTACTTTTATCGCGGAGGTGGGGTTATTGGCTTCTCGAGTGTCTTATAGAGTGAATGTGTTAGAAAAAACTACTTTCATTACTGGAACTTATGTGCCAATAGTCTTAAAGTACTAACATTATATTTTATATGGCAATTGGCCGCTACTCATGGGGCTCTGCGGGGGATATCTCCACAGAGGTAGTTGTGGCCTTGAAGAACTTTAATAAGCGTTTAAGTCGGAAGGTAAAAGCATGGACTTGGTGATTGATAAACTATTTACCCAGCTGGAATTGGGCTCCTTAAGGGGAGAGGCACCAACGCCTCTTTATTATCAAATGTATACCTTGCTAAAAAACCGTATTTTGGACGGTTCGATTGCCCATGGTACGCAAATGCCTACTGAGCAGCAGTTGGCTGAGGCTTTTAATGTTTCCCGAATTACCGCTAAGCGGGCAATGGATGAATTGGCCGCTGAAGAGTTGGTTGAGCGCCGTCGTGGTAAAGGCACCCATGTTACCCATCATTACAACCCGGAGCCGGTACAGGCGCCTTTAACCGGTATGTTACAGAAGCTGGCCAGTATGGGCCGGGATACCAAAATCAAAGTGCTTGATGTGGGGATGTTAGTGCCTCCCGGTGATATTCGCGTAGAGCTGGGTTTGCAGGGTGATGACAAAGCCCACCGTGTAGTCCGGGTCAGAAGTTCAGAAGATGGCGAACCCTTTGCCCATTATATTAGCTGGACCATAGGTCTGGATGAAGGCTTTAGCCGCAGTGACCTGGAAACCCGGGTACGCTATGACATTATGAAAGAAAATGGCAATGAGGTGACCCGCATTGACCAAAACCTGACCGCTGTTAGCGCGCAGGAATTTGTGGCCAATGAGCTGGATATGAAAGTCGGTGAGCCGGTACTTAGCCTGACTCGCCGCTCATTTACAGAAGATGGTCGCTTAGTGGATATTTTGTACTGTCACTACAACCCCAAGCGCTTCCAATACCGTATGTCGATGGATATGGACGACTATCGCGGTTAACACCCTTAATGTTTTACGGCGGCGCTGAACTAGCGCCGTTGCTCCAATTAACTGACTGAACCACTTACTCCTATGTCTGACTCCCCTGTTTTAGGTCCTGCCTTAACTGGCACCCTGGTTTGTAATAATCTCGATACTTTGCTGAATGCCTATGTGGATTATCTGTCCATGTCGGTGCTGGAGGCGGGTGAAGTCAGTGCCCAACAGGCCGCTATCTGGGGTGCTCCAGAGTTGGTTGGTGCTCGCTTCGCGGTTTTGGCCTCGGAGACAGAGGTATGTTGGATTCGTGCAGTAGAGGATACGACAGCGGCAGCGGCCATACCCTTTAAGCAGCAGGGCTGGATGTCGTTGGAAGTGGTGGTTGAGGATGTGGATACACTGGCTACTGAGCTAGTGGATTCGCCGTTTGAATTGTATCGGCCACCGGCTGATTTAGATGTCAGTGACGATATCCGGGCGATGCAGGTGATTGGTCCAGCTGGCGAAGTTTTATATTTAACTCAGGTAAAAGGCCCGGTTCCCCCGTTTGAAATCCCCATGGCCAAGAGCCGGGTTGATCGCTTATTTATCCCGGTGATGTGTTGTGGTGACCGCGATGCTGCGACAACTTTTTATACCGACTTCCCCCATGTCAAAGAGTACAAATTTGATACCAAAATCACATCAGTCAACGCCGCCTATGGCTGGGAGCTGGAGCGTAAACACCCGGTGGCAACCGTGCAGTTAGCGGGCGAAACCATGATAGAGATTGACCAGATTGATGCCGCAGAGCCACGGCCGCAAACGGAAGGTCGTTTACCGGCGGGTATCGCGATGATTAGCTATGAAGTTGATGCTTTAAGTGATCATAGTTTGGTTTGGTTTTCTGAACCAGCACGTATTAGCAGCCCTCCTTATAATGGCCGTTTAGCAGCTTGTTGCCGCGGTGTGGGTGGTGAGTTGGTTGAGCTGATCGAGCGCAACTAAGCACTGCCCTTATTGGGGTATCTCCGCACAGGTGGGGGCCCCTGACCCCCAAGTGCCCGCCTGTACGGGATGGCACGGTATTTCCTTTCTCCTTATCCCTTCATCGTTTTAGAACTTTTTCGTCTGTGTCACCCGTCTCATTTTTTCAGCTGCGGATGGAATATTTACTCTTAATTAATGGCTGTATAAAAAAGTCTAGCTATACTGTTTTTTGCAGCAACGGAAAGCTGCTAAGGCTCGGAGAGCGGAAATCGAGTTACTGAGATACTTAATCGTTAGGATAAAGTGCCATAACTTCTTAATTTATATAAAAAATAACATTCTCATCGATTACTGGAGAGACAAACATCGTGCGAAATTTAAATACCGCTCTTGCTGCAGCTATCGCGCTCACAAGTATTAGTTATACAGGGCTGGCTCAGGCTCAGGTTAGTGAGTTTGCTACCGTAGAAGAAATTATTGTAACGGCAAACCGTCGCCAGGAAATGCTGCAAGATGTGCCAATGTCTATTGCTGCATTTAACGAGAACTTTTTTAAAGATGCGGGTATTACCGACTTTAAAGATCTGGAAAATTATGCCGCGAGTTTGAAAATCGTTTCCCAAAGCAGCAGCCGTGATACGTCCATCCGTATCCGGGGTATTGGTTCAACCGGAACCAATGCCGGTATTGACCCAAGTGTGGGTGTGTTTATTGACGGTATTTATCAAGGCCGGGCCGGTATGAGCCTGGGTGATTTTATGGATATCGAGCGAGTGGAAGTACTGCGTGGTCCACAGGGTACCTTGTACGGTAAGAACACCGCCGCTGGTGCCATCAGTGTTATTTCCAAAGCCCCCGTGGGCGAGTTTGAAGGGGCCGCCGAAGTGGTTGTGGGTAATTATGATGCCCTTGAAACTCGAGGCATGATTAATATCCCCTTTGATGATAATGGCAGTGCGATGAGGGTGTCCGCCTACAAAGTAGAGCGTGATGGTTTTGATGACAATATTGCCCCGGGTGCAGATCAGCAAGAACTGAATGATGCCGATAAGTGGGGCATTAAAGCGCGTGCCTTATTAGAAACGGATGACCTGGGTTCATTTACCCTTTCTGTCGATAAGTCTAAAGATGATTCCGTATGTTGTGCGCCTGATGTAATTGGTTATGAAGGTACTTCGGGTTTGAATTTACCTTTTTCATCTTTGGCTGCGGCTACGGGTGAGCCTTTGCCGGCAGTGGATGAGTTTGATCGTAAGCTCTATGCCGACGCACCCTACACCAACAATGTTGAGGTCGAGGGTATTGCGCTTGAGTGGGTAAAAGATTTAGATAATGACTTTATCCTTACCTGGATCAATGCCTACCGTACTTATGATTCCTATAGTGAATTTGACTCAGATTTCTCGGCCTATAACGGCGGTATTGGCGCTACTGAAGTTGACCATGAACAGCAGTCCTCCGAATTCCGAATTGCTTCACCCGAAGGTGAGACAGTCGATTATCAAGTCGGTGTTTATTATTACTATTCTGATATGGAAACTATAGGCACGATTAGCATGCTGGGTGATACCGAAGCCGCAGCGCAAATCACCAATAGCCCGCTGATTGGCTACTTTAACTGGCCAGATTTGGGTTATCCGCCATCCTTTATTTATCCCTCAGCATTTTTGCCTAACAATAGCTTCTTTGATGCCAATGGTGAGGTGACAAATATTGATACCAATACCCATGAGACGACAAACTACGCAGCCTTTGGTCAGGCAACCTGGAATATAACCGATGAGCTAAGTACCACATTAGGTTTGCGTTATACCTATGAGCGCAAAGAGCGTGAAGGTTCGCAGATTACTACACCGGTACCACCTCGGGACGCTCCACCTTTTGGTCCTGATATTTTCGTTGACGAAAGTCGCTCAAAAGAAAATGTCTCACCCACCATTACCGTTAGATATTTTACTGATGACCGTGTGATGTACTACGGTAGCATCAGCCGTGGTTTTAAATCCGGCGGCTTTAACCAGCAGCGAACAGCCAGCGGTGTTGAGGGTGAGTTTGATGATGAAACTTCAACAAACTATGAGCTGGGTTGGAAAGGCACCTTCCTTGATGGTGGCCTGCAATTTAACGGTTCTTTGTACTATGTAGACTATGAAGACTTTCAGTCCCAGACTTTTGACGGTACCTCGATCAATGTGCGTAACGCAGGTAATCTGACCAGCTATGGTTTGGAAATGGAACTGCAGTATGTGCCAACCGTGAATTTATCGCTGGGTGGTTCTTTAGGTTACAACAAAGCAGAATATGACGAGTTCGATGATGGCGAGTGTACTGCCGACAATAAGGGCCTGGCCTATCAAGACCAGTTTAACAATTGGCAAGTTCCCGCTGATATAACGGCACCTTATCCACTAAACCTTCTTGCAGCATTGAATGGAGATGATTTACCGCCTCAATTTGCAGGTCAGGCTGTGTGTGAAAATGATCTGGGTGGTGAAGAGCTGGATAATGCCCCTGAGTTGACCTTAAGTACCTTTGCTCAGTATGAAAATGTAGCTGAGATTCTGGGTGGTAATATGTACTTCGCACGTTTGGAATATATCTACACCGATTCCTATTATCTGGCGCAGGATCTTGATCCTAACCTGGAAAATGATGCCACCAATATCTTTAACCTGCGTATGGGGATTAAAGATATTACCGGAGCTTGGGAAGCGACATTGTGGGCGCGAAACCTGACTGACGAAGAGCAGCTGTTGTCGGGGCTTGATATCCCGGTATATAGCGGCTACGTAGGTTTTAATGCTCCACCAAGAACCTACGGCGCCAGCTTGCGCTACAACTTCTAGTTTTATTGTTGCGGAGACTTCCGGCTTGCTGGATGTTTTCTGACTATCCTCCAGGGGTGCATTAGCACCCCTTTTTTATGCCCGTATTTCCCGTTTCCTTCCTTTGCTTCAAATGATATAATGTTATAACAAAGAATCAATTATGGCTGCTGTGCGGTGTGTCCACAATGCACAGATAAATAGCTAAGTCCTTATTTTTATTGTAATTTCACGTTTTAGGTGGCTGGTAATGAGCATTAATCAACCGATTGTAATTGCGGGCACAGGCCCTGCTGGGTCTTTATTGGCCCTTTATTTGGCGCAGCACGATATCCCTGTGATCATGCTGGAAAAAGAAGCTGCCATCCCCATCGATCTGCGGGCCTCTACCTTTCACCCACCCTCGCTGGAAATGCTGGATGAGCTGGGCGTGACTGAAAAGTTGGTAGCCAAAGGTCTTGTGGTCACCAAGTATCAATACCGTGATCGTCAAACCAATGAAGTGGCTGAGTTCGATATGGCCATTGTTGCCGACGAAACCCCTTTTCCCTTCCGGCTTCAGCTTGAGCAGTATGAAATGACGCTGATCGTCAATGAGATGTTGAAAGATTACCCTCATGTTGACGTGCGCTTCTGCAATAAGGTGATCGATAGCCGTCAAAACGGCGATAGTGTAGAAGTTGATGTAGAAACGCCCAGCGGTGTCGACACTTTAGTCACGCCTTTCTTATTAGGCTGTGATGGCGCTTCCAGTAATGTACGTAAATCCGCTGGTATTGGTTATGGCGGTTTTACTTACGATGAGAAGTTTCTGGTAGTTAGCACGGATTTTCCGTTTGAAGAGGTGTTCGATAACCTGGCCTATGTTAACTATGTTGCCGACCCTGATGAGTGGTGTGTGATTTTACGTACCGAGAAAAAGTGGCGTGTACTCTGGCCAACCGAGTCCTCTATTTCTGATGAAACCTATTTGTCTGATGAGTATATTCAGGAGCGGTTAAATCATCTGCATAGCAAAGAAGGGGATTACGATATTGGCCACCGCACGCTATACAATGTGCACCAGCGCGTATCAGAAACCTATTTTAACGACCGTATTGTCTTGGCCGGCGACTCTTGCCATATTAACAACCCGCTGGGTGGTATGGGTATGAACGGCGGTTTGCATGATGCTCATAACCTGGCAGTCAAACTGGTTGAGATTATCAATGGCGGTGCGGACTATATTGAGAAGTTCAAGCATTACGATCGGCAGCGCCGTGAGTTGGCGGTTAAGTTTGTTCAGGAACATACCATTACTAATAAAAAGCTTATGGAATCGACTGAAACCGATGTGCAGGCCGCAAGGCAAAAAATGCTAATGGAAACGGCCGCTGATCCTGTTAAGGCCAAAGCCTTTGTGATGGAAAGAGCGATGATTGACTGCGTCAGAGATAGTTTGGCGGTTAAGTAATAGCCGACCTGACTTTTAGTCTATGATTAAAACGGGGTGCGTGAATAACGTGCCCCGTTTTTTATTGCTTGAGGTGTAGATTGAATAAAAATTTGCTGGGTATTTATTTGGTCACCTCCCTGTCTATGGCGGGGGTGTTTACCATTGCGCCCGCCTTGCCGTTGATTGCTGGAGCGCTGGCGATTGATAAGGCTAATATTGGTTATATTATTACCGCTTTTACTATGGGGACGGTATTGGTTGCGCCGTTTATGGGGCTGATCGCTGATAAGTTTGGCCGCAAAAAATTGTTAATCCCCTCATTGTATATTTTTGGTATTGCTGGTTTTGCTTGCGGTTTAACTAACTCGTTAGAGTGGTTGATCTTTTGGCGTTTTATTCAAGGTGTAGGTTCTTCGGCTTTAGGTACATTAAGTACCACCATGATTACCGATATCTTTGAGGGCCCAAAGCGTGTTCGTTACTTTGGTTATAATATGACTGTTAATAGTATCGGTATGGTGTTGTTTCCGCTATTAGGTGGGCTGTTGGTGGCCAGTTCCTGGCGCTACCCATTTTTTCTGAGTGCCGTCGCCATTCCTATCGCTATCTATAATCAGTTGTTTTTAAACTATAGCGAAAAGCTTACCGACCTGGATACGCGTCAGTATTTAAAAAACTTGCTGCGCTCCTTGACCGACCGCCGGGTGATGTTGGCGGCGTATTTAAACTTCACTTCATTTATTATGATGGGCGGTGCATTTCTTACCTTTTATGCCTTGTACTTAACACAGACCTTTTCCCCGGTTATCGACAGTTTTGGTTTGAGTTTTCAGCGCGAAATTATTATTGGTTTTGCCATGTCTTTGTTCTCAGCCATGGTCGGGGTGGTGGCGTTTAGATTGGGTGCTATCCATGCAAAATTTGGTTTTCATCGTGTGTTGGCTTTTGCGTACTTCACTTATGCGGGGGCTTTCTATCTCTTTCAATCTACCGATCAATTAGGGTGGGTGTTATTGGCCTGTGCCTGGCTGGGTTTGGGGCATGGTTTGGCAGTACCGTCCATTATGGCTTTGCATACCCGTTTGGCCCCTGAGGGAATGACCGCGTCGTATCTGACCTTAAATAGTTTTGTGTTTCGCGTTGGGCAAACGCTGGGTCCCATGTTAATGGCGCTGGTGTATAGTTACTATGATTTAAAGGCCGTTTTTATACTGGCAGCGGTCATTGCTATTCCCGCTGCGTGGGTGGCACTGAAGACGGATTGGCGAAAAGACGCGTAGGCGTCTTATTTTTTATTGCGCTCACTATTAATCCGGTCAACAAATGCTTCATCGACTAAGGTAACCCCTTCCTGTTTGGCCTTTTTAATAATGCCATTTAATGCCGTTTTCAAAAACACCCTGGGTACACCGGTCAACTTTTCGCAGGCTTCATCGGTAAACTTTACATCATCATCCATACGGTTGGCGGTATAAATAACGGCTGCTGACTTTGGCCCGCGGTCGGTAGGTGTAGGGATGGAAAACGGTTTGCCGTGCTGGGTAAACCAAAAATCTTTACCGTCTCTAAAGCCATAGGAGATAGGCAGGTTAGGCATCATCGGGTTGTCGTTATTAATATTTTTATGCCAGCTTTCTTTCAGCAGAATATTCTCCAGCTTAATAATAAAGTGCCGTGTTGATGAGGCTTCGTTATAGTGAAAGTTCACCGACTCGTCCAGAGTGCATTCATAGACTTGAATGGCTTCTTTAATTAAAGGGGGGTGAATACCATCACCGCTGGCTCTGCCCTCGGTGGGGCTGTCAATAAAGGTAAAGTCCTGGTGTGCCATTTTCTCTTCGGTGGTCTGGCCAGGGTAGCCCAAACCCACGACGGTCTTTAAGTGCTTTTTATCGTACTCAATAAAATGCAGGGCGCATTTTTTGGTCCGAGTCAGGTTAATGGCCGTATTGGAATTATGTCGGGTAATCAGCACTAAAGAATAATCACTAATAACACCATAGGGCATGGTAAACGAATGGGGGCCAATATTGGTTTTACCGTTCTCATCAACGGTGGTGACCAGAGCAAAGGGCAGCGGGTAATAGGAGTTGGCCTGATACCAGTTATCCCTGTGAGGGTTTTTGACAAACTCCTCGTTAAAGGTGTTTATCTTACGGTTTTTCTTTAACCATCCAAACATTGTGTGTCACCGGTTTACAGGGCAGCGCAGATATCCAGTGGCTGCCGTTTTTATTGTTATATAAGTTGTCCACAAATGGTATATTGTTATGTCAACTTGCTCAAACACTAGCGAGTCAAGTTATGTTAATGCTTACCCCTTATTTATTGTGTTTGTCGCACAGGCTTAAGTCCTAAGTGCGCAGGCCTGCAGCCATCAGTCAATAATATCCAATTATTGATGGCTGGTTTTCGGAGCTTTTATGTTTGTTGCTTTTTTCGTCATCCTTATCGACCTGATCGGTTTTGGCATTATGGTGCCTATCTTTGCGTTCTATGCGCTGAATCTGGGTGCCTCACCGGCATTGGCGACCGTGCTGATGGGCTTGTACTCCGTGGCCATGTTTTTTACCACGCCTATTCTTGGCCGTATCAGTGATTACTATGGCCGCCGCCCGGTATTGATGTTGAGTATGTTGGGGGCAACGGTTGGCTATGTGATTTTGGCCAATGCCAGCTCCCTTTGGATGGTAGCAGTGGCACGGCTTATTAGTGGGGCTATGGCGGGCAATATGGCGGCGGCTCAAGCCTATATGACCGATGTCTCCAAGGAAGAAGACCGAGCCAAGGCGATGGGGCTTATCGGGGCCGCCTTTGGTTTGGGGTTTATTCTGGGGCCTGCGCTGGGTAGCTACCTGGCGGGTGATGATTTTGAAAATGCCAATTTTGTCTTGCCAGCTTATGTGTCTGGCGCCTTGTCCTTTACGGCTTTTCTGGCGGTTGTATTTGCCCTGCCTGAAAGCCTGGATAAAAAACATCGCGATGCACTGCGTGCCGAGCCTAAAACCAGCCGGATAAAAGAGATTGTTGAAGTAATGCGGCGCCCGCTGGCGCGAAAGGTAATTTTGTCGGGCTTTGCCTACAATATTGCTGCGGGTTTCTTTGAAGCTGTGTTTCCTATCTGGGCCAGTTATGAAGGGGCGGCACTGGTTGATGGGCCGCAGGGACTGGTGCCCTTCTTGTTGGCCGGCGGTATTACGCTGGCGGTGGTGCAGGGCGGTTTAGTTGGCCCCTTAACCCGGCGCTTTGGTGAGCATGTCCTGATTAAGGCCGGAGCATTGGGTTACGGTGCCGGTTTGATAGGCATGGCGATAGCGGCTGATATGCAACAAATCTGGCTAGTCTATATCCTGATGGCCTTTGTTTCAGGTTCCAGCGCGGTGGTGATGACCGGTACACAAAGCCTTATTTCCCAGCGCGCCGGGCATACCGAGCGAGGTATGGTCATGGGTGTCTTCAATTCCATGGGTACTTTGGGTCGCTGTGTAGGTACCTTGCTGACTGGGGCGGTATTTACCTATATTTATATTCATGGTTCCTTCTATGTCTGTGCCCTGCTGATGATTGTGCTGTTCTTTCTGGCCGGTTCGGTACAGCGAAATTGGTCCAAAGGGGATGCCCTTACTTCTTAAGTCGGGGCTCTTTTACGCGCAAAAAACGATATATCACCTATAATGTTTTAAGGCGTAGTTAATTGACTATCATTGCTGCCATAAATGTGGCAGCTGTTATCACGCTGCACTAAGGGCTGCTATCAAGGCCTGCTGATACATTGGACGTAACACCTCATCGCACCATTAAGCTTGAGAATGTATTTATGTTACGCAGAATATTGGTTCCAGCTATGGTTGCCCTGATTGGTTTTGGGGTAACGTTGTTTATTGGTATGGAGATCGAGAAAACCCAAAAGCGCTTATTGGCATCGGAATTAAAAGCCAATATGGAACGCTGGATCAGTGTGATGGAGTTTAGCACTGAAAAGGAAGTCACTCTCGCGCGTACCCTGGTTTCCGTCTTTGAAGACTCCCCCTCTATCGATCTGCAACAATTTGACCAGTTGTCGATTAACGCGATTAAGCTCTACCCTGATTTAGATGCCCTGTTTTGGATTCCGATGGTTGCGCCAGAGCAGCGTCCCGCTGTTGAAAAGGCTATGCGTGGTGTTAACCCGGGTTTCTTTTTTAAAATGTATGCAGGGCCAGCCGGTTTTATTCCTTCAGTTCCCAAGCCCCTTTATCACCCGGTGGTCTATCTGAATGGTAGTGAGTCGTCCCAGCAATATCTTGGTTGGGATATGGGCGGCTTTGGTGAGCTGGGTTCCATGTTTGCCGATTTAGGCAAAGTAGAAGATCAGGTATCCATGCGTTTTCTGCCATCGATTGATGATCTGTTAAACCCGGGGAATGCACGGCCAAGATTGCAAATGCTATTGGCAACACCACTGAATAAAGCGGTGGTATTACCTGATGGTAAAACCCAGGCCGAGCAAGGCTATTTGGTTTTTTTGGTTAACTTCTCACTGATCTTTACTTACTTTAGTGATATTGCTGGTGGTGATTTATTGGATATTGCCGTGACGATGGGCAGTGGTGCTGGCAAGAAAGATGTCTTTGCTGTTGCCCCTAAAAGTGGCAATCTGCAAGCAGATTACACCGTAAAAAGCGCGTTTAGTAATCGCGCGACCTCAACCTGGGAAGTGACCCTGATACCCACTGATGAGTATTTTGCGACTCAGGCCAAGAGTGTCAAAATATGGGCCTTTGCTACCGGCGTTGCGATTACACTATCACTGGCGATTTATTTATTTGCCATTCAACGCCGTACGGCTATCGTTCAGGAGCTGGTAGAGCAGCGAACCGATGAGCTGCAAAAAGCCAATCATGAATTAGATCGCCTATCCCGTACTGATTACCTGACCGGTGTTGCTAACCGCCGTTACTTTGAAGAAAAACTGGAATCGGAATGGTCCCGCGCCGCCAGGGGCAAACATGCGATTACGCTGCTAATGATCGATGTGGATTATTTTAAAACCTATAACGATCGTTATGGCCATATCGAAGGTGATTACTGCTTACAGCAAGTATCCAGAGCGTTAACCGTCTCGACAAAACGGCCCGCCGATATGGTGGCTCGTTTTGGTGGTGAAGAATTTATTGTACTGTTGCCAGAAACCGACGAAGGCTCAATGGCCCTCGCGGAGCGCTGCCGTAAAAAAGTGGAAGAACTGGAAATTGTACATGAAGACTCTGACGTCAGTGACTTTGTTACCATCAGTGTCGGTGTCGCAACATTAACCCCCGCCGGTAAACAGCCTTCTCGCGCTCTGGTTAAAGCAGCGGATGATGCCCTTTACCAGGCCAAGGAACAGGGGCGTAACCGAGTGCGGGCTGGCTAGTCTTCACTGGCCAGGGGAAGTTCCGTTTTATAAACCACCTGCTTGAGTGCAAAGCTGGATTGGATATTGGCGATACCATTAATACGGGTTAGCTTATGGGTTAAAAAGCGTTCATAGCTTTCCAGATCAGGCACCACTACCCGTAATAAATAATCCGATGAACCGGTCATTAAATAGCATTCCATTACCTCAATATAATCGGAGACGGTTTCTTCAAAATCCTGCAAGCCTTGCTGCTCCTGCCGGTTTAGCGAAACACTCACAAAGACACTAATCGGCAGCCCCACGGCTTTAGCATCTACAATCCCGGCATAGTGCTTTAACACCCCGTGGGCTTCCAGTGCTTTAACCCGTCGCAGGCAGGGGGAGGGCGATAGCCCAACCGCGTCAGCCAGCTCGGTATTGGTAATGCGGGCATTGTTTTGCAGGTGGCTAAGTATGCGCAGGTCAATGCGGTCTAACGATATCTCCAAGGCTTGTTTTGGCATAATCTGTCTTTTTGTGGTTATAAATGTTTGTTTATTGCTAATTTATAGTCTTTCTGCGCATAGTTTGCAATCTTTAATAGGGCTGTCGCTTTATAATAGGCCCTCTGGAAATAGCGCTATATCGCCGCAGAGCGATGCGCCATTGAGTATTAAATAAAAGGTGTGCTCGTGAACAACCCAACAACGATTAGTGAAGACCTCAGTGCCGATAAGCAGGAATGGCAAGAATCCATTGACTATATCTACCAGCAATTTGGTGAAGCCGGAGTCCGTGAAATTTTGCGTTCGATGCAAAATCATATTTTAGAGCGCGGTATCTCCCTCAATGAGGCCACACTAAACACCCCTTATATCAATACCATCCCGCCGTCAGAACAACCGCAATACCCCGGTGATAGCAAACTGGAAAAACGCATTGAAAATATTATTCGCTGGAATGCGATGGCGATGGTTTTGCAGGCGCAGGATCAAGGTACCGGTGTTGGTGGTCATATCGCGACGTATGCTTCAGCGGCCACCATGATGGAGGTGGGGTTTAATCATTTCTTCCGTGCCCGGACTCAGGACTACGGCGGTGATTTACTGTTATCACAGCCCCATGCTGCTCCCGGTGTTTACGCCAGAGCATTTGTTGAGGGGCGTTTGAGTGAACAGCAGGTGGGTAATTTCCGTCGTGAATTAAAACCCGGTGGTGGTCTGTGTTCTTACCCGCATCCGCGTTTAATGCCTGATTTTTGGCAGATGCCCAATGCATCGATGGGGCTGTCAACGCCCTCTGCTATATATCAGGCGCGCTTTGCCAAGTATTTGGAAAACCGTGGCTTAAAACCTAAAAACGGTGGCAAGGTTTGGTGTTTTATTGGTGATGGTGAATCGGATGAGCCGGAGGTATTGGGTACGATTAATATTGCCGCCCGAGAAAAACTGGATAATTTAGTGCTGGTGATTAACTGTAACCTACAGCGCCTTGACGGCCCTGTTAGGGGTAACGGCAAGATTATTCAGGAATTAGAAAGAACCTTTCGCGGCGCTGATTGGAATGTCGTTAAAGTGATTTGGGGCAGTGGTTGGGATGGTTTATTGGCCCAGGATCAAAATGGCACTCTCCGTAAACGGATGGAAGATTGTGTTGATGGTGACTATCAGCGTTACTCCGTATTAAGCGGTGACCAGCAGCGTGAACACTGGGTGGATGGTAACCCTGAGCTTGAGCAAATGATGAACTCTTTAACCGATGAAGAGTTAAAAGAAATTAAACGGGGTGGTCAGGACCCCAAGAAAATCTTCGCAGCTTTTGACCGGGCTGAAAAATCTCATGACAAGCCAACCGTAATTTTAGTAAAAACGGTTAAAGGCGAAGGTATGGGGGCCGGAGCGCAGGGAAGAAATACCGCTCACCAAAAGAAAAACCTTAGTGCAGAAGAGCGTTTACAGTGTGCCAAAGATTTCGGGATTCCGCTGGATGACGAGGCAATTAAACGTGGTGATTTTTATCGCCCGGCAGAGGGTAGCGAAGAGCTGGACTACCTAAATCGGCATCGTGAAGGCCTGGGAGGGTATCTTCCCCGACGTGAAGTTAATTGCCTGCCGATCAAAACGCCTGAGCTGGCAAGCTTTAACAAATTTTTGCAGGGCAATGGCGATAGAGAAATGTCGACCACCTCAGCCATTGTCAGAATTTTAGCGCAACTATTAAAAGACAAGGAGATAGGGCAATACGTTGTGCCTATTGTGCCAGATGAAGCTCGCACCTTTGGTATGGATGGCTTGTTTAATGTGGCTGGTATTTATTCTTCGGAAGGGCAAAACTATACGCCGGAAGATGCCGATAGTTTATTGTCATACCGTGAGGCCAAAGACGGGCAGATTTTACAGGAAGGTATTTGTGAGACCGGTGCTATGGCTTCCTTTATGGCGGCGGGTACGGCTTATGCGGTACATGGCTTACCAATGATTCCCTTTTATATTTTCTACTCTATTTTTGGCTTTCAGCGAGTAGGAGATATGATTTGGTCCTGCGCCGATATGATGTGTCGTGGTTTCTTATTGGGTGGCACGGCAGGTCGCACCACGCTCAATGGTGAAGGTTTGCAGCATCAGGATGGTCACTCCCATGTTTTAGCGAGTACTTATCCAAACCTGAAAAGTTATGACCCTGCTTTTGCTTTTGAATTGGCGGTTATCGTTCGTGATGGTATTCACCGCATGTATGAACTGGAAGAGAAGATTTTCTATTACATCACGGTCTATAATGAAAACCATATTATGCCAGCGATGCCTGCTGATGAGTCGGTACAGGATGGTATTTTAAACGGTGCTTACTGTTTTAAACGTAGTGAACAAACCGGTGATAAAATTCATTTGCTATCCAGTGGTTCTATCATGCAACAAGCCTTATCAGCCGCGGCCACGTTAGAAGAGAAAGGCTATAGCGTTGATATTTGGAGTGTTACCAGTTTTAACGAGCTTTACCGCGAGGCGGATGATTGTGAACGCTGGAACCGTTTAAACCCGCTGGAGCAAGCCAGAGTCCCCTATGTTGAGTCCTTGTTTGAAAAAGAGCAGGGTGTGTTTGTTGCGGTAACCGATTATATGAAAGCGCTTCCCAATAGCGTTGCGCGCTGGATGCCTTCGGGAGGGAGTATTTATACTGCATTGGGCACTGATGGTTATGGTATCAGTGAATCCCGTGAGGATATTCGCGATTTCTTTGAAATCAGTGCTGACTATATTATGCAGGCAGCAATAACCGGTTTATATCAGCAGGGTAAAATCAGCAAAGAGGTTCTGTCAGAACAGTTGGCAGCGCTAAGCGTTAACGTGGAAAAAATTAATCCGGCTACAAGGTAGGGTGGGGTGCAAACCCCTACCCAGCACAGCTCTGGCATCACGTTTACGCTTTCTTTCAAGGATTTAGCTCGTAGGGTGGATTATAATCCACCATTATAGGGTGCTCATGGCTGAGCTTGGTGGATTGTAATCCACCCTACGAATTCTTTCCTTGCTCAAATTTATCAACCACCGTTGATAGCATTCCCATCAACATCTCCCAGCCTTCATCCTTGGACATATCCACCCCGTTAAAAACCGGTGAAGTTTTTGAACGCAGAGCTAAATAATTCGAGGCAGCATGCAGGGTGAATTACGCTTTCTTTCAAGGATTTAGCTCGTAGGGTGGATTATAATCCACCATTATAGGGTACTCATGGCTGAGCTTGGTGGATTGTAATCCACCCTACGAATTCTTTCCTTGCTCAAATTTATCAACCACCGTTGATAGCATTCCCATCAACATCTCCCAGCCTTCATCCTTGGACATATCCACCCCGTTAAAAACCGGTGAAGTTTTTGAACGCAGAGCTAAATAATTCGAGGCAGCATGCAGGGTGAAAATCAGTGCATGGTAATCAGGGTCAGATACAGGCGTTAACTTTGTAAAAAAGCTTTCGTGGGTAATACCAATCTGGGCTCTTATATGGGAGGCGGTTTTGCTCATTTTTGTCGTGGGCTGTAGTTCCTCAACAAAAATTTCCTGCGCCAGAGCATTTTTGCGTAACATACTGGCATAGTTGATATGGACATCACGAATCTGGTCGGCCAATGATTGCTCCAGAAACTGGTCCAGTGGTTTGCCAGCAATTTCTTCAGCATCGGGAATAAAATGAGAGCGTGCGACCCATGCATCGGCAAGGCCATCCAGGCCGCCAAAGTATTCATAGAGCAGGCCCTTGCCAACACCGGCCTCCTTGATAACCGCGTTGACCCCAACATTGGAGATACCATCGCGCTTAAGCACCTTCTCAAAGGCCTTGATAATGCGGGTTTCTGTTGCTGCCCGCTTAAGGTTTCCTTTACCTGCTTTCTTGGTTACTGCCGTTGTCATCGTTTACCGCTACCTATAAATCGCTGAGTATTTATACCCTACCGCACTAAGAATCTAAAGCTCTAGATCAAATCAGTCTCGGAAATAATTCATAAAACTGACCGATCGGTCATAAAGTGCTTGATGTTATAAAAAATATCCTCTAATCTCGCTTTAGTTATTTGACCAATCGGTCAGTTTTACTATGCTGGAGATTGAAATAATTAACAACCATGCTGTTAGTAAGGGTAAATACCTACTTTTTGGTTGTTTCGTGTGGGTACATTAAAAAAATCAGGGGAACATTCATGTTTAAGCGTTCAAAGTTATGGTCTGCAGTTCAGTGTTCAACACTTCTGGCTGCTGCAGCTGTTCAGGCTCCGGTCGTCGCGGCAAATGATATTAATCTGGCGATTGAAGAAATCATCGTTACCGCCCGTAAAACAGAAGAGAACCTTCAAAGTATTCCAATGGCTTTGGATGCGGTGACCTCTGTGCAGATTCAGGAGAAGGGTATTAACAGTGTGGCTGATGTCGCCCAATTATCAGCGGGTCTGGTATTTGATGTGGGTCTTACCCCTAATGATACGCGGCCGGTTATTCGTGGTCTTTCATCGACCCGTGGCCGCTCCAATGTTGCTACCTTGATTGATGATATCGATATTACCAGTGAAGCTTTAACGACCGGTGGTGGTGGTATTACCGCTAACTTGCGCTTGATGGATTTGGAACGGGTTGAAGTTGTCAAAGGCCCGCAGAGTGTTCTGTACGGCCGTAGTGCTTTTACGGGTGCGATTAATTATGTGACCAAAAAGCCAGAGCAAGAATTTTCAGGTGCTGTTGATGTCAACATTGATGAGCACGGTACTCAGGAATTGAAATTAAGTGTCACTGGCGGTATTACTGAAACACTGGCTGGGCGTGTGACATTGTCTTCTTGGGAAACTGACGGTTGGTATGAAAACCCGAATACCGGCGGCGATTTAGGTGATGGTGAAAGTACTGGCGGCAGCTTCGCGTTGCAGTGGACACCTGATGATATATTTACCGGTTTATTTACCGCGTCCTACAATGATGAAGAATTAGGTTTACGTCCCATTGTAAACTCGCCTGCGGTTGATATTACCCAGCCCGGGGCTTTTGGCACCGGTGTTGTAAACCCGGGTAATAGCTCGCTACCTGTTTTTAGTGGTAATGCCGCTGCCGATGCAGGCACTGCTGCTTATTGTGACTCGAACCCTGCACCTTATGGCCATTTATTTGCACCGGTTCCTACCTGTATTCCCCAAGCTACGGGTGAGGTTTCTGCCAAAGAATCTGATATTGATTTAAGTCCTGATACAAGAACAGGCAAAGATTTTAATGGTACCGATATTGAATCAACCCGTTTGAGTCTGGATTTACGTTGGGAGTTTGACGAGTCAGAATTCCGTACTATCACCGGCTATACCGATAACACCACCAAAATCCAAAATGACTTTGACCAAAACAATTATGTGCAAACAGATTGGACCGGTTTTGGTGCTTTTGGCTTCTCGGCCATGGGTAATATTGAGCACGAAGTCGAACAGATCAGTCAGGAGTTTCGTTTCTTAGGTAGTACAGGTGATTTTGATTACTTTATCAGTGCCTTGTACTGGAAAGAAGAAATGGATACCGATGAGGGCAGTAAGTTTTGGGAGCGTGAGGGCAGTGTTGTTGCGCCACCTTTTAATGTCTTTGTGACTGAACCGGACTTTACTATCGATACAGTACAGCTCAATCGTGAAACCGAACATAAATCTATAGCCGCATCCGGCACATACAATTTAGACGACTGGAGTTTTACTCTGGAAGGTCGCTATCTCGAAGAAGATATTGACTACGAAGGTAATAACTACGATGTGGGAGCTTATACTTCTACCGGTGGTTTATTCTGTGACTTTAGCTTTATGAATATTGCGATTCCTGATTGCGGTAATTCTAGTAATTCCGTCAGCGCCAATGAGTTTGTACCTAGAGCTACTGTTAATTATCAAGTCACACCAGATGCCATGGTGTATTTCACCTACGCCGAAGGCTTCAAGCCAGGCGGTATTATTACTACGGATGCCAATGGTGATGTTTCTGAGGGTGAGTTCAAACCAGAATCAGTAGACTCCATTGAAATCGGTGCAAAAACAGCCTGGTTCAATAATCGTTTGGTGGTTAACGGCGCAATCTTCCACTACGACTATACCGATCAGCAGGTGAGCATCACATCTGACGATGGTAGTGGTGTACCGCAGTCCAGTATTGTAAACGCCGGTGAAAGCACGATCGAAGGTTTTGAATTTGATGTGGCTTACCAGATTAATGAAAGCTTCTCAGCAGATTTTGGTTATGTCTACTCTGATGCAGAGTACGATAATTATAACCTTGCCGATATCACTGCACAGGGCTTACCTGGTGATGCGGTGTTATCGGATGACAATCTGGCTTTAGCGGGTAATGCCGAAGGTGATTTTTCTGGCAACCAGATGGCCTTGTCCGCCAAGCGGGCCGCGACTATGGCGCTGCGTTTTGAACAGCCTTTAGATAGCGGTATCGAAGTCATGGCTGAAATCAATGGTTCTTACCAATCCAAGCGTTATTTGGATGATGGCAACAATGCCTATTTACCATCGTATCAACTATGGAATATTCAGGCAGGTTTAAGCAATGAAACCTGGAGCGCTATTGCCTATGTCGATAATGTACTGGACGACGATAAAATTAAAAGTGGTTTAAACAATACGGACTACGGAAACTTTGTCGCCTTTATGGCCTTACCAAAAGCAACCAGCCTGGTATTGCCGCAGCCACGTACTGCAGGTGTTAGATTTCAATACAACTTTTAGTGAGACCCACCCCTTGTGATTTGATCATCGTCATGGGGATTTTTACCCCGCAGCATTAGCTGCGGGGCTTTTTTCAAATTTTACCCTTATTTACTATTGATAATATTCCGAGGTTCTAATGTCGTCTGTAAGCAGTGCTGAAAATGTTACAACTGCTAAGAGCAATACCCTGGCGGAGAAATTGCGTACTCCCCCTATGCTTGGTTTGCTAATTATCGCAGTTATGTTTTGTGAGAAAATGCTAGCTCATAGCTACACGGTTATAACGCTCTATGTATTGCCTGAACCCTGGAAATATATTATCCCTGGTCTTTTGGGTCTGCTAGGCGTCTGGTTAATCGTGCGTGGCATGGGCAAGGATGAGGTAAAAGGCTCGCTGCTGGGTTATATGGGGCAACCTTGGTATGGATGTCCTGGATGGAATCCTTTATGCACTTTTTTGGCGATGCCGCTCAGATTCCAAAAGTATTACCTCCCGGCGGTGGTGTACAGGGCGGATTTTTAGGTTCTCACGTATTTTTGCATGCATCAGGTGTTTTCTGCGTGATTACGCTATTGTTTGTGATGTTGAATAAGGATATGCGTTGCCGCATGTTACTCTGGGTAAGGCGTAATATCTTTAGAATGGATGCCAGTATTCTAGGTAAGCCTACACAGGGTTACCGCCCTAATGTGGCGCGAGTGGCTGCCTTTGAATACTTCTATGTTACCTGGTTTATGTATGTCTTGATGCTGGCTGTTGTCGATCCACGTCTATTTGGCTTGTATCACCCGGTGACCTATGTGCTGTGTGGTCTGATTATTATTTGGGGATTGTATCTATTGTACAAACAAACCCAGCAGCGTGAAGTGGGGCTTTCGATTCGCTATGGTATTGGCGCCATCGGTGTGGCCTGGTTTATTCCAGAATGTGCGCAGTTCTATGGTGAGTTTTATGAGTTCTACCTATATGCTGACAGGCACCCCATTGCTATGACGATTGTACTGGTGCTGTTTATTGCCATATTGCGTTTTCTCTGGCTGACACCCATCAATGAAAAAACACAAAGATCGCTTTAAATATCTTTGGCTGCGGAGCAGCATTTATCAGCTAAGATTTTTGCCTGATAAGTCATATCAATAAAGTAATAAAAAGGGAGCAGCATGCTCCCTTTTTATTGCCTGTCTATCGGCTTATACTGAGCGTCGCACAGTATCTATGGAGTGAGAGATTAAATGAGTGAGACGATATTATTAACCGGTGCCAACGGAAAAACCGGCCGGGCCATCTTAAAAAAGCTGGTTGGCCTACAACTGCCTGTTAAGGTGTTTATTCGTGATAAAGACCAGTGGCAGGATTTAAA
This sequence comes from Oceanicoccus sagamiensis, assembly GCF_002117105.1. Lineage (GTDB taxonomy): Bacteria > Pseudomonadota > Gammaproteobacteria > Pseudomonadales > Dasaniaceae > Oceanicoccus > Oceanicoccus sagamiensis. The sequence continues at coordinate 986,375 of NZ_CP019343.1, read as the reverse complement.
AGCCCTTGGTGCCGCCGGTTTTGCTGTGGGCGACATGCTGGATGCCGATAGTATTGATAGCGCGGTGATGGGTTGCCAGAAACTGATTCATGTTGGCCCGCCGATGCACCCTGATGAAAAAACCATTACCCAGTCATTGATTGATGCCGCGCTAAAACACAATATTGGCCATTTTATTTACTATTCGGTGATGCATCCGCTGCGCCGGGATGTTCGTCACCACAGCCTTAAGTTAGATACCGAAGAAGTACTGATAGAGTCGGGCTTGCCCTATACGATTTTGCAGCCGATCCGTTATATGCAGCACCTGTTACCCATCTGGCCCAAAGTTGTTGAGCAGGGTATCCATGCCATGCCGTTTAATACCGAGGTGATGTTTAATGTGGTGGATCTGGAAGATTTGGCCGAGGCCACAGCCATTGTTGCCGCCGAGCATGGCCACTACTTTGCTACTTATGAACTGGCGGGGCGGGAATCATTAAGCCAGACCGATATGGCAGCTATTATTTCAGAGGTCATCGGCAAGCCGGTTGAGGCTCAGGCTATTAGTTTGCAGCAGGTAGAGGAAAATGCCAGGGCCAAGGGTTTTAATGAAGACCGGGTTAAGCAAATGGTGATTATGAATAAGCACTATGACGACTGCGGTTTTCTTGGCAACCCCAATGTCTTGCGCTGGATTCTGGGGCGCGATCCCACGCTTTATCGCGAGTTTGTTGAGCGCTTGCATCAGGCCTGATCTCCGCAGTCCTCTTCACGCCAGCCTGGTGGCGGGTTTGCAGCTAACCCGCATCTGTTATAACCTACCGCTAAGGCTAATTGTTAGGGACATTGTGTCGCTTAAGACTACCTTTAGTTGAGCGGTAGCTGCCCAGTCAGGCAGTGATGGATTGTCAGAGAGATTTTAGGAGAAAGGTTGTGTTAATACTAACCAGAAGGATTGGCGAAACCGTTATTATTGGTGATGATGTTAAAATCACTGTGTTAGAGGTTCAGGGTAATCAAGTGCGTTTGGGCATCAGTGCTCCCAGAGAGGTTGAAGTGCACCGCGAAGAGATTTACCAGCGTATCCAGCAGGAAAAAGCCGGTAATAGTGATTCAGATAACCGCGGTAATCGTTAGTATCTGGGGTATTGAAATATCCCAGGCAAAAAAAAGCGCAGCTAAATAGCTGCGCTTTTTTGTTAGGGGGCCGCTTAGTGGGCGAAATGATCTCTGCGTAAGATCGGGTTTAACCAGCGGGTAAAGAAACCGGTAAACTCAATGGGGGCATCCGTTACTGTCAGGCAGATACACTCTTTATCTTCGGTGACCATTGGCTTGTGCTTATGGCGACCATCGCGAACAACAAAATCCCCTTCTTTATAAATACCGCTCTCATCAGAGAAGCTGCCCTCTAATAACAGAGTATATTCATCGCCAGTATGGGTGTGGCTTGGCACTTGGCCACCAGGCTTAATCCGCAGCATCTCTACCTTGGAGCCATTGCTGTCTGTAACCAGCTTGGCCGCTTGAATGGACGGCGATACATGGTGCCACTGCAATGAATCGTAATCATCAGGAATAAACTGCTGCAAGGCACGAGGTATACGTGAGTCACGGTTGATGACTGCCGGTTCTTCTTTCGGGGCATCATCAAGCATGGCAAGCACACTGCTCTTCAGGTCTTCGGAGGCCCTGGCCGGCTTTAAGTCTTCCATCATCTTCGCGCCCATGCTATTTAAGCGCATAAGGTTGGCGCGGCATTCGTCGCAGCGTTCCAAGTGAGTGGATACACAAAGTGCATGACTGAGCTGTAAGCTGCCCGCTGAAAATGCAGTGAGTAATTCCGGGGCTGGGTGGTGATTTGCCATCGATATCTACCTCTTTAACAACAATTCTAATTTCTGTAGTGCCAGACGGACACGGGATTTAACGGTTCCCAGCGGCAGTCCTAGTTCATCCGAAGTCTCCTGGTGGCTTTTACCCTCCAAATAGACCTTGGCCAATACTTGCGCCTGCTCAATGGGCAGTTGCTTTAAACCTTCATGGACCTTGCTCTCAACCCGCTGCTGCTGCGCTAGCTGGAAAGGGTCCGGACCTTCATCTTCCATATTATTGAAGATTTCGGTGGGATCGATATCAGTACTAAAGCGCCCATTGCGTCTTAGATAATCAATCCTGGAGTTTCTCGCCAGAGTAAATACCCAGGTGGAAACTGCCGCCATATCTGGCTTATAGGTATGGGCTTTGTTCCATACCTTGATCATTACCTCTTGGGCTAGCTCATCCGCAAGGAGGGCTGCTCCGGGCTCCCGGGCCAGGCTGTAAGAGCGCAGCAGGGGGGCAAAATGATCAAAAAGCTTCTCAAAGGCCTGTTTATCACGCTGATCGGCAACTTTCGCCATCAGTTCTTTCAGCATGGCGTTACGTTCAGCATTCGAGTCACTACCATTGCTGGTCGCTGTGGACATACGGGTCTTCCTCTGTAGGGAATTAGACATTATGTTCACCCATCATAGTGTGTTTCTCGCCTTTGGCCTATTGTATTTTTAGTTATCTACGGGCAAGGTCAAACACTGGATCACAGGACATCACAAGGCTTGCAGATATTATCGGGAAGTCTCTGATCCAATTAGGAAAAATAGGCGTACATTTTACAACGAGGATTTAGGCAGAAGAGGGGTCCCAGAGCCATTTTGGGGCGTTTCAAGCAGTCTGTTAAGTCGGGATAACAACGGACCGAATGTGGACATAGCGCACTATGAGTAAAAACAATATTATCGAACTATTTAAAGCCAGCTACGGCGATATGATGCAGCTGGACCTTGGCCGCCTTGACCAGCTCTATACCGATGATTTGGTGTTTAAAGACCCGGTACACCAGGTTCGGGGCCTGCCGGCGATGCAGGACTATATGGCGGATATTTCCACTAATGTGGATGAATGTCGCTTTGAGTTCCTCGACCAGTTAGTATCTGACAGTGCGGCCTATATGAAGTGGGATATGCACTTTCGCCACCCCAAGCTGGGCGGCGGCCACTTAATTACCGTTAGGGGCATTAGCCAGATTCATTTTGACGAGCGTATCCATTACCATGAAGATGCCTACGATATGGGGCAGATGGTCTATGAGCATATTCCTATGATTGGGGGTGTTACCCGCTGGCTAAAAGCCCGTTTAGCCACTTAACACCCCACTGCAAGGATAATAACAATGTCTACAGTTGACGTGGTAACCGGCGAGGTCATTTGGTTGACCGGCGCCAGTACTGGAATTGGCAGATCCCTGGCCATCCAATTAGCTTCCCAAGGTAATACAATTATCGCCAGCGCCAGGGGTCAGCAAGCGCTGAATGAATTGGCCGCCGAGCATAGTAATATTATTCCGCTTGCCTTTGATGTTAGCCGTCAGGACCTGATTGAAGAGGTACAGCAGCAGCTCAGCCAGCACAGTGGCTATCTGGACCGCGTGATTCTTAACGCCGGTACCTGTGAATACCTGGATATAGATACCCCCGATTGGGATATGATGCAGCGAGTGATGACGGTCAATTATTTTGGCACCATCAATGCCTTGGCTGCGGCCATGCCACTGCTGCAAGCTAGCCCCAAACCGCATATTGTCGGGGTTGTTTCACTGGCTACGGTCGTTCCTTTTTCCCGGGCTGAAGCTTACGGCTCATCCAAAGCCGCTTTGCAGTACTTCTTTGATTCCCTGCGGGTTGATCTGGTGAAAAAGCATATTGATGTCACTGTGATTAACCCCGGTTTTGTAAAAACCCCTTTAACCGATAAAAACGATTTCTCCATGCCGTTTTTAATGTCATCGGAGGAGGCGGCGCAGCGCATGGCCAAAGCGATAGGCAAAAGGCCCAGACAGTTTGATTTTCCCGGGCGCTTAAAGTGGCTGCTAAAAGCCCTGGGTTTTATACCTGCGCTTTGGAATAAAGTCATAGCGCCTTCGTTGCGCGTCTAAATAACATAATAAAACAGAGAATTATTCGTGAAAATAGCAGTGATTGGTTCAGGCATTTCAGGGTTAAGTGCAGCGTATTTGTTGCAGCATGATCATGAAATTACCGTTTTTGAAAGTGAAGACAGTATCGGTGGCCATACGGCAACCATGGATGTGAATGTTCAGGGTAAAGACTATGCAGTAGATACCGGTTTTATCGTTTATAACGATTGGACCTACCCCAACTTTATTCGGCTGATGGATGAGTTGGGTGTGGAGTCAAAGCCGACCGAAATGAGCTTTAGTGTGAGCTGTGAATTATCGGGTCTGGAGTACGGCGGCAATAACCTCAATACCTTATTTGCTCAGCGTAGCAATATTTTCAGCCCCTCCTACTTAAAGATGATTAAAGATATTCTGCGCTTTAATAAAGAGTCAATCGAAGACCTTGAGTCTGGAAAGATAGAAGAGGGTATGACCCTGGGGGAATACCTAAAGCGCAATGGCTATGGGGAAACCTTTGCCAGTAAATATTTAATCCCCATGGGCAGTGCTATCTGGTCCGCCTCCACGGACAGCATGTTTGATTTTCCGCTGCTCTTTTTTGTCCGTTTCTTTAAAAATCATGGTTTGTTAAGCGTTAATAATCGCCCCCAATGGCGGGTGATTAAAGGTGGTTCCAGAGAGTATCTGGAACCACTGACGGCGGGCTTTAAAGACCGTATCCGAGTGAATAGCCCGGTATCAACCGTTAGCCGCGATGAGTCCGGTGTTGATGTGACATTGGCCGATGGCAGCGTAGAACGCTTTGATCAGATTATCGTGGCCAGTCATAGTGATCAGGCCTTATCCATGCTGGGGGATGCTACAGTGGCTGAAAAAGAAGTACTAGGCGCGATTCCCTACCAGCAAAATGACGTAGTGCTGCATACCGATGACAGCATATTGCCCAATAAAAAACTGGCCTGGTCCAGCTGGAATTATTGGCTGCGCTCAGAGCGTCAGGAGCAGGCCATCCTGACCTACAATATGAATATCTTGCAGGGTATTGAGGCACCAGAAACATTCTGTGTCACTCTCAATGCCACCGAGTCTATTGATAATAATAAAATACTGGGGCAATACAGCTATAGCCACCCGGTATTTTCTTTAGAATCCGTCGCGGCCGCCGAGCGTTGGAGTGATATCAATGGGGTTAACCGCACCTGGTTTTGTGGTGCTTACTGGGCTAACGGTTTTCATGAGGACGGTGCCAGCAGTGGTATCCGCGTCGCCAAAGCTCTGGGTGCCAACTGGTAAGCTGATGAAAAGTGCAATTTATAAAGGCTGGGTCCGCCACCGTCGTTATACACCCAAGCAGCATAGCTTGCAGTATCAAGTGTTTATGATGTTGCTGGACCTGTCTGAGTTGGATCAGGTGTTTAATGGCACTCGCCTGTGGTCCACCCAAGGCTGGGCTCTGGCTCGCTTTAAGCGCTCGGATTTTTTGGGTGACCCCGCCGTTCCGCTGGATACTGCGGTCAGGCAGCAGGTAGAAAAGCAAACCGGTGTTTATCCTGAGGGGCCGATCCGTTTATTAAGCAATCTGCGCTATTTTGGTTTAATTATGAACCCCATCAGCTGTTACTACTGTTTTGATAAGCAGGAGCAGCTGCAATATATTATTGCAGAGGTAAATAATACCCCTTGGGATGAGCGTCATTGTTATGTGCTGCCCTGTGAGCCAAACCGGCAATACCAGCGTATAAGTTTTAACAAAGATTTTCATGTGTCGCCCTTTAATCCGATGGATGTGCGATACGACTGGCGTAGCAGCTTGCCGGAGGACAGTTTACGCATCAATATGCAAAACTGGCGTGGTGAAGCTGATAATGAAGCGATGGAGTTTGACGCCACTCTGGTCCTGCAGCGAGAAGAGATTAGTGCCGCCAAATTACGGCGCTTAGTCTGGAGTTATCCGCTCATGACCTTAAAGGTAATAGCGGGTATTTACTGGGAAGCTGCTAAACTGTTTATTAAAGGCGTGCCAGTATTTGATCACCCTAAAAATAATGAGCCAGAAAAGCCATTAGCTCAGCCGTAATCGAATAACGGATGAGCCAATCAATCAAGCAACGGGAAACAAATAGGATAAAATACCTATGAGCATTGCAAGCATCAATGACAATAAAGCCAGCCGCGAAGTCAAAGCCAGTTTTTGGGACGCGATGGCAAAAAAAGCCTTACTCAAGGCGATGTCACATATCACCAAAGGCCGCCTGGTACTGCAAGAAGATGGCGAGGTCTATGAGTTTGGTGAGTCGGCAGATAAGGCAGAGCTGATTGCCCATGTCTTTATCCATCACCCCTCAACCTATAAAGATATTTTATTCGGTGGTTCTATCGGCTCCGCTGAAGCTTATATGTTAGGTAGTTGGTCATCTTCCAGCTTGCTGGATGTGATTCGCTTAATGACATTAAATCTGGAAATGCTCAATAAAATGGATAACACACGCCCCATTTTAAACCGTATTTCTTCAAAAATTATGCATGTGCTAAATGCCAATACCCAGAGCGGCTCTCGAAAAAATATCTCCGCCCACTACGATTTGGGTAACGACTTTTTCTCTTTATTCCTAGACCCCACCATGATGTATTCCTCGGCTATCTTTCCTTCAGAAGATGCAAGTTTGGAAGAGGCTTCATTATTTAAGCTGGACAGCATTTGTAAAAAGCTGCGCTTAAGTGAAGATGATCATTTAATGGAAGTGGGAACCGGTTGGGGTGGTTTGGCTATTCATGCAGCTAAAAACTATGGCTGTAAAGTGACCACCACCACCATCTCGCAGGAGCAATATGACTTTGCCTGTGCTGCGGTTAAGCGCGAAGGTCTGGAAGATAAAGTCACTTTATTGCTGGAAGATTATCGTGACCTGGAAGGCAAGTACGATAAATTGGTTTCTATTGAAATGATCGAAGCAGTTGGCCATGAGTACTACGATAACTACTTTGCTAAATGTTCCAGCCTGCTAAAAGACGATGGTCTGATGTTAATCCAGGCGATTACCATTGCCGACCAGCGCTATCAGGAAGCCAAACGTACGGTTGATTTTATCCAGCGTTACATTTTCCCTGGAGGCTGCTTGCCCTCCAATGAAATTATTGCGCAATGTGTGTCGCGCAATACCGATATGATGATTGTTAATCACCACGATATTGGTTTGGATTACGCCAAAACATTGGCCGAATGGCGCAAGCGGTTCCATGCTGAAATGGAAACTGTTAAGCAGATGGGCTTTGACGATATCTTCTGTCGGATGTGGGAATTTTATCTTTGTTACTGTGAGGGAGGCTTTGCCGAACGTGCTATCAGTACTGCGCAAATCGTATTCGCAAAACCGGGCGCAAGAGCGATTGCTCCTGCTCATTAAGGGTGCGGCGAATAAAAAACTTCTAAATGCTGCCTTGTTTCAGTTGGGTTGGTTTGCCTGTGTGTTAGGCGGTGATGTGGTGGCTTTTGTTGTGACTGTCGCCATTCTTTGCATTCATGAATTGTTTATTGTTAATAAGCGATTTGAGTGGCCATTGATCACCATTATTGCTCTAACAGGCTTTGTTGTAGATAACGCATTGACTCAGTTCGGGGTGTTTTCTTTTCAATCCCCGTCACTGCTGTATATCCCACTGTGGTTACTTTGTCTCTGGGTGTTATTTGCCACTACCTTAAATCATAGCCTTGGCTGGTTAAAAGAGCGTTTATGGCTGGCTGCGTTATTGGGCGCTATTTCAGGGCCGATGTCCTACCTTGCCGGTAGTAAATTGGCTGATGTGGCCTTGTCTACGCCGCCGTTATTTTCAATGCTTTGTATTAGTTTGTGTTGGGCAATACTATTGCCTGCCTTCTATTACTATATCCGCTCCCGGGAAGCTAGCTAGTTATGGCTGCCCGCCTGATAAAAAGCTGCGCTCTGTTATTGCTACTGTCGTCCGCCGCTTATGCTGAAAAGCTTACGGTAATTGGCGATGCCTATGCGCTGGGCGGTGAGACTTTGCTTTACCGTGAATACCACTATTACTCAGAGGATGGTATGGATCATCGGGTGGTATATATCGCCCCGGATAATAGCAAAATAGCTGAGAAGTCCCTTAACTACCGCCCGGGGAAGTCTACCCCTGAGGTGAATCATCAGGCTTGGCTATACCCTGAAAAAATTCAAATAGCCTGGGACAGTGATCAGCTGGCACTCGCTTATACCGATAATGACGCAGAACAAAAAACCGCCACACTGGATGCCAATTGGCCACTGGTGATAGATGCTGGCTTTGATAACTATGTGCGAGAAAATTGGCCGTCACTGCTAACCGGAGCCAGTCTGGAATTTTACTTTCCGGCACCCACGCGGATGAGCTTGGTTAATTTAATGATTAAGCAAAAACTTTGCGCAGCAGAGCGCCAGAATGATGTCTGTTTTTCGGTCAACTCTTCTAACTGGTTTATTCGGCTACTATTAGACCCTATTGAACTTAGCTATGATAAAGATACCCAGCAACTAAGCCGTTTCAGGGGGTTGGGCAATATGATGGATAAGGAGGGCAATGGCCTAAAGGTGGATATTCGCTATCGCTATCAGGGCTTATGTGTGGATGAGGCCCTTTGCGCCCCTTTGCTATCGGAGGCTACTCCTCAATAGGCGCGATTTAGCGGGGTGGCCCCTGTATTGTGCGCCAGGTTTCATCACACTCAATGGCTCCTCGGTCTTTGCTTAGCCTGACACAGGGGGGTAGCTCAAAATGACCCTCAATTAAGTCAAAGTCTACCGGCTCAGTCACAAAGCAAATGGTGGCTGCCATATCATTGTGCCAGCGATCGGCTCTCGCCAGTGTATTGCCGTTAGCCAGCAGCAGCTCAATAATGGCCTCCATATGGGCATAGGGCGGCTCATTGTTGGCTTGGTATTCCAGTACTGTTTTCATGGTTATAAGAGCCTTTGGTGGCGAATTTTGGTAAACCCAATAACGATCTAATATTCCCTTACGAAAATCAAGAAATCTTAACACTATAAAGTGTTAAGAATAGTTTGGGCCGGTAGATTATTAGGGAAGCTTGGGTGACAATGTTGCCCTTACTATTGTCGTGTACTACGACTCAGGCAGACATTTACAGAGCGCAAATATCTATGCTGGATCCCGATACCAAGAAAAGCTATGGCGTTACCTCCGCCATATTGGCCTGGCTGGTTTTCTTTAGTTTTACCATTACCTTTATCGTTTCAGTATCCTGGCCGTTAATGAATGTGGGCGACCCTGACCGGGATTTTCGCCGCGCCCTGCATATGACCCTGGGGGTGATTACCTTTGTCTTCGTGACACTGCGGCTATTGTGGTGGGCCAAGAACCCAAGGCCGCAAGCGCCCAAGGGCATGACAGAGAATGCCTACGGTTTATCTCGCTTGACCTTATTGTTTCTTTATATTGATGTACTGGGCCTGGGCATTAGCGGTTTTATGAATAGCTGGGCTATGGGCTATGAAGTCAGTATGTTTGGTTTGTTTACCCTGCCGATACTTGAAGGCTGGACCGTCACTTTTTCTGGCTACGCTCATAGCGTATTTCTGTTTTTCAATAATGTAATAATGCTGACTTACCTGGTGGTATTTGTTTACCACGCGCTGCGCTATAAGGTAGGTTTCCGTAGAATGCTGCCCGGCATGCATGTGTAAGGTTTGGGGAATAATTAATGGGTTACTCTAAAAATTCTAATCAAACCGATAGCTACACGTTATCTGCCAAATTATTGCACGGTGGTTTTTTTGCCATTGTTTTTGGTTGCTGCCTGATGATGCCTTACTGGCAGTTTGGCGTGGTACCGTTTACTTCTGACCGGGAAATTACCGCCGTATATACCGACATAGAACTGTCGCCTATTATGCCTGAAGACGCACTTGAGCTTGAGGTAATGGACAATGAGTTCCGCTGGTGTCGTTACTGCCATGTGATGCAGCCCGGTGCTGCGGAAGAACCCGGCCCAACTCTATACCGTATTTTTGGTCGCCAGGCCGCCACTATTCCAGGGTTCTATTATTCCGAAGCCTTTATTGGTGCCGGTGAGCAAAAACTTATCTGGACGGAACAAACCATCGATGAGTTTATTACCGATCCGCAGGCCTATATACCCGGTAACCGTATGAACCATGGCCCGGTGGTGATATCGGACCCTGAGCGGCGCAAGCGTGTTATCAACCTGTTAAAGAAATGGACCGCTGTCGGCAGTACCGTTGAAGAAGAGTATTTAAAAGCAGAATTGGAAAAAGCGAAACAAGCACAATAAATAATTGAGGTGATAATCATGAACAGCGTAATAAAAGCAATGAGTGCCGGTATTATTTTAGCGGTAGCCAGTAGCGCAGTCTTTGCCGGTGGCCATAAAAACGCCATGAAGGACCCAAAACAAATGGAAGCCTTTCTGGATAAAAAGCTGGATAAAACCACCGGGCTTGAAGGTCAGGAAACTGCGCTGGGTGAAGGCGTATTAGCCATGGTTAAAGATATGACTCCCAAAGCTAAGGAGTTGGATCCAGCTGTTATGGGTCACTATGTCAATATGGCTGTTAAGACCATGAATCACCAAAAAGCTTACCAGCATGAATTTAATGATGCGTTGGTAAAACTGCACCTGACTGCAGTGTCATTTGCTAAAGACCAGGGTATGTATAAAGAACTGGTTGATAACGATATTAAAACCACTGAGTTTATGATGAAGCGTATTGCCGCTGGCATCAAAATGACTGGCCGTAAAGATTATGCCTTAAAAGCTGTTTTTGAGCAGACTACGTGTTTTTATCAATTGGTGGATGACCTGAAATGGACCAGCCCTACCAGTGTGAGCTATACCAGCCCTTATGGGCATGTATTAAAGGTGAGTCAAAAAGTCGGTATCTTCAAGAATCTGACAGAGAAAGAAGTGCATGACAACTATACTATCCCTCGCTATAAGCGCTATGGTGAAATTATGGGTGTTGAATTAGCTGTTTCTGACCTCGGTGAAAATGGTGAAGTGACTGTCAGCATCGTTGAGTAAATAGCCAGACAGTACAGTATAAAAAATTTTAATATTCAGGAGCAAACTATGAAAACCAACCGCAGAGAGTTTATCGGTTTTAGTGCAGGTAGCGTCGCAGTTGCTGCCAGTGGCCTAAGCCTTTCTTCATTAACTCGTGCAGAAACAGCTGCCGAGCATAATGCTGAAGAATTGGCCGCTTGTTACGCCAATCCATTTTCAACCCATGCTATGCCAAGTTTATTAAGCCCAGTCGTCGATGTGACTGGCTTTGAAAATCACAATAAATAATTGAAGAGAATAGGGCTACTATTATGATGACATTAAAAGGCTTTAACGACTCGCGTCTGCCAAAAGATTTTCCGCTGAATTTAAATGATCCGCAAACTAACTTAACCGAATTTACCCGCTTAATGGGTAGTGCCAACCCTGAAGAAGAAACCATTGGTTACTACGGTGGTCACTTGTTTGCTTCTCTGCCCGGTAAAAAATTAATTCCATTATTAGGTCTTGAGGGTATCGGTGTTAGCCGTATGGAAACACAGCCCGACGGTAATGTGCATGTATTTCACCGTGAAATCGGTTACTACAGCGATATTCGCACCGGTGAATATATTGACTGGTGGCATAATCCATTAATCGACGACAAGGTCGAGGTTTACCATATTAAAAATATGCAGGTAAACAACAAGATGGCGGCCATGAATGAGTTTGAAATGGATAACACCGTGATCAAAGTCCCTTTTCCTTCAATGTGGGACTTTATGGGTGCAACCGGCGTCAACAACTTTGAGCTGCATATGGAGTTACCTTCGCTGCTGACTAAAGAAAAGTGGCCCCGCGAATATGCCGGTCCAATGACTAAAGTGTCGGAAATGTTTTTGCGCCAGTTTGATACAGCTGACTTATTAAATCCCAAGCTGGATAGTATTCCTAATATGGGTTCATGGTCGCGTATCGCCACCTGGTTCCCGTGGATGTTAATGGGCGAAATGCCAGGAGAAATTGTTTTCCGTACTCACTCACTGAAGTTACGCAACGGTATCGATGATATTCCTGCCCAGCTTCGTGCAAAAATTGAGAAAGAAGATCCTGAGCACTTCCAGGCGCCACCAAGCTCCAGTTGGGGCAAGCAGAATGAGTCGTCATTTACTAACTACTTACGTGACCGCAAACCGGTTCCTGTTAAGAAGTAATCCAGACGATTTTGTTCAACAGATAGTACGGCGTATAACTAAAGGCACTCAATGAGTGCCTTCGGTCATTTTAATCATAGATTTTTTCCTTTGGAGGCTGTAGTCCAACGATGAATATTCCAGGAATAAAGCGGTTATTAGCGGTAGCAGCATCGAGTGTAGTGATTGCCGCCTGTGCACCACAGGCTGATAATACGGCGGCGGTTGAAAAAAATACAATGCCCATCGATAACACCCCGGTCGTTGGCCCTACGCCCATTGAAGAGCGTATTGCGATTGTTAATACCGGTTGGGGAACGCCTATCGGTAACAGTCCTGAATATCGGGAAGGGCTGGGCAACCGTGCCTATCGCGGTCCAAGACAAACCTCCGAACAGGAAAAATGTACTGAAAGTTATTTGGGTGAATGGCCATACCGGGTTAAGCAGGGCTTAATTCCTTACGCCGTTGCATATAAAACCCCCATGCTGGAAAAACTCTATGATGGTTTAGGTGTTTATAAATACGATGCCGAAGCCAAGACCTATACCAATATTGTTTATCCCAAAATGATATTAACCAGCAATGAAGTCCGCAAGATGAAAATCAAGCCGGCGACAACCATCAAATTACCTATTGAGCGCTTAAACCTTAACCCTGATCCACGTACCGGTGAAGATTACCTGTCGGATTATTTTGTGATTAAGCACCCCAATGGTATTCATGATTTAGATGAAATTGGTCGCTTGACGGATGTGCGTTTAACCTTTGTGGAAGGTATGGATCCGAACGAAGAGCCGCACCTGAATGAAACCTATGTCATCCTGCATAGTGGTACGAAAAAAATCTTAGTCGATATGTTTGGTGACAAAATTGACTTCCGTACGGGTTATTATGAATCCGTTCCCGGTCAAAGTGTGCGTCACGATGATCTGGCTGTGCAGATGGTCAGAGAAGGTCATAAGAAAATGGTCGTCTCTCGGGAAACCACCGACTATAACAATTATGCGATTTATACCATGGGCCGTGGTTGGATAGACTACACCCTGTGTATGAATGATATTGAAATTGGTAAAGACAAAGATATTGAAATACATGATGTGCGTCAGGTGGGCCGTAATCCGGAATATAATAAACTGGTGGTAGATCTGGTAGCCAAGCATATTAAAAACTTCCCGGAAGGCGAAGAGGTGTCTATTCTTTATACCAACTACGGTATGCCATGGCCGGGTGGTAACCCTAACGGCAATATGTCCAGCCCACAGCCCTTGGCTAAAGAAACCTTTCACGAAAATGGTTTTAATAACTTCCTTAGTGCCAAGCATTACTTGATAGCGGCCTTTGATGAGTCCAATGGTGGTAAGTGGAAGCTAAACTTTAGTAAGTCTGGCGGTACCGGCGGTGAAGAGTCGCGTACCAATAGCTTATATAGTTATGCGATGCAGGGGACCAATAAAGTCAGTTTTGAAGACGACCCATTAGACTTCCCGAATATCCGTGAAAATCTGGATATCGCTATTCCAAAAGACAAGCGCAAAAATATTATTATCGTAACCTCCCATTGGTTTGGTGATAACGAAGATACTAAAGTGGTTATCCGTGATTTAAATAACCTGCCTTATAACTCCAAAGAAGAGTTTAAAAACCATGAGTTTTGGGTCAGCTGGTGTGAGCGTTATACCGAAGACGGCACGGTTGAGCAGCAGGTGATTGAAGATACCGCGCAATGTGATGATGACTGGACTCGCATTACCTTGACGGATGTATTCTATAAGCAAATTCCTGACTTTAATGTTGGCTATGCGATGCGTATTCGCGGTGCGGTCGAGCGCTACGGTGTATTCCCTAATCTGGATATTGATATCGCTGCTGAAGGTGCTATCACTAAAGCCGGTGGTGGTGCTGTTGAAGTAACCCAGGGTGAATTAGCTGGCGCCAAGCTATGGGTACACCCAGACTATAAGCCAGGTATCCCTGAAGATTTAACCTACTTTGATGTCTTTAAGCCTAAGGGGCGCTATAAAAATGTGGGCGAAGATGCCTTCCGTCCCTTTAATGAGTTTACCAAGCCTGAAGACCATGCCTGGTCAGCCTGGGATGATTTTACCGGCTATATCGGTACTCAGGGTATGGCCAAGCCGGGTGTGGCATTAAAGGCCCCTAAAGCAGCCATCTCTTCGGTGATTTACTTTGGCCCTTACCGTACCTTATTTAATGCACCATCGGTTATTACCATGCCCTATGACAAGAGCAAGGTAAGCGATGCTGCCAATATTCAGGTGATGATTTATAACGACCTGACCAGTGAATATGACCCTGTTTATGGTGTGCCCGGTGGCCAGCCAATGAGAGTGGATGAAGCGGCTGGTACTGTTAGCTTTGATGTTCAGGCGTTGGGTAATTTTGTATTGGTGCAAGGTAGCTAGTTCGGGTAGCTAGCTTTGGTGAACAAGCAACGCCAGATTTTATTCTCTGCAGCAGGGATTACAGTCTGGCGTTTTTTTATGGGCAGCTAGTTCGTCATTGCCTTTGCGCAATTACGGTATTTTAAAGGTGGTCGATGACCATAGGCTTTGCCAAACGGCTCCGGTTGACCCGGCCAGTGCCAGCCCCGGCTGAATCATATGCACCGCAGAAATCATATAGGCTGTATTATCCTGGCGTTTAATACGGATGTAGCCCTGATCATCGGTGGTATAAAAGCTATGAGCTACAGTGCCCTTATGGTGGGTAAAGACAATGGCGCGGCTGTTGGCAAAGGGTTTGCCCTCCCAAAGTAATTGGGCATTGATATTCGGCTCAGCGGGATTATTGCTATAAGGGTTATTGTTGAGCACCCATTCAAAGCGAAGCCCCAAGGCATAGTCGTTACCCTGAGCATTCTCGACTGCGACCAGACTTTTACAAAAACGTTGGTAGGCTTCAGTAAAACCAAAAGCGGGCAATTGTCTTTTGCGATGTTCTTCGATAACCCAGTTCAGGCCTTCTTTATCAAGAAACTCGGTAAATTTTTCATAGCTGGGGTAAACCACGGTGGAGTTGCCAGAGACATAGGACAGAATGGTTAAGCCCGCACCGAGGTTGGCTTGATTAAGGGCGGGGATATCGCCAAAACGGGTACTGACTTCCGTGGGGATGTTTTTGCTGTTGTTGTTACTGTTGTTGTTAATGTTGTTGGCCAGAACTATTTCAAAGTCTTCAAACTCGACCGTCATAAAGGCCAGAGCATTGCCCTTAAAATCTTGCCCCACTTTAAGGTTGGCAACAATAGGGTCATTGATCGACGGGGAATAATCGAGAGGCTCAATCCAAAATTCATGGGCGGCCAGACGGCCGCTAAAAAGAATGAACCATAAAAGGCCTGTTTGCAGTATAAGTTTATTGTTGTTGAACATAATTTTAGGTCTAATACAGACTTGTTAACTCCCCGTTACCGTTTGAGGATAGTAGCCTGTTGTTAAGGTTATTGACATAAAAAAACTATGAAATTACCTGCTGTACGTTTTGCCTTAATCATCGGATTGCTGTTTGCTGCCATGGCCTCCTATGGCCATGAAATTCGACCCGCTATTGCAGATTTGGTGGTTGCTGATAAAGGCGAGGTAAGCCTAACCATCAGCCTTAATCTGGAGGCTTTAATCGCGCAAATTGGCCCTGAGCATGAAGATACTTCGGAGTCCGCCAATGCGGCTTACTATAATGAATTACGTGCGCTGCCTCCGGCTGCGCTGCAAAAGGCATTTACTAATTTTTCACCACGCTTTCTTGAGGGCTTGCATTTAACCGTTGCGGGCAAGGTGCTACCACTGGATGTGGCTGCTGTCAGGGTCAATCAGGTGGGGGATCTCGATCTGGCGCGCTTGTCGGAGTTACGTTTAGCGGCCCAGCTCCCGGTCAACTATTCCCCGCTAAGCTTGCGCTGGAGTGAGGCCTTTGGTGCGATGGCGCTGCGTGTTAGCACGGCTACCCAGGCGGATATTTATACGGCTTATTTACAGCAGGGTGAGAGCAGTGCGGATATTGCTTTGGATGTGGTTGTACCGCAAAGCGGTTTCAGCGTATTTGCTAATTATACCGCGATTGGTTTTGCCCATATCTTGCCAAAAGGTCTGGACCATATTTTATTTGTCGTCGGCTTGTTTTTGCTCAGTGTCAGGCTTAAACCACTGTTGTGGCAGGTGACCAGCTTTACCCTTGCTCATACTGTAACACTGGCTTTGGGGATGCTGGGTATCGTGCAAATCTCGCCATCGATTGTTGAGCCCTTGATAGCCGCTTCCATTGTTTATGTCTGTATAGAAAATATTTATTCCGACCATTTAAGCCGCTGGCGTCCGCCGATTGTTTTTGCCTTTGGTTTATTGCATGGCCTGGGTTTTGCCGGTGTGCTGACGGAAATTGGTTTGTCTTCCAGTCATTTTGTGACTGGCTTAATTGCTTTTAATGTCGGTGTTGAGTTGGGGCAGTTAACGGTGATTGTGCTGTGTTATCTGTTACTGGGCTATTGGTTTGGCAATAAACCCTGGTACCGCCAGCGGGTGACTATTCCGGTTTCCTTACTGGTCGCTATGGTGGGTGCTTATTGGCTGGTTGAGAGAACCCTGTTGTAGAATACGCTTTTTATAACAGGCATAAAAAAACGGGGCCAGGCCCCGTTTTTATTTTAAGGCTGCAATGGCTGATTAATAATCAGTCCAATCGCCGCCCTGGAAGCCACAACCGGTTTCCATTGATTCCCAATCGCCATCAAAGTAAACCCACTTAGTACCTTCTGCTTCACAAGAGCCTTTAGCACCTTCCATTGCACAGTCGCCTGCACCGTGAGTGCCGCCAGTATTGTCGTCCATGCTACCCAGAGTTTTACAACCGGCAACGTTGGCTGGCTGCTGACAGGTTTTAACCTGCTCATCCATCATATTGTTCTGTAGCATATAGACACAGTGACCGTCACCTGGCTTACCTTTTGGTGAGCCATCATCTTCACTGTGAAGACCGGCAAATACGCTGCTAGTTAATGTCATTGCTGCGGCTAAGCACAGGCCTTTAGAGAATAAGTTCATAGTTTGTTCCTTATTAGTTTTCTGTGGTTGTTAGGTTAAGCATAGATCATGTTTTTGGCTAAAGCTATGCGTGGCATGGCCAGGCTTAGCACTTATACGCTGTTTACTACCTTTTAGATGACTTTAAGCCCAATCTTAGGGCTTATCGACCTCGTGGCATTCATCTTCAGTGCGTGGGTTACCGTCGTCCGCACACTCAATCCCCTCTTTGGCCACCCATAGCGGGGTACCCGCAACAATCATGGTGGGTACTGCTTTATAGCCTTTCAGGCCAGCAATACTTAAGTCGTGAAGCGGGTTAATAATGACATCAACCTGGCCTTTTTTCAGGGCTTTATCACAGACTGTTAAATCATTCACAT
The DNA here is from genome assembly GCF_002117105.1 of Oceanicoccus sagamiensis. Lineage (GTDB taxonomy): Bacteria > Pseudomonadota > Gammaproteobacteria > Pseudomonadales > Dasaniaceae > Oceanicoccus > Oceanicoccus sagamiensis. The sequence goes on along the minus strand of NZ_CP019343.1, from coordinate 968,808 downwards.
ATTTGGTTTTAACCGTATGCTTTGGCATAAAGGCTTTGGCGGTTTGGGTGGTCAGTGGGCCGGCACAAATGCGAATCTCCGGGCGTGCGACCAGATCACCAAAGGTCTTGATTTCAGTGGAAAGTTTGGAGCCTTCAGGAATATGCACAAATTGGCTGGAGGCCGACATGGTGCAGCTAAAGCGGCGTGAAGTGCGACGGCGAATACCTTCGGTAACGCCACCGGTGGCGTTTAACTGACTCACAAAATCGATCTTATTGGCCACCAATACAGACGTGGCGGGCAGGCGGCCAGGTTTAAGTACAACGCTTTCCAGCTTTAGGTTAACACCATAGTGCTTGTTGATCTCATCAAACACAGCCTGCTGGTATTTTTGGCTGATACCGGAGAAGTACCAGGAGGTATTGGCATCGGTTTCAGGCACCCCCTGCACCAATTGACGGATCACGCCGGTCTCTAAAATATCTTTAAACATCCCCACGGGTTTTTCTGGCCATTGGTTTAAGTCAGGGTGGGGCAGGCAGTCAGCCATGCGGACAATATAGTCTTTGGAGGCACCGGGCATATTGGCCGGCTCCGTGGCTAAAATTTCCTGATCTTTACCGCTGGCCATAACCCGGACCCAGCCAGCATCAAAGGCACGGATAAGCTGTTCGCGGCCTTTGGCGATTTCTTCAGGTGACCAGTCACCGCTGCGCACTGGCAGTTCTTCAACCTTGGAAAAATCGGCACCGGCATGGGCACCCGCATAGCTGGTGCTGGCTTGAAAGAGTAGCGCGCTGCATAGTGCAGCCATCAGGCCAAAACGGCGGCCGCGATTAGTGGGCATAGTGGGCATAAAACAGTCTCCAGTCGTTAAAACTATTGTCTTCTTATATCGGCAGTAATCAAATTAATAATTACTGTTATTTGTTAAGCTTTGTTAAGTCGTTACTAGTACAGCGCTGACAAACTTCTTAAGGCCAGTTCTTCCCCCAGAATAGTGCTAAACAGATTTTTGACTGGGTTATGTTGCATCGAGAGGCGCTCAAAATGCGCCGCTCGCTGGGTGATATTCTGGTAAGTCGCATCGCTAACGGCTTTATCCTGTTCTGCCCATATGGCCAGCCAGCTTTGCAGATAGTCGGCGGTTAAAGCCTGCAATGCCTCCAGTGCGGTATCTGTTGGCTCGGCGTCGGTCATAAAAAAGTAGGGGGAAATATAATTCCTCAGCCATAAGCCTCTGGGGGCCATGGTGGTAAACTGTTCGCAAGCTGACGTATAGGGTTTTTCCAGCGAAGCGAAAGCCTGCTCATAATAGTCGCCATCGGCGGCCAAATCTTTATGTGGAAATAAATCCAGATCCAAATGCAGTTTGTCATTCATCACGCTAAAGTCACTGCCAAAGCGAGGTACGTCATACTGGTAGTCAGGCTTGATAACAACCAGCGAGGCGACCATGCCGGGGCCGGTGATAAATTCTGAAATAACCATTTTTTCTAAACGCGTACCGTGAAAAACATGCACTGACCCAATGGCATCCCCCTTCAGTGTATTGATGGTATGCAGATCTTGATACTGCTCGTCGATGGTTAATTGCAGAGGCTCTTTGACCGTAGCAAAAATATGCTGGCTTAAGGGGTTTTTAAAGTTCACGTTTATTCCTTAGGGGTCTACGGTTGAAAAAATAAAGTCAACCAGGCTGGCCGCTGTAGCCTCGTTGATATCAGGGTGGGCCAACATCATTTCCTGCCCCCAATTGCCACCGCCACCATTGATGATTTTATCGATCAGCATAGTTTTATCTTGAGCGGTATAGCGTTGGGCTATTGCTTTAAAGCTGGGGCCTACGCCCGGGTCCTCTAACGTGTGGCAGGCAAAGCAGTCAAAATTATCGCTGATATCATCCATATCGATACCGTCGCTATGCAACTCACCATAACAACTGCCCGCCATTAACAGTAGTAGCGAAAATTTTTTCACACTTTTTTCTCACGCTTATCGGCAATAGAAATACCCGGATGCCAGTTTTCATTAGCGCCTTTGCCTTGCTGCATAATTTTTGCAGCTATTAAATAGGCCCTGCCATCGCGGTTGGCCTTTTTAGCGCGGCCTAATGCCTTGGCCATATCGTCAGGCTGTATAACCTGTTCAGCTTCAACACCAAATGATTCGGAAAGTTTTACAAAATCAACCGGTGGGTCGCCCAAATAGCAGCTGATATCTTTCCATAGGTGGCGTCGCTGTTTATCCTTTGCCAGTGGTGAAAACTGATAAATCCGCTCCCGCTCACCGTCATAGGCTTCGTTATCAAAAATGACAATAGTAATAGGGATTTCATGCCGGGCGGCCATCCACAAGGTTTCACTTTGGCCAAATAGAAACCCGCCGTCCCCTAATAAGCAAACGACTTGTTTGTCGGGCTCGGCGACTTTAACACCCATCGCTGCACCTACACCCCAGCCGAGGGCAAAACCTGTCGTTTGACCGATCAGGCGTTTTTTATCCTGGGCAAAGTTCAGCCATTTTAACGGTGTGCGGTTATTGAGTTCGGAAACAATAATGGCGTCTTGCTCTAACTGTTGTTCCAATTCATGACCGACACGATCCCAGCTCATGGGGGAGGCATTCCAATCGGGCTGTGCTTTTTGCCATCGCTTTTCCTTGCGGCGGTTAAATTTCCCTTCTTCTTTTTCCAGTCGCGGTTGGGCAATAGCAGCGAGTTCTTGTTCGCTGATCAGTGTTCGCAATGTGTCTTTAATAGCGACAATAATTTCCTTCATGCCACCGGCAATCGCCAGGTCGGTGGGATGGATATTACCGATATCCCCATACTCAACCCGGGCGTGAATAATTTTGGCTTTCTTGGGTGGTGGTGGTGCAATAATGCCCCAGCTTGGCATTTCGCTGCCGAGATTTAAAAAGACATCGGAGCTGAATACACCGCGGGGTGCACCGGGCCCATAAAAGCCGGCAAACAGTTTATGGTTAAAGGGGAAATCACCATAAACCGAATAACCCTGGCTAACGGGGGCTCCTAACATTTCCGCCAGTTCTATCACGTCATTGACGGCACCGGCCCGGGTAACTTCATGTCCGACATTGATAAACGGTTTGTTGGCTGCCAGCAGCATTTGAGCCGTTTGTTCAATCAGATCTTGTTTAGGAGGCAGGTTAACATCCACCCTAAATAAGCTCTGCGGATAAACGGTTTGTTTCTGGCCTCCGACATCCAGTACATTGCGTGGGTAGCGAATATGTACTGGGCCACCAGGTGGGGTATTGGCCATTTTCAAAGCGCGGCGAGTAAATTCACTAACACGTTCAATATGGTGTATTTCCCAGGCCCACTTGGTAAATTGCTTCATTGGCTCCAGCCAGTCATCCATTTGCTGAAACTGGTTGCGGCCGCGGTAGGTGGTGGCCTGAGCGTCGGAAAATACTGCAATGGCGGAGCGGTCTTTCCAGGCGTTATAGAGGTTATTCATAGCATTGGGTACAGCTACGCCGGGTAAAAACAGTGCCGCGGTCTTGCCGCTGGCCAATTCATAGCCGTGGGCCATGGCGGCGGCCTGGCCCTCTTGCAGGGCGAGAACAAATTTAATCTGCGGCCTTAGCGCTAACGCATCAAATAAGGCGCTCATACCGGTGGCGGTGGTGGCAAAGATATATTCAACATCGGCGGCCAATAAGGTCTCAATCAGAATATCGGCACCGGTGCCTTCAACCACTTTGCCGGAGCGGGGCAGGGGCTCTGGCGCGGTGGTGGTGGTTGAGCTATCGCTCACCATATTACCCAGCGAATCGGCAGCAGCGGTAGAAAAGCCCAGTGCCATTAACGCCTTGCCAAAGCCTCGGCGTGACAATTGGCCATCAAGTAACTGCTTAACAATAGTCTGAACGGTGCTATCGGTCATGGCGGTTTCTGCTGCTTATTATGACTGTCGAGGCCCAGTATAGGGTGAGCCTTAGAGAGAATAAATATCCTTAACAGTCTTTACCATTTCTTTACTATTTGTCGGCATTTCTTGCTGGGGCTTTGTAATATTATGAGCCTCAGAAGACCGTTTTTGAGTCCATGGAGTAAAAATGAAGTTTGGACCTGCTATAAAAATAATACTGACCAGAGCTATCTGTTTTCCCCTCTGCCTGCTATTTGCTATCTCTGCCCATGCCGGCAGTTGTAATTATACCCAGGAAAATATGTTTGCCGGGCCTTTTAAGGTCTGTGCGGAGTCTGTGGACCAGGCTCGTTGTGAAGAGTTTGCTACTGAGGGGTCGAATGCAGATGCCTCCTATGACGAGGCAAGCTGTTCTACGGATAGTAGTATTGGTGTATGTACTCTGGAACAGTTTACTCTGACTTATTATACGGGCAATGCGGAAGACCTTGAGGTGGGCTGTAGTTTTCAGGGCGGTGATTGGACCTAGTTAGTCTACCCTGCCTGGTTTCTCTTTTTTCTGACGTATTGATTATCACCACGGGATTATATCGACAAGCGCCTATAACAAGCGCTATATTCCCTCCGGTATATGACTAATCAAATAAAAAGCAGTGTCATCCTATTACTATTCTATAGTGTCCTTTTTGCGATACCGATCGTGACCGTAGGCTATTCTATCCACGGCCCCGAGCTTGCCTTGCTGGCTGCTTTGGGTGTTGTGATCCTGGTCTTGCTTGGCCCGATACCGTTTTTCTTTGCCAGCTCCATTGTGTCGCAATCGGAACTGATAGTGATTGCGGTGTTGGGAGTGATTATCCTGTTGGCCTGGATCAGAGCAGTTGTCCGAGGCGCCGGGCATTATATGCCATATATATCAGTAAGTAGTTGGGCCTTAATGGGCGCCTGGTTTTGTGTGGCGCTGTATTTTGCCCATGCCGCAGCGCACTGATCCATAACTAGCCCTATTAAGGGGTTAAATCTGATCCCACTCAAATAAATCCGGCACCAATAATTGCTCAACCTCAGCAAAAGCATTAGGCGCTCCTTCAGCCAAATGCTCACGGTTAGACATAGGGAAAGCCTCTCTGCCGCCTTCATCCGGCAACTGTCTGGTTGCATCAATAACAATCTTGCTGGTGCGGTTGCGTTTTACCTGGCTGGGGTCAGTTTGCAAACCAAAAGCCCGTTCCAAAATTTTTGATGCAGGGTGTGGCTGCCAGCGAGAGCCAATGGCAAACATCACTTCACGGTGATCAAGAATATTAATATCTTTATCAACTACCACCACGACTTTGGCGATCGGGTTGGTTTTGGCAATAGACATGCCTGACTTGATTCCTTCACCGGCTTCCTGTTTATCAATGCTTAATACCACCATGCCCATCGTGTCATGGGGGTTGGTATATTCAACAATATTGGGAATTTTCTTTTTGAGTGATGTTGCATAGAGTGCGTCTGCTGGTGCCGTGACCATGCCGCGCTGCATACCGGTAAAGGCATTCATTAACCATGGGTTTTTGCGGTGGGTAATAGTGGTGATGTTAATCACAAAATTTTCTGATTTTGCCGGGCCCATATAACCGAACATTTCACCAAAGGGGCCCTCTGGTTCCATAGGGCCGTCCAGAACAATTTCCCCTTCAATCACCATTTCCGCATGGGCGGGAATCATTAAATCATTGGTTTCGGATTTAACGATATCAATGGCTTTACCGCGCATACCGCCGGCAATATCCAATTCGTAAATAGGGTCTTTGGTGGTAAAACGATTTTTGATTTTGGAGCCGCTGATCATCCAGATAACCGGGTCCTGACCAACCACAATGGATAATTTCAAGACTTTGTCGCCGCGTTTTCTTGCCGCCATAATCATCCGGTGGCCAGTCTGGTTGGGCTCAGGGTTCATTACCAGTTTGCGGGGGCCTTTGATTTCATTGCGATAGGTGCCGTAGTTAGGGCCCATCTTGGGGTCATCCATAAAGACCGAGCCGGTATTGACATAGCGGCCACCATCACCCGGGTTGGTTTTAAAAAAGGCAAATTTTGTAATATCGATATCATCGCCAGTCAGTACTATTTCCTTACAGGGGGCGGCACTGGCTTCAATTTCCCTTGGCGGGATCATTGGATATTCGCCATTGTTGTCAGCCAGCATTTTTTCCAGATAGCCTCTGGCTTTGCGGTAGCTGGCGTAGTTATCATTTTCTATAGGATCTAAACCCCAGATCAGACAGTCGGTAATCCAGTGCCCCTGATGATTGGCAAACATCGGGCCTTCAACCCATTCGCCATCAATTTTTATTCGGTCAAACATAAAGGCAGGTGCACCGTACATGCTGAACTTATCGGTGGCGCGATAAAATAATGCGGTAGCATGGTAGGCATCCTGATCGATTTCAGGAATACGGTATAACAAACCGTGAGCATCCAGTGCGGCAATCCAATCCCGAAAAGAATCAAAGGGCGCTTTGGGGGCATTGGCAATCGCTTGGGCATCGCGTTTTGGCGCTACCGGTGTGCCATTGCTCATGCCTTCGGATAAAGGCGCGCAGCCGGCAGCGGCAAGGGCCGCTACACCGGTGGCGGTTAAAAAGCTGCGTCGTGAAACGTCAGTATTAATAGACTCTTTCTCGCTCATTGTTACACCCTGAATCGATCTAATAATTCATCATCAATACCAAACTCTTCCCCCATAGCAATAAACAGGTCAAGGGTAACGATTTGGCTGCCTTGTTCTTCAGAATAATCTTCTGCTTCTTTAATGACTAACTTGCGCACCGGTGCAGGGATGCCCATTAAGGCTTTCATGGCGCCTTCATCCCAATCCAGATTGGTACGAACATCGGCGGCCTGAATGGAATCGGGGGCATCTTTCAGTTCGTGCATGGTGTAGTCAGAGGTGCTGGTGTGGTAATAAAACTTCCGTTGATGATCACCCAGGCCTACGGGTAAGTTCATCGTGGTTAAGCGCTCGGCTCTGTCCATGGTGGTTAATTCTTCATCCATCACTATCGCTTCAATATTGGCGATAACAATGCCGCTACTTTTTTCCAGCAGATTAATTTCTTCCACGGTGCACTCCATAATTTGCGGGCATTCCTGCAAGCTGGGTGGCTTCACTTTGCGTGAGGGAATTTGGGTAAAGCGCGTATTATCCAGTTCGTTGGTGCCTGCGGGGTAAAAGCGGGCAGTCTCCATCATATCGTCCAGATAATCCATCGGTGGGCAATTAATGACAAACTCACCGGTTTCCTGAATATTGGTTAATGTGTGTGAGCCCTGACGCATACCTAACATAATGCGCGGATTTTTTTGCATAACATCCCACTGCATAATATGGGAGTAGGGAGCGGCATTCACTTTGCCATGTTTATCCAGTGTGGTAATCACGGTGATTAATTTGGGAAATACCCAAAGATCAGAATACCAAAAGGGTTTTATTTTTATTTCTTTTTTCATGGCGTATCCCCATGTCAATAGGACGTTAAGTGCTAGAAATTATCGGAATCTATAGTCATTGCCTCAAAGGTACTCTGCCAGTTCACTTCAGAGCTGAGCTGACCCTCTTCGTCATCCTGAATTTCAAAGGTTTTATTATCAGACTCAGGGTGAGTCAGCGCTGCAACAGCAACTGCGGCGACATCGGCGCGAGAAATAGTCGATGGAATGCCGTCTGATTGAGTAAACTTTATTTTTTTTGTATTAAGGGGTTCATCGGTTAGGCCGCCAGCGGGTCGCAGAATGACATGATTCAGGCCAGATGCTCGCAGGTGTAATTCTGATTTATGTTTCCAGGTCAGCACGCCGTCGCCAAACCAATTGAGGGGGTGGGTCCACCAGGTGGTGCCGCCGGAGGTGACTAAAATAAATTTTTTGCTTTGCGCGGCCTTGGCGGTATCAATAAGGGCGACTACCCCTAAGTAGTCCACGTTCTCAGGGTTATTGGTGCCTTCTGCTCCAATCGGCGTGCCAATAGTAGAAATAATATAGTCAGTGCCATTGACGGCTGCGGCCAGCGTCTCTTTTTGGGTGACATCCGCTTTAACCAGTTCAATATCGTTGCCGAGAACTTTTTTTCCCTTTTCGATACTGCGCACCATTGCCCGAACGCTATAGCCTTGCTGTAGCAGTTGCTCAACGACCAATTTCCCGGTGCCGCCGGTGGCTCCAGCAACTAATACCAAACCTTTATCGCTGGCTATGGCGTTGCCAGTAGTAAGCAACCATAAAAAAAACGTGGTGTAGATAAGCCGTATCATAGTGAGCATCCGTTGTTTGTTATCTAGTTAACTTTTACCCTTTTATTTATTTACCAAGGCAATTCTTTACCGTTGTACTGCAAGAAAGAGCCGGTGGTTTTTATCGTTAGGCCATCGATGTTGCGCATCATATCGCTGGCGGCAACAGCGGGGTCGCGCAGCTTGCCTTTAACTCCAAGCATAAACTCAGTGTCCGTTGGGCCGGGGTTGACCAGGCCAACAATGACTTTTTTACGTCTGAGTTCTTTGGCCATGGTTGCGTAAGCCATATTCAGTGCCGCTTTCGATGAGCGGTAAATATACAAAATACCGAAGGTCTTTTTGATCGAGCCCATACTGGACGAGACTGCGATAATCTTTTTCTGTTCGCTGGCCATAACATGGGGAAGAAACGCTTCTGCCATTTTCATCGGGCCGTGCACGTTAACATGCATAACCTTATCGTAAACAGCGTAATCAATACTGCCCAGCTTTTGCGAGTCGCTACCGCCGGAGATTCCCGCATTGTTTAATAGGATATCAACAGCTTGCCCTTCATATTTTTTGGCCAGTGCATCAATGGCGGCATGGTCAGTGACATCCAGCTTTTCTACGGTAATATTGCTGTTGGATTTTGCCAGTGCGTTGAGCTCAGTCGCTTTTTCCGGTTTGCGGGCGGTGGCAATCACGGTATAACCCTGATCCGCATACTGTTTAACAAATTCCAGGCCAATACCTCGGTTGCCGCCAGTAATTAATACCGTGTCGGCAACCGTAGCAGCCGATAAAAGCCATAAGCAGCTAAGTAGTAGAATCTTTTTCATAAATCTCTCAATATTTTAATTTTTAGTTGTTTTCTTGTTCTGTCTTTTTACCCAGATACAAACCAATAGCAGACCACAGTGCGGCAATACCGGCGCCGACGATAGCCACACCGACCATGCCCAGACCAATGCCCTGAGTTAAGCCGGCAAAGGCCCAGCCCCAGAAGGTATCGCCACCCCGATAGACCACCACATCAATAACGGGTTTGGCCTTAAAGCGGGTTTCCTGATCGACATGGGTAAATAGCATTTCCCGCGCTGGGCGGGTAATCGCGTAATTACCACCGCGACGGAAAATTTGCAGACCGACGACCACACTTAATAGCGGCACCATGGCAACTGTTAGCAGTCCGCCCATCACAACGATAGGCAGCAGTGCCAAGGTCCAACCCAGGCCCACTTTGGTGGCCAGGCGTGAGGTAATAAATAAACCGGCAACAATGGTTAGTGTGTTAGTGGCTAAATCCATAAACGCCCAGATCTCGGTGCGTTCTGCACGGCTCATATCGGCCATCAGATTTTTTAATTCCAAATAAATAAAAGACCCTATGCCGGTATAGAGGAATAGAAACAAACCTATACCTAACAGGAACGGGTTTTTCAGAAAGAGTGAAAAGCCATCCAGTGAGTTGCCGCCCATTGAGCGCATTTCTGCCGTGTGGTCGGCATTGCCCAGTTCAGAGGTTTTAATACTTTGCAGGAAGTAAATAATCGGCAGGGTAGCCATTAATACCACGCAGGCTACCAGCATGAGGTTATAGGTGCCCAGGTCAGAAAATAGCAGCGGTATTGACGGCCCAATCATGGCGCCAATACTGGCTCCGGTGGTGATAATCCCAAACAGGCGTTTTGACTGGTCTTTGGTATAGATGTCAGCCATAAAGCTCCAAAATACCGAGACGGGAAATAAGCTAAAGACACTCACCCAAATATAAAAGGCTTTATCAATCAGTGCCGTATCGCTGACAAAGCTGGAGGCAAAATAAAACAGCACAAAGGTGGCGGCAAAAAAGCCATAGACACCAGGCACGAGATTTTTGAGGGATATCTTTGAAATCGCGGTGCCATAAGCAGCTACGACCACAAAGCTAAAGAAGAAGTTAATCGTCCATAGTGTGGCCACTTCGGCATCGGACCAGTCACTGGCCATAGCATCCCGTACCGGCCTGAGAATGTAATAGGCGGCCATTAAAATCAGCACTAGCAGAAATGAGGTAACGGTAGCCTTGATTTCGTGGGGTTCTACCTTGGAAATAGTCTTTAGCATATTGGCCATTGGGCCGGAATTATTGTTTGTCACAACAGGGTCTCATGGTGAATGATTGCTTATTAGGATGGCAAACACACTACGATAACAGGGGGGTAATTACTACTCAGCACCGGCGTATTTACATATCTTTTACATTACGTTGCCGGGGCTTGATAAGATCAATGCTTGAGGGTTTTGCAGGGGGCTTTTGCAGGGGGCGGGCCAGTGTTTACAGGGGCTTGATGGGGCAAGAGCTTCGCCGGTTTTATTTT